>JBDUAS010000013.1:0-61271 GCA_040004535.1 Deltaproteobacteria bacterium
CAGCGCGCGACCGACGTGAACACCATGTTCAAGGTGTTCCGCAGCGAGTGCCTCGACGGCCTCGACCTCCACTCGAACGGGTTCGAGCTCGACATCGAGCTCGCGTGCAAGCTCGCGCGCAACGGCAACTCGCCCATGGAAGTGCCGGTCAACTACATCGCGCGCGGGTTCGAAGACGGCAAGAAGATCCGGTTCTGGCGCGACGCGGTGCCGTCGTACTTCGCGCTGTATCGCTATCGCTTCACCAAGTGACCGTTCGCACCGAGCGTCTCGTGTTCGCCACCGCGGTCCTCGCGATGTGGGCGTTCTACGTCGTCCAGGCGGTCCACACCCCGACGCTGCTCGACGACTGGTACCAGCTGACCTGGCACCGTCATCACGCGTTCGGCGCGGCGTCGATCTGGGAGTACGGCCACTACAACTACTTCCACTTCAACCCGCGGATCGGCGACGTCCTGCTGCTGATCGTCAACGGGCCGCGGTGGATCCATCTGGTCTTCACGCCGCTCGTCCAGCTCGCACTCGTGCCGCTCGCGTTCACCGTCGCGTTCGCACGCCTGCCGCGCGCGACGCTGCGCGACCTCGCGGTGCTGATGGTGCTCCAGCTCGCGATCTGGCTGATCACGCCGATCCCCGGCATCGTCTATTTCTACCGGCCGTTCGCGACCAACTACCTGTGGTCGATCGCGACGATGCTCGCGCTGTTCGCGCCGTATCGGCTCGAGCTCGCCCGTGAACCACGTGCGGCGCGGCCGTGGCTCGTCCCGATCATGTTCGTGCTCGGCTGGTGCGCCGGCATGGGCAACGAGCACACCGGCCCGACGGCGATGCTCGCGATGGCCTGCTTGATCGTCTGGGCGTGGCGCACCCAGCGGCTGCGCGCGTGGATGATCGCGGGCGCGCTCGGTCTGTTCATCGGCTACCCGATGCTGTTCCTCGCGCCCGGCCAGGCGGAGCGCTACGCGGGCATGGCGACGAAGAGCGCGCCGGTCAAGGTGCTCGTCGAGCGCGGCGTCACCGGCAACACCGAGATCGTGCTCGACTTCCTCGGCGAGGCCCAGCTCGCGATCGATTTCGTGATCCTCGCCGTGCTCGTCGCGTGGCGGCGGCGTGCGCTGCCGGCGTTCTCGAAGGCGAGCTACATCGCGCTCGTCGTGCTGATCGTCGCCGCCGGCGGCATGGTGTGCACGCAGTTCGCATCTCCGACCGTCGGCGAGCGCCTGTTCTTCGCGCCGGCCGTGCTGCTCGCGGCGGCGCTCGCGATCGTGATCGAGTGGCTATTCGCCGATGCGCGCGCGCTGCGGATCGTCGCGGTCGTCGCGGGCCTCCTGTTCGCGTATCACATCGTGCGGTTCGTCGACGTGCTCGACGACGGCTACGGCGAGAACCAGCATCGCGTGGAGCTGCTCGCCAGTGCGCCGGCGAACAGCGATGTGAAGGTTCCACCGTATGCGATGTGGAAGCGGACCCGCTGGTGGTGGGGCGATGACTTCCAGTACGCGTCGCTGCGCGAGTACGTCGCGAACGAGGTCTACGACCTCCACTCGATCGACTACGACCGCCCGCTGCATTGGTCAGAGCCCGCGCCGCCAGATCACTTCGTCGCGACGCCGACGTTCGCGCCGCCGCTGTCGGCCGAAGACCAGGCGCGTGTCATGCCGCGCTACATCCCGACGTTCTGGGAGTGGGCGCTCGTCCAGCTGCGGCGCAGCAAGACGCTCGGGCCGATCGGTACGGTGCCGGGGCACAGGCTCGTTCACTACACCGTCGACATTGCCGGCTCCGGGCTCTCCGATCCGCACCATCGCCCGGTGCGCGTATTCGACTGGACGCCGTCGCAGCTGGCGTTCGTCGACGGCCGGCAGTACGACGATCCCAACGGCCGGCCGTGGGTACGAGTCTGGCAACCGAGCGTGCCGGTGATGGCGGTCGACACGTTCGTCGTCGGTTGCGGTCGCACGCAGCGGGTCGAGACCGAATTCGATCGCTTCGAGCACGTCGGGCCGCTCATCCCGATCGACATCGGCTGCCGCGGCACGTTCAGCGCATTCATGTGCGATCCGCAGGTGTGCTGGCTCGCGGGGCGCTACTGGCGATGAAGCGCGCGCTGATCGCATGCGTCGCTGCCTTCGCGCTCGTCCACGCGGTCGTCGCGCTATGGACCCCGGTTCAAGGCGACGCCTGGTTGCACTGGGTGTGGGCCGGTCGCCATCCCGACGGGGGCGTCGGGACGTGGCTGCTCGCGCATCACACATTCGCAGAGGCGGTCGGCTACGTGCTCGCGCGCGTTGCGTGGGTCCACATCGTGGTGTCGCCGCTGGTCGCCGTCGCGCTCGTCGTCGGCACGTGCACGATCGCGCTGCGCAGGTTGCCGCGAGCGACCGGCGACGATCTGCTCGCGCTCGGGTTGGTGTCGGCACTGATCTGGATCGCGCAGCCGCATGCGGGCATGGCCTGGTTCTACATCCCGAGCGTCGCGACGCACGTCTACGGCGCGGCGATCGCGGTGTGGCTCGTCGCGGCCGCGCGTTGCGGTTGGATCGTGCCGTGGCCGCTCGTGATCGTCGCGAGCTATTGCGTCGGCACGTCGACGCGGGCGATCGCGTTGGTCACGCTCGTCGCCGTGTTCGTGCTTGTACGCCGCCAGCGCAACATGCGGGTCCTGCTCGGCGCACTCCTGGTCGCGACCGTTTACGGATTCGCACGCGCGCCACTTCTCGAGATCGGCAAGATCTTGCGGCGCGGCCTCGACCCGAACCTGTTCGTGTTGAAGCTGCCGATCGAAGCGATCGGCAAGGTGGTCTCGCTGGTCGCCGCGTTCGCGCTCGTCGAGCTCGGCCGCCGCGTGTTCGGGCGGCTCGTAGCGGGTGATGACGACGCGCAACCCGATCCGCGGGCGAGCGCGTGGCTGGTGGTGGCGTACCTCGCGACCTCGGTGTTCTGCCTCTTTGGCCCGCATTATTACGAAGCGACGCTGTTGCCGGCGACGCTCGTTCTCGTCGTCGCCGCGGTGCCGTGGCTGCTGTGGTTCGCACGCCAGCGCGGATATCGGATCACGCTGATCGCGTTCGTCGTCGCCGTTCAGGTCATCGCGTGGGCGACATCGCTCGCGACGTATCACTGGATCGGCGAAGAAGGTGCGCGGCGGATGGAGCTGATCGCGGCGGCGAAGCCAGGTGATGTCGTGACCGTGCCGCCGTATTCGGACATCCTGGCGACGAACTGGTTCTTTGGCGAGGACTTCAGCACCGCGCGGATGCGCCAGCTCGTCGCGGTCGAAGCATTCGGCTTGCGCGGGATCGAGATCTTGCCGGAGTTCCGCCGGCTCGAGGAGAACCCGCACATCATGGTGGAGCTACAGGTCGACGGCGCGACGCCGGCGCAGCTCGCGGAAGCGAGTCCACCAAAGATCTGGAGCACGGTGCCGTCGGTCGCGCGCGAGCAGTTCGATCAGTTCGTACACAAGCTCGAGCCCGGGGCCGACGCGCGGCTCGTTGTCACCAACGTCGCATTTTTGGACGCCAAGGCTCGACCGCTGGTGCTTGCTTGGCTACATGGCAGCGAGCTCGTAAGCCCGCGGGTCGTGGCATCGACGCTGGACGAGGAAAACCGCTACACCGTGAAAATGTACACCGACCTCGGTCGGTTCAACGAGGCGTGGTGGATCCAGGCCGGCGTCGCGACGAAGACTCCGTATCGCAATGGCTCGCCGCGCATGCGGCCGACCCTACCGGTGCTGAGCGCGATCGTCGTCTGCAACGCCGACCGGTGCCTGCTCGCCGATGCGCTCGTTCCGCGCTTCTAGCTCGCACCTCGCGATCGCGAACGCGGCGAGCGTCGTCGCGACCATCAGCCAGGTCGAGTCCGTGTAGCCCGGATCGGAGGTCGTGATTCCGAGCACGAGCTCGTACCCGAGCCCACTCGCGAGGATCACGCCCGCGAGCCCGTGCTTTCGCACGACCGCGATCCCGAGCAGCACGATCGCGAGGAAGAAGAACAGGTACGGACGAAACAGCCGGGTCTTCGAGAGCAACTTCACCGGCCAGAGCAGCAGTTTTTGCGCGAGGGAATGGTGGGCCATCTGCGAGTACGCGAACCCGATCTTCTTCGAGGGCGCGAATTCGGAGAAGAACACCGGTCGCGTGTGCGGGTCGCGGCGCAACCCGAGCAGCACGGCGAGCTCGTGAACGCGGTGCGAGAAGTACGCAGCTGGATGCGCGCGCGACAGCGTGCGGCGCGCTGCGATCACCGCGCCTTGCGTGTCGTCGGCCGCCGGCTCGAACAGCCGATGGTCGCCGTGATCGATCTCGCGCTTCGCGTATGCCTGCTTCGCGCGCGCCCCGATTTGCGTCGTGACGGCGAAAGGCAGGTGAAGCTCGGCGAGCGCGGCATCGTCGAGGCCCGCGTTCGCGATAGTGCCGATGAGGTCGACCATCGCGAGCCGGACCTCGCGCCGCTGCGTGCGCCGGTCGACGACCAGGCGATCGAGCCCGAACCCGAGGACGAGGATCGTTCCCCACACCGCCAGCGCCACGCCGAGTCGGCGACCGCGTCCCGTCGCCCAAGGCACCGCGACCACGAGCGGTAGCACGGCAACGATCGCGCCCTCGCGCATCGTGCTCGCCAACAGCAGCGCCGCGACGCCAGCGATCCGCCGCCAGCGAGCCTCCTTGAGTGCGAGCGCGAAGCCGGTGACGAGCAACCCTGCAAGCAACGCATCCTCGCCGACGTACGTGGTCGCCGCGATCACGGGCGGCGCGAGCAGCACCAACATCGTGCCCCACGCAGCGGAGCGATCCGGGACGACTCTGCGCAGCAGCGCATAGCTGCCGGCGAGCAAGAGCCCACCTTGCAGCACGAACATCGGAGCCGTCCCTGCGAACAGGATGTCGAGGACGTGCCAGATCTCGGTAAAGACCGGCGATCCCCAATCGGTGATGTCACCGGTGCGCGACTCGAACAGCTCGTCGAAGCCGCGCAGAAAGCCGGGGTAGCCGAACAGCACGAACACGATCGCCGCGGCGAGCAGGATGCGGCGCGGCTTCACGCGGCCCGGTTTCGGCGCTGGATGAACAGAACGCAAGCGCCGATCGCCGTCGCGAGCACCATCCAGTGCGAGTAGCGATATTCGGGTTCGACGCCGACCGGGAAGAAGCTGAGCTCGTACAGGAGGCCACTCGTGAACAGCGCGAACGGCAGTCCCGTGCGGCACAACGGAATCAGGAGGAGCGCGAGCACGGCGTAGATCCACGGGTGGAACAGCGACGTGTTGCGATCGAGTCCGTAGAACAGGTCGAAGCCGAGCACGAGCTGTGCTCGCGAATACGTCGCCGTGTGATCGACCCATGCCGTCTGCTCCTGCGCCTCGACGAACAGATTCCAGACCGCTCCTGGAAGATCGTCGTCGGGCCAGTGGAGTAGACGACTCAGCTGGTACGTGTGAAACAGGAAGTACGCGTGGGGATCGTCGAACACGAGCTCTTTCCACGCGCGTACGGTCGCATCCCACTGCTCCTCGTTCTTCGGCGGGACAAAGAACGGATCGGGTCCGTTCATCACGAGCCAGCCGTGGTTCATTCCGACGAGCAGCTCGGCCTGCGGCTGGTAGTACTTGTCGATCGCGAGCGGAACGCCGCGCAAGACTTCGCGGAGGTCGGCGTCGGTGCGGTGATCGGTATACGCGATCACGCCGACGATGTCGTTGTACATCGGTGTCAGGCGAACGTGCTTGCCGGCGAGGAAGCGCGTGATTCCGAACCCAGCGAGACCGACCACCACGGCGAGCGCACCGACAATCGCGAGGCGCTTGGTCCAGCGCATACCTTGGCGCCACTCGAACAGGACGGCGATCAGTGGGGCCACCGCCGCGACCGCGTTGTGACGGAGCGAGCACGCTGCGACGAGGAGCGCGACGCCGATCAACCGGGTGCGCAGGCGCGGCTGGATCAATGCGGCGGCGCCGGCGACGAGGTACGCCGCCATCTGCGAGTCCTTCCAGATCACGGCCATCGTGACCATGACCGGCGGGAAGACGAAGATCGCGCCGGCGATCCACGCGGCCGTCTTGTCGATGACGAGCCGGCGGAACAGGACATACAGCCCTCCGAGCATCAGCGCACCCTGGAGCAGCAACATCAGCACCGGACCGCTGATGATCCGATCGAGCAGCCACCACTCTGCGGCCATTAAAGGCGGGTTGCCGTCGCTGAAGTGTCCGCTCCGCGCTTCCGTCAGCTGGACCATCGAGTCGTTGCTCATGTAGCCGGGAAAGCCGTAGATCACGAACAGCGCGAACGCGGCGCCGAGGATCCCTCTGGGCGACAGCGCGCGGACGAACCGCTTCATGCTGGAGAGCCCCTCCCACATCTTCGGCGCACTATACCAATGCGAGGCGTCCCTGCTCGACGCGGGCGATAGAAACCGCTACATCTCGGCGCTGGTGCAACTCTCGTTCGTGATCCCGACGAGGAATCAGGCGCAGTTCCTGCGCCAGTGCATCGATGGTTGCCTCGCGCAGCGCATTCCCGACAGCGAGGTGCTCGTCGTCGATGGCGCCTCGACCGACGACACCCGCGAAGTGCTCGCGAGTTACGGCGACTGCGTGCGTTGGATCTCGGAGCCCGATCGCGGCCAGTCCGACGCCATCAACAAGGCCATCCGGCTCGCCCGCGGCGAGGTCGTGGCGTGGATCAACTCGGACGACTACTACGCGGGACCTGGTGTGATCTCTCGTCTGCTCGGCGAATTCGCGCGGGACGAGCGTTGCGACATCGTCTATGGCGACGGCGTTCGCGTGGACGTCGAGGGCCACGAGCTCGGGCCGTACCGGTCGCGGCCGATCGAGCGAGTCGCGACGATCGTGACGCACCCGGCGAGCTTCGTGCTGCAGCCCACGCTGCTGTTCCGGCGCGCGCTGTTCGTCGACGTCGGTGGTGTCGACGAGGCGCTTCACTACACGATGGACTACGAGCTGTGGATCCGGATGTTCGCGGCGGCGCGTGCGACTCGTTATGTTCCCGAGATGATCGCGTGCGCGCGCTATCACGATAGTGCGAAATCCGTCGCCGCGATGGGCAAGCAGATCCGCGAGCTCTACCGGGTCAAGCGCGCGCACGCACGTAAGCTCGAGCTTGGCCCACTCGACCGTGCGCGAATGTATGCGGGCATGGCCTCGCTCGCCGCGTACTGGATGGCAGCGCGACTCGGGCTCAAGCGAGTCGCATGACCCCGCAGGAGATCCGAGCGCTGCTCACCGCTATCGAGGCGGAGCTTCCCGTCGGTGAGTGGCTGATCGACGGCGTCCCGGTGTGGCCGGTGTTCCGGATCTGGTTCGTCTTCGCGCATGACCCGTTCGCTGCCGCGGCGAATCACGAGCGGCAGTCGGTGTTCGCGGCAGCGGCGCGCGTCGGGCGGAGTCTCTCACGCTATGCGGAAGCGGCCTGGCGAGACCGTGTACATCGTGATCGCGGCGGGACTGCGGATGCAGTGTTCTTCACCCACACCACGTGTCGGGTGTTCGAGGTCGAAGGTCGCTGGTACGATCAATTCTGCGAGCCGATCGCGGAGCTGCTCGCACAGCGCGGGCTGACGAGCCGGTTCCTCGAGCACGCGCCGGATCACCGCTATCGCGTCCCGCGTTCGAACGATTCGCACCTGATCCAGCCGATGCTGTCGGCGCTGGCAGTCGCAGCACGCCCGACGCCGGTCCCCGGCGAGCGCGAGCTCACCGCGTACTTCGCGCGCCATCATCCCGAGATCCAGCCGAGCTTCGCCGCCGTGCGCAAGAACGTCGCGGTGCTGCGGCTCTACGCGCGGTACTTCGCCCGCGAGCTCGCGCGGATTCGGCCCAAGCTGGGCTTCGTCGTCAACTACTACGATCTTCCAGCGATGGCGTTCGATCTCGCGTGCCGAGAGCTCGGGATCCGGACCGTCGACATCCAGCACGGCGTGCAAGGCGAGCTCCACATGGCGTACAGCCACTGGAGCCACGTGCCGACCAGCGGCTACGCGGTGTTGCCGTCGCTGTTCTGGTGCTGGAGCGAAGCCGAGGCGCGCGCGATCCGCACGTGGAGCGAGCCTGTTGCGCAGTGGCATCGCCCGATCGTCGCCGGCAACCTCATGCTCGCCAAGTTCATGCACGACGACGATGCGCTCGTGCAGGTCTTCGATCGCGAAGTGGTTCGGACTGCGAGCGCGGTCAACGTGCTCGTGACGCTGCGGCCGCGCGGCGGCATGCCACCTCTATTGCGCGCCGCGATCGATGCCTCCCCGCGAGAGTGGACCTGGTGGATCCGGCTCCACCCCGCGATGCTCGACGAGCGCGCCGCAATCGACGAAGCGCTCGCGGGTTATCGCGATCGACGGATCGTGGTCGACGAGGCCACGCGGCTGCCGCTGTATGCTCTGCTCCGGCACATGAACGTGCACCTCACCGAGATCTCGAGCACCGTGCTCGAGGCCGATCAGTTCGGCGTTCCGTCGGTGTTGTGCCATCCGAGAGGACTTGACTACTACGCGCCGCTCGCCCGCGGCGCGATCGGTGCGTTCACGGCGCCCGATATTGTCGCCGCGATCGAGACCCAATTGACCCGCCGGCTGTCACGGCGGACCGTCGTCACGATCGGTGCCGACGAGCTCGCCGCGCTCGTCCAGGGTGGCGCATGACCTCGCCAGCGTGGCGCGACTACTGGGCCGACCGCAGCGACGGCGGGCACCGCTCGCAAGCCGAGGAATTCCTGCGCAAGGAAGCGGCGGAGAAGTTGTTCCATCTCGGCAGCGGGTCGTCGCTCCTCGATCTCGGCTGCGGCTCTGCGGACCTGCTCGTGTATTACGCCGCCGCGTTCACGCGCGTCGCCGGCGTGGATTTCTCGCCGCGAATGCTGGCCGAAGCCACACGCCGCGTCGCAGATCGCAAGCTCTCGATCGAGCTCGTCGAGGCCGACGACGCGACGGTCTGGGATCGCGTGACCGGCACGTTCGATCGCGTCACGGCCGGCCAGGTCGTCCAGTACCTCGATCCGGCGCAGCTCGAACGCTTCCTGGAGCGGGCGCGGGGCCGGCTCGCCACCGGCGGTCGCGTGATCCTGTTCGACGTGATCGACCCACGGATCTATGCACTCAGCGAGCTCGGCTTGTTCGAGCGTCAGCCGCCGCTCGCCCGCGCGCGCCGCGTCTTCGACGTCGCGGTCGCTCGTCTGCGCCGAAGCCCGCACGAGATCGGCCATCGCTACGCCGGTTACGAGCTCGCGCGGATTGCAGAACGCGCCGGATTTCGCAGCGAAACCGTGTGGTCGATGTACTACGAGTATCGGTATCACGCGCTCCTGGATCCCGCGTGATGGACTACCGGCAGCTCTGCGCGTCCGAGTCCAGCGTGCCGTTGTTCTGTCGGGACTACTGGCTGGATGCGGTCGCGCCCGGGGCATGGGATGCGATCGTCCTCGACAATGCGGGCACGCCGCTCGGTGCTTGGCCGTTCGTGCGGCATCGCCACCTCGGATTCGAGTACCTACAGATGCCGGTGCTCACCCAGTTTCTGGGTCCATGGATCGCGTATCCCGCCGGCCAGAAGCAGCACAGCCGGCTGTCCCACGAGAAGGACGTGTTCACCGCGCTGATCGAGCGGCTGCCGGCGCACGACTATTTGATCCAGAACTTTCATCACTCGATCACGAACTGGCTACCGTTCCACTGGCAGGGCTTCACGCAGACCACGCGTTATACGTACCTGCTCGACGACCTGCGCGATCTGGACGCCGTGCACGCCGGCTTTCGCTCGAATATCAAGACTGACATCAAGAAGGCGAAGAAGGCCGTTGCTGTCGTCGTGACCGAGGACCTCGACCGGTTCTGGGCAGTGAATCAGAAGACGTTCGCGCGTCAGGACAAGTCGCCGCCTTACAGCCTCGAGCTGTTGCGCCGGCTCGATACCGCGCTCGCCGCGCGCGGACAGCGGCGGATCTTCCTCGCCGAGGACGCATCTGGTGCGGTTCACGCCGGCGTGTATCTCGTGTGGGACGAGCACACGGCGTACTACCTGATGAGCGGCGGCGATCCCGCGCTCCGCTCGAGTGGTGCGACGAGCCTGTTGGTGTGGGACGCGATCCAGCACGCTGCCACCGTCACGCGCTCTTTCGACTTCGAAGGTTCGATGATGGAGCCGGTCGAGCGCTTCATCCGCGCGTTCGGCGCGACCCAACGCCCGTACTCGCAGCTCGCTCACGTCGGCACCCGCAAGATGCAGCTGCGCTTGCTTGCCGAACAATTGCTGGGACGGCGATGACGCTCGTCATCAGGATCCCGAGCTCGCACGAGGCCGAGCGGCGCTACAGCGTCGACGTGCTCCTCGGCGAGTTCCTCGGGCTCGACTATCGGATCGAGGTCGGGGGCGAGGACTATCAGCTCGAGCTCGGCGAGCGGCGTCTGGTGATCCGCGATCGATTCTTCGGAGCGGTCGGTGCGGACTACCTCGCGGCGCGCAACCTGCCGGTGGCCATCGAGCGCGCAAATCCATGGCGGGCAGGCGAGACGATCGTCTCGCTGTACGGCGACGACGAGCTCGCCCTCGACGGCAAGGAGCTTCGCTGCGGGATCGACGTGTTCGCGGCCACGTTCTTCATGCTCACGCGCTGGGAAGAGGTCGTCGCGACGAATCTCGATCGGCACGGCCGCTGCCTCGCGCGCGACGCGATCACGGCACGCTGGCTCGATCGCTGCCTCGTCAACGAGTGGACCGAGCTTCTGTGGGGGCTGCTCGAGCGACTCGGTTGCACGCAACGGCGACGCGCGCACACGTTCGCAGTCGTCGCGAGCCACGATATCGATTATCCGCGGCACTGGACGCTGCGCACCGGCGTCGTCACGTTCGGCGGCGACCTGGTCAAGCGCCGGTCTCCCCTCCGCGCCGTGCGTACCGTGCGCGATTTCGTTGCCAGCCGCGCGGGGCTCGCGCGAGATCCATACGACACGTTCGACTGGTTGATGGACCGCTCCGACGAGGAGGGGATCACGTCGAACTTCAACTTCATGACCGGCCGGTGGAGCGAGCACGACCCGCCGTTCGATTTCGATCCACGCACACTCGCTCGCCTGCTCGCTCGCGTGGCGAAGCGCGGCCACGGCATCGGCTTTCACCCGAGCTACAACGCGTACAACGATCCGGAGCTGTGGAAGCTCGAGCACGATCGGCTCGCGGGGTTGTCTCCGCAGCCCGTGGTCGGCGGGCGCGAGCACTACCTGCGATTCGCCGTGCCCGAGACGTGGCGGATCTGGAATGCGAACGGCATGGAGTGGGACAGCACCCTCGGCTACGCCGATCGCGAGGGTTTCCGGTGCGGTACCTGTTACGAGTTCCCGGTCTTTGACGTGCGCGCGCGGCAACGTCTGCGCCTGCGCGAACGGCCGCTCGTCGCGATGGATGCAACGCTCGTTGGCTATCGCAAGCTCGATCCCGCTGCAACGGCAGCGGTGCTCGCGAACCTGCGCGCGGAGTGCAAGAAGTACGGCGGTACGTTCATGCTGCTCTGGCACAACTCGAATCTCGACGGAACGTGGCTGCCGTATCGCGATGTCTATCGCGATGCTTTGCGCGCCTGAACGATCCACATCTCGATCTCGTGCTGCTCGCGATCGAGCGTCCACGCGAGCCGTTCGACGGAGTGCTCGGCGAAGCGTGCGTAGAGCGCGTCGACGGTCGCGCGATCGAAGAACAGCGCGAAGCCCTTGTGGGCGAGCGGACCCTCGCTGACGTCGGCGAATCCGTTGCGCTCGACCGTCGCTCCGAGCCCGAACCCCCACGTGCGGTCGGTGAAGTTCGCGGATAGCAGAGCTCCACCGGGCTTGAGCACGCGCTGGACCTCTTCGAGGATCCGGTGACACGACGCGAGCGGATTGCAATACAGCGCCGCGTTGTCGACGACACCGTCGAACGTCGCATCGGCCCACGGTAGGGCGTTCAGATCGCCGACCCGTGCATCCGCGTTCAGGTGCTCTGCAGCGAGTCGCTCGTGGAGCTGCGCGATCGCGGTCGGGGAGCCATCGATCGCCGAGACGCCAAAGCCCTCGCGCGCCATGAACCACGTGCTCGCGCCAGGGCCGCTTCCGAGATCGAGCAAGCGAACTTCAGCGCGGTCGGACGGACCTCCGAACGTGCGCGCGACGAACCGTACGACGTGCTCCGCCGGATACCGTCCCCAGGATTGGCTGCGGAACGTCGCTTCCCAGGGATTCACCGGATCAGCTCGTCCGCGGCGTAATCGTGTTCGGCCGTGCGGTCGAGATATTCGTCGTAGCGCATCGCGGAGATGCCGGAGCCCGGCCGTTTCGCGGTCAGGTTCTCGGCGGTGAATCGTTCGCCGCGCTTGATCGCAAGCGCCGCGACGAGACTCTTACGCGCGACGGCCATGTTCTTGATCTCCGCGGAGCTCGGCTGTTTCTCGGCACTGCCGAGTGCCGCGCTGATCTCGCGGATCGCGCGCACCATCGCGGCGAGCTCGTCGGGTTCGAGCGACGCGCGATGATCGGGGCCGGGCAGGTCACGATCGAGCGTGAAGTGTTTCTCGATCACCGTCGCGCCGAGGCCGACCGCGGCGGTCGCGACGCTGATTCCGAGCGTGTGGTCCGAATAGCCGACCGGCAATCCGAATTCCCGTGCGAGCGTGAGCATCGCGCGCAGGTTCACCTGATCGAACGGCGCGGGATACTCGGTCGTGCAGTGCAGCACGGTGAGACGCGTGCGCAAGCTCGGGTCGGTCGGTTCGACTCCCCAGACGCCAGCGACGATGGCGATCGCGGCGCGGACCTCCTCGAGCGTGCTCATCCCGGTCGACATGATCAGCGGCAAGCGCGTCGCGGCTATCGCGCGCAACAGGATCGGATTCGTGATCTCGCCGCTCGGAATCTTTAGCATTGGCACACCGAGCCGGACGAGCAGGGCGACGCTCGGTACATCGAACGGCGTGGACAGGAACTGCACGCCCCGCGCCTTGCAGCGTGCGACGAGCTGCTCGTGCGCGGCGGCGTCGAGCTCGAGCGCGCGCACCATGTCGAGCTGCGACTCGTCCGCGCCCGTCGTTGCCTTCTGGTAGTCAGCCTTCGGCGCGTGGACGCTGATCACTTCTTCGGAGCGAAACGTCTGGAACTTGACTGCATCGGCGCCGGCAGCGGCCGCGCGATCGATCATCTCGAGGGCGCGATCGACCGAACCATTGTGATTCACGCCCGCTTCTGCGATGACGTACACGCGTTCCATTGAGATCTCGACGGTGGGACGATACAACCACACTCGGTCCATGACAACGCGACTTCGAGTGGGCCACGTGACGACCTGCCGCTCGGACTACGGTCCTGCGTACTGGCTGATCCACGACCTCGCGCATCACGACGCGTTCGAGCTGGCGCTGTTCGTCGGGGGAGCTCACCTCTCGGACGCTCACGGTCACACGGTCGACGAGATTTCGCGCGACGGCTGGCCAATCGCCGCGCGCGTCCCGTTCCTCGACGCCGACGGTCGGCCCACACCGCGCGCGCTTGCCGCTGCGCTCGCGGGCTTTGGCTCTGCGTTCGAGGCAGCACAGCTCGATATCGTCGTGCTGTACGGAGATCGGATCGAGCTCTTGCCGATCGCGGTCGCGGCCATGAGTCACGGCATTCCGATCGTGCACCTCTGCGGCGGTGACATCACGGAAGGCGCTCTCGACGATCAGGTGCGGCACGCGCTCACGAAGCTCGCGCACGTCCACTTTCCGAGTACCGCTGAATCTGCAGCGCGCGTGCTGCAGATGGGAGAGTCCGCGTGGCGCGTTCATCACGTCGGGGATCCGGCGCTCGATCACTTCACCCGTGGTGATCGCGCGGACCTCGCGGAGCTCGTCGGTGTGCTCGGTTTCACGCCGGACGTGCGCACGTTGCTCGTCACCCTTCACCCGACCACGCTCGCGCTCGACGGGGTCGAGGCGGAGGTCGGCGCCTTGGTCGCGGCACTCGAGGCGTATGACGGCTCTGTCGTGATCACCGCACCTGCGCCCGATCCAGGGGCCGACGTGATCCGCGCGGCGCTCGAGGCACTCGCGCAGCGACGACCGCAAACGGTGTTCGTACCGAGCCTCGGCAGCCGGCGCTATCGCGCGCTCTTGCCGGTCGTGGGTGCGATGGTCGGAAACTCGTCGAGTGGTTTGATCGAAGCGGCGACCGCCGGACTCCCGGTGGTCAACATCGGCACACGGCAAGCCGGCCGCGAGCGCGGCCACAACGTGATCGACGTGCCAGGCGATCGCGATCAGATCCTCGCGGCGATCGCCAAAGCGAGCTCGGCGGAGTTTCGCGGTTCGCTCGCCGGTGCGACGAACCCGTACGGCGATGGCACCGCCTCGGCGCAGATCGTGCGCGTGTTGAGCGCGTTGCCTGCGCGCGACAAGCTGCTCGCGAAGGCGTTCGTGACGCCGTGACCTGGCTCGACGCCGCCGCCTGGGACGCGGCGCTCGAACCGGGTACCGACGTGTACTTCACGCACGCTTATCACGCGCTTCACGCGGCGGACGGAGTCCAGCCTTCTTGCTTCGCAGCCGATCGCCTGCTCGTGCCGGGTCTACGCACCGCGATCCCTAATAGTGATCGCGCGGACGTCCAGACCTGCAACGGCTACGGCGGACCGCTGGGCGCTACCGACGCGCCCGCTTGGGTCGCCTGGCGCGAAGCAGCGCGCGCGGATCGGATCGTGGCCGCGTTGTTTCGGCTGCACCCGCTCGTCGCGACCGAGAACTTGCTGCCTCCGGACGCCGAGATCCGACACGAGCGCGCCACGGTCTTCGTCGATCTGAAGGCCGGTCTCGATGCAGCCTGGCGCGCGGCGGATGGCCGGCATCGCAACATGGTCCAGCGCGCGCGTCGCGAAGCTACAGCAGTCGCGTGGGACGCCAGCGCATGGCCTGAGTTCGTCGCGATGTATCGCGCTGCGATGGATCGCCTCGCTGCACCCGAAGCGCTGCGATTCTCCGACGAGTACTTCACGCGACTCCAGACCTACCGACCTGCACAGCTCGCATCGCTCCACGACGATCGCGGCCTCGTCGCTGCGGCCGTGATGTTGTGGGGACCGCGGTGGGGGCACTACCACCTCGCCGCGCGCCGAGAAGACGCGCCGAACTATGCCGCGAATATCGTGGTGCAGGCCGCGCTCGAACGCGCGGCCGAGCTCGGCCTTCAGGGCGTGCACCTCGGTGGCGGGACGACGAACGCGCCAGATGATTCACTGTTGCGATTCAAGCGTTCGCTGGGTGGCAAGGAGCTCGCGTTTCGCGTCGCGCGCGTGATCGCGGACCCGCCGGCATTCGACGAGCTCGTCGCGCGCCGCGGTGGCTCACCGACCTGGCTACTTGGTTATCGTCAGCCAGGGTAGGCGAACGAGCCCGGCTGCAAGGACGAGCTCGGCGAGCGCGAATTCATCGGCATCGTCGAGCGAGAACGCGCGGAGCTCGGGAATCTCGAGCGGCAGGTGCTTGCCCGCGGGCAGCCACGCATCCGGTGTGCGCCGCAGGAATTCGGTGCGCCAAAGGAACAGCGCGCCGTTGATCCGAAGAAAATCGGGAACGTCCTGGCGCCGCGTGTGTGCCGCACCCGGGAATGCTGGCGCGATGTAGCGATCCGGCGCGACGACGCCGACGTAGAACGGATTGAATGCGGGACGCGAGCACGCGACGACGCCATCGGCGTCCGGATCGCCGGTGAGCAGCGCTAGGGCGCGGTCGAGATCCTCGGGCAGTCGGCCGGGGCTGGTCGGTTCGAGTAACATCACGCTGTCGTAGTGCTCTCCGACACGTTCGAGCTCGTCCAGGGCGTGCACGAGGACCGGCATCGTCGGCGCGTGGTCGCCGGAGAGCGCGGCGGGACGCAGGAACGGCACGTCGCCCCCAGCGCGGCGCGCGACGTCCAAAATCTCCGTGCTGTCGGTCGAGACGATCGTCCTTGCGAGCGCGGGTACCGCTCGGGCGCACTCGAGCGCGTGGACGAGCAGCGGCAGCCCCGCCAGAGGGCGAATGTTCTTGCCGGGCAGTCCTTTCGAGCCGCCACGCGCCGGGATGATCGCCAGACACCGGGTCACGCGCGCAACGTTACCCGACAATTGACAAGGGCACCCGGGCCGGCCAGTGTCGGGCGGTGAATTCCGACAGGCAGCGCCTGCTCGAGGCCACCGTCCTGATCTCGGCGACGGTGCGCGATGCGATGCAATGCCTCGATCGCAGCGGCCTGTTGATCGCGCTCGTCGTGGATGACGCGGAGCGCCTCGTCGGCATCCTCACCGACGGCGACATCCGCCGCGCGTTGCTCACCGGGGCCGCGCTCTCCACACCGGTTGCCGATCACGTGCGCCGCAACTTTATCTCGGTCGCTCCCAGCGCCGCGCGAGCCGAGGTTATCGAGCTGATGCAGGCGCGCTATATCCAGCAGGTGCCGGTGGTCGATCCGAGTGGCAAGCTGGTCGGCCTCCACCTCCTGCGCGACGTGATCGGCACGCCAGCGCGCGCGAACTGGGCGGTCGTGATGGCGGGCGGTCGCGGCACACGCCTCGCGCCGTTGACCGATGATTTGCCAAAACCGATGCTGCGCGTCGCCGGGCGGCCGATCCTCGAGCGGATCGTATTGCACCTGGTGGGGCAGGGCGTGCGTCGGATCTTCGTCGCGATCAACTACCTCGGCGACATCATCCGCGACCACTTCGGGGATGGCTCCGCGTACGGCGCGCAGATCGAGTATCTGGTCGAAGAGCAGCCGCTCGGCACGGGTGGCGCGTTGTCGCTGCTGCCGGCGCGCCCGATCGCGCCCGTGCTGGTGATGAACGGCGATCTCGTCACCCAGGCGAACGTCGGTGGTCTGCTCGATTTTCACGCGGCCGGGTCCCAGGTCGCGACCGTCGCCGTCCGCGAATATTTTCACACCGTGCCGTTCGGTTGTGTCGAGCTCGAGGGTGATCGGTTGGTGCGGCTCGAGGAGAAGCCGACGATGTCTCGCCTCGTCAACGCGGGCATCTACGTCCTGGCACCGCAGCTGATCGCGACGATCGCGCCGCGCACGCGGATCGATCTTCCCGAGATCATCGGCGCCGCGATGAATCGCCGTGAGGACGTCCGCGCATTCGAGCTCGAAGGCGATTGGCTCGATGTCGGGCAGCGCGATCAATTGAGTCAAGCGAGAGGTGGCGCGTGAGTCTCGCCGGCAAGCGCGTACTGGTCACGGGCGCGGATGGCTTCATCGGCAGCCACCTCGTCGAGCGGCTCGTCGCCGATGGTGCGAACGTTCGCGCGTTCTGCCTCTACAACAGTCAGGGCTCGCACGGCTGGCTCGATACCGCGACCGCCGAGGTTCGCGCCGCAATTGACGTGAGACTCGGCGATATCCGCGATCCGGGGTTCGTCGCCGAGACGATGAAGGGCGTGGATGTGGTCATGCACCTCGCCGCGTTGATCGCGATCCCCTATTCCTACCGGGCTCCGGAATCGTTCGTGGCGACGAACGTGGTTGGCACGCTGAACGTGCTCGAAGCGGCACGCCTGCACGGGCCAGCGCGCGTGATCGTGACCTCGACGAGCGAGGTCTACGGCACACCCGCAACTTTGCCGATTCGCGAGACTCACCCGCTCAACGCGCAGTCGCCGTATGCCGCGACGAAGACGGCAGCCGACCAGCTGGCGCTGTCGTATCAGCGCAGCTTCGACGTGCCGGTCGTCGTGTTGCGTCCGTTCAACACGTACGGACCGCGCCAGTCGACACGCGCGGTGCTACCGACGATGCTCGCGCAGCTGTTGCGCGGTGCGAAGACGATCAAGCTCGGACGCCTCGATACACGGCGCGATCTGACGTACGTCACCGACACGGTCGATGGCTTCGTCCGCGCCGCGGCGGCGGCCGACGTGATCGGCGAGACGATCCAGCTCGGCACCGCGCGATCGCCTTCGATCCGGGAGATCTTCGAGGCCGCGTGCCGGGCGCTCGGCGTGCAGGCCACGGTCGAGCTCGACCCCGAGCGACTGCGCCCCGATGCCAGTGAGGTGCTCGTGCTCGAGTCCGATCCGGCGCACGCGAAGCAGTTGCTCGGCTGGACCCCGACCGTCGAGCTCGAGCAGGGACTCACCCGCACGGCCGACTGGATGAGGCAGCATCTCGAGCTGTTCGCGCACGAGCGCTTCCATGTCTAGGCTCGCGCTCAGCGAGCCGCTCTTGACCGGTAACGTCCAGCGTTACCTCGACGAGTGCGTCGCCACCAACTTCGTGTCGTCGGTCGGCCCGTTCGTGGAGCGCTTCGAGCGCGAGTTCGCCGCGTTCGTCGGCGCGCGGTTCGCTATCGCTTGTGCGAGTGGCACCGCGGCGCTCCACGTCGCGCTCCACCTGCTCGACCTCAAGCCCGGCGACGAGGTCCTCGTACCGACGCTCACGTTCGTGGCATCGGTGAATCCGATCGCGTACGAGCGCGCAACGCCGGTGCTGGTCGACAGCGAGCTAGAGACGTGGAATCTCGATCCGACGCTCGTCGTCGACTACATCGAGAGCGCCGCACGCGCCGGTCGCAAGCTGCCGCGCGCCGTCGAGGTCGTCCATCTCCTCGGCCACCCCGCGCGGCTCGAGCCGATCATGGACGTGTGTGCCGCACACGGCATCACCGTGATCGAGGACGCCGCGGAAGCTCTCGGCGCGAGCTATCGGACGGGTCGCTACGCGGGCAAGCAGGTCGGCACGATCGGCCAGCTCGGCTGCTTCTCTTTCAACGGCAACAAGATCATCACGACCGGTGGCGGCGGCATGATCACGACCGACGACCCAGAGCTCGCACGGCGCGCGAAGCACCTCACGACGCAAGCGCGCTTGCCGGGGCTCGCGTATCGCCACGATGAGGTTGGCTTCAACTATCGACTGACGAACCTCGCCGCGGCGGTCGGCGTCGCTCAGCTCGAACAGCTGCCGGCGTTCATGGCGAAGAAGCTCGAGATCGCGGCGCGCTACGACACGGCGTTGGCGGGCTGCGCAGACGTGATGGTGCCGCCGCGCGCTCCGTGGGCCGCGCCCACGTGCTGGCTGTACTCGCCGCGTGCCGGGACTGCGCGCGACGCCTGGATCACGGCGCTCGCGGCCGCGACGATCGAAGCGCGACCGATCTGGACGCCGGTCCACGAGATGCCGATGTATCGCGACGCGCCGCGCCTCGGTGGTGCCAACGCCGAGCGACTCGCGGCAGAGGCGCTCAGCCTGCCGTGCTCGGTCGGGCTGACGGCGGCAGATCAAGAGCGCGTGATCGCCGTGCTCGCGCGATGACCCAGCTGCGCCTCCTCAGCGTCGCGCACAACGTCGGGCTGGGTGGCGCCGCGCGCAGCCTGCGCGAGTTGATCCGCAACTACGACGGGGCGGACTTCGATCTAGCCGTGCCACGCTTCGCGAGCGTGCCGGATGACGCTGCGATCCGCAGCTTCTTCGGCGACCGCCTGCGCCGGATATGTCGGTTCTGGCTGCCGTGGTCCGAGGTCTATGCCGGGCATCCCACGGTCCGCCAGTCGGCACGCAGCCACTTACTGTTCCCACTCGCGTGGAGGGCGCAGCAGGCGAGCTTCGAGCGGTTCGTGCGCCGAGAACACTACGATCTGGTGCATCTCAACTCGCTGGTGTTGCACCCGATGCTGCGCGCAGACCTACCGATGCTGCTGCACGTCCGAGAGATCCTCACGGAGCAGCACGACCGCGTGCGCGCCGATGCAGCCCGTGCCGCGGGCGTGATCTTCATCGACGAGGCGACCCGCAAGCCGTTCACCGCACGGCTCCCCGAGGGTCATGTCGTATTGAATAATCCCGTCGATATGACCGCGGTTGGCACGTTGCCGGCGAGCCTCGACGAGCGCCTGCACGGGCGTCGCGATCACCTGACCGTGTTCGCGATGATCGGCGATCTCAACGCCGAGAAGGGCACTCCGTTCGTGATCGACGCGTTCCGAGAGGTCCGCTCGCCGGACGTTCGGCTGGTCCTCGTCGGCCGCAGCGCCGACCGCGCGGCATTCGAGCAGCTCGCTGCGGGCGACTCGCGGATCATCTTGTGGGGCGAGGAGCGCGAGATCGCGCAGGTCTACAGCGCTGCGGATCACGTGATTCGCGGGGAGGCCTACCCGTGCGTCGGGCGGACGATCTACGAGGCGCTCTACGCGGGCTGTGGCGTGATCGTCCCGGGCGCGGCCGACACGAACGAGCTGTTCGAGCGCGAGCGATTCGCGGACCGAGTCCGGTTCTACGCGCCTCGCGACCGCGCCGCGTTCGTCGCTGCCATCGAGGCCGCCGCGCCGCACCGGTACCCGACGAAGCAGGGCGCGTCGAATGTCACGGCCTACGTCGCGGAGTTCGACCGGTTCGTCCGGCGCGTGTTAGGAAAGGCCTGATGCCGTTCAATTTCGCCTTGCTCGGGGTGGCTGGGTTCGTCGCGCCCCGGCATCTGAAGGCGATCGCCGATACCGGCAACACGCTGGTCGCGGCCGTCGATCCGCACGACAGCGTCGGCATCATCGATCGGTTCTTTCCCGACGCGGCGTTCTTTTCCGAGGTCGAGCGCTTCGATCGGTTCCTCGAGAAGCGCCGCCGGCTGAACGAGGCGGACCGCGTCCATTACCTGTCGATCTGCTCGCCGAACTATCTGCACGATGCGCATGTCCGGCTCGCGCTTCGCGTAGGTGCACATGCGATCTGCGAGAAGCCGCTCGTGATCAGCCCCTGGAACCTCGACCAGCTCGCAGCGCTCGAGTCCGAGTACGGCCGCAGGGTGTTCACGGTGTTGCAACTGCGCCTCCTGCCCCCGCTTCAAGAGCTATCGCGCCGACTCGCGGCCTCGCCGCCGACGGGCCGTGCGGATGTCGAGCTCACGTACATCACGTCCCGCGGGCGCTGGTACAACGCGTCCTGGAAAGGTTCTCCCGAGAAGTCGGGCGGCCTCGCACTCAACATCGGCGTCCACTTCTTCGATCTATTGATCTGGCTGTTCGGCAAGCCGATCGAATCGAACGTGTTCCTCGCGCGCCCCGACAAGATGTCGGGCGTCTTCGAGCTCGAACGCGCGCGCGTGCGCTGGTTCCTATCGGTCGACCAGAATGACGTTCCGGCGGCGGTTCGCGCGCAGGGCAAGACCGCATACCGGTTCTTGTCGACCGATGGCCACGAGATCGAATTCTCCGACGGCTTTCCCGATCTGCACACGGCGGTGTATCGCGACGTGCTCGCCGGCGGCGGGTTCAGCATCGAGGACGTGCGGCCATCGATCCAGCTGGCGTACGACATTCGCTCGGCCACGCCGGTCGCACCTACGTCGATCGCGCATCCGCTGCTGCCGCGATGACCCGGCGCCGCCGCAGCCTGCTGTTCAACTCGGCCGCGTACATCGCGGGCCAGTTCGCGTCGAAGGCCGTCGCGTTCATCATGATCATCGTTTACGCGCGGTTCATGGATCCCGACGACTTCGCGATCACGGGAACCCTTGCGGCGTACGGCTCGGTGCTCGGTTCGATCTTCATCATGGGCTTGCACGGCTCGGCGACGCGGCACTACTTCGACCTCAAAGGTGATCCCGCAAAGCTCCGTGCGTACCTCGCGTCGATCTATGCGTTCCAGGTCGCGCTGTCGCTCGTGCTCTGCCTCTTGCTCGAGCTGTTCGGCGAGCGGTTGTGGCTCTGGTACACGTCGGGCGACATTCCGTTCTCGTACGTGCGACTCGCGATCTGGTCGACGTTCTTCACGACCGTCGTGATGATCCCGCAGGCGCTGTATCAGTCCGAGGAGCGCGCCGCGTCGCTCGTCGGCTGGCAGACCGCGCAGAGCGTGCTCGCGCTCGTCGTCGGCATCGTGTTCGTCGCGCTATTGCAGCAGCGGGCACTGGGAATCCTGCGCAGCCAACTGATCGCCTCGATCGTGTTCGCGGGACTGTTCTTCGTGCTGTTCGCGCGGAGCTGGGGCAGCCGCGAGCTCCACTGGGATCACGTCAAGATGGGATTGCGGTACGGCGTGCCGCTGTTGCCGCACACGCTCGGCTCGATCCTGATGCAGACCGTCGATCGGATCATGCTCGAGAAATATGCGCCGAAGGCCGACGTCGGCCTCTACTCGATCGCGATGACGCTCGGGCTCGTGCTCGCGATGGTCGCAGGTGGCGTCAACCAAGCGTGGGCACCGCACTTCTTCCGCACGTCCAGCGAAGAGCCTCCAGCGGAGGCGCGCAAGAAGGCCGAGGTGTTCGCCGCGTTGTTCGTCGCGCTGTTCACCGGGCTCTCGCTCGTCGGCGCGTTGATGTCGCCCGAGCTGATCCTCATCCTCGGCGCCAAGTACAGCCCGGCGATCCCGTACCTGATCCCACTCGTGATCGGGAACTTGATCAGCTTCTACTACTTCCTGCCGGCGAATCAGTTGCTGTACGTGTCGCGGACCGGCTGGTTCCTGGTCGCGACTGGGATCGCGACGCTGATCTCGGTCGGTCTCAACGTGACGATCTTGTCGCGCGGTGGTGGTGGCATCGCCGCGGCGTGGATCTTCGTCGCCGGCTCGGCGATCCAGACCGGCGTGATCGTGCTCGCGGCACTTCGCCACCACAAATCGCTGCTCCGTGTCCGCCACGCGATCGTGTTCGTCGCGGCGCTCGCGTCGCTCGTCGCGATGACGTTCTACGACCTCGGCCTCGCCGTGCGCAGCGGCCTGTTGGTCGCGAATCTCGCGCTGACCTACGCCTTGCTCGTGCACGGGAACATCAGCGCCGTGATCCCGCGCTCGACGCCGCTCGTCGCGTAGCCCGTGTGCTATGCACGCTCAGATGCCGTGGACCAAGCATGACTCCGCGTACGTCGATGACGGAGCCGTCATCGGCGAGGGAACGAAGATCTGGCACTTCTGCCACGTCTCGACCGGCGCGCGGATCGGCGCGGGCTGCAGCCTCGGCCAGAACGTGTTCGTCGCCGCAACCGCGGTGATCGGCGACCGCGTGCGGATCCAGAACAACGTCTCGATCTACGACGGCGTGGTGATCGAAGACGACGCGTTCATCGGCCCGAGCGCCGTGTTCACGAACGTGATCAACCCGCGCAGCGAGGTCACGCGCAAGCACGAATACCAGGCCACGCGGGTCGGCGCCGGTGCGTCGATCGGTGCGAACGCGACGATCGTGTGCGGCACGACGCTCGGGCGCTACGCGTTCGTCGGCGCCGGCGCGGTCGTCACGCACGACGTCCGGTCATTCGCGCTCGTCGTCGGCGTGCCGGCACGCCAGATCGGGTGGATGTGCCGGTGCGGCGTCGGCCTCGAGCTCGAGCACGATCGCGCGACGTGCTCCGCGTGCGAGCGGAGCTACAGCTACGACCGCGCCCAGCTGTCCGAGGTGATCCCGTGAAGGTCCCGCTGCTCGATCTGCCCGCGCAGTACGCGATCCTCGGCCCCTCGATCGAAGCCGCCGTGAAGCGCGTCCTCGCCGGCGGCCACTACATCATGGGCGAGGACATCGCGGGGCTCGAGGCAGAGCTCGCGGCCGATCACAAACTGGCGCACGCGATCGCCGTATCGTCGGGAA
Source organism: Deltaproteobacteria bacterium (assembly GCA_040004535.1). Lineage (GTDB taxonomy): Bacteria > Myxococcota_A > Polyangia > Haliangiales > Haliangiaceae > JABFXX01. Next base: position 23,564 of record JBDUAS010000013.1, read on the forward strand.
CCGATGCGCTGCTCGCGGCGCTGTGGGCGCTCGGCATCGGACCCGGCGATGAAGTGATCACGACCGCGATGTCGTTCTTCGCGACCGCCGGTGCCGTCGCTCGGCTCGGCGCGACGCCGGTGTTCGCCGACATCGATCCGCGCACGTTCAACCTCGATCCACAGTCCGCGCTCTCGCGCGTCACCGCGAAGACCCGAGCGATCATCCCGGTCCATCTGTTCGGCCGGCTCGCGGATGTCGACGCGCTGGCCGCCGCGAACGTGCCGATCGTCGAGGACGCCGCACAAGCGGTCGGTGCGCCCGGCATGGGCGCGCGCAACAACCTCGTCACGCTGAGCTTCTTCCCATCGAAGAACCTCGGCGCCGCCGGCGATGCCGGCATGGTGCTGTGCGACGACGCCGCGCTCTCGGACCGCGTTCGGCTCTATCGCACGCACGGCTCGCGCCCGAAGTACGTGCATCACGTCGTCGGAGCGAACCTCCGCATGGACACGCTGCAGGCCGCAATCTTGCGGGTCAAGCGCCCGCACCTCGCCGCGTGGAACGCGCAGCGCCGTCACCATGCCGCGCTCTACCGCGAGCTACTGGCCGGCTCTCCGCTCGTGCTCCCCGACGATGCGCCGGGCCATGTCTGGCACCACTTCGTCGTCCGCGTGCCGAAGCGCGACGAGCTCCGCGCGCATCTTCGCGCCCGCGAGATCGAGACCGAGGTCTACTACCCGCTGCCGCTGCACCTCCAGCCCTGCTTCCCCGGCGGCAAGCAGGGCGACCTGCCCGAGGCCGAGCGCGCCGCCGCCGAGGTGCTCGCGCTGCCGGTTCATCCCGATCTCGCGCCGGCACAGCTCGAGTGGGTGGCGCGCGCGATCCGCGAGTTCTACCGGTATCCGTAATCCCGCCGAACCCTTTTGCTGTGGCGCTCTCAGCGCCTCAAAGCTGTTCGGCGGTGCGCACGCGTCGTCGTCGTCGATGATCTCGCCGTGTAGTCAAGGACAGGTCGGATCCGTGATCTGTACCGTGACCAGGTCGTGCACGATCGCCGCGCGACGAGAAGCTGACCAGAACGTCGCAAGATAGCGAAGTGCGATGCCGTCGCTCGCGTTCGAGGTGATGATGACCGCGCCGTGACAACCGTTTGTCACGAAATCGTTCGCGAGATATCCCGAACGAAGCTTTGGGGTGAGGAGGTCGGCACGGCTCGCAACGCTCTCCGTGGTGCGGCTATCGAAGGCGACCCAGCGCTGCGCGCCCCATGCTTGATCGAGCTTGTCGCCGAGCTCGTAGAATCGGTATGTCTCATCACCGACGGGATGATCGTCGCGCCACGCCAGCGCGGTGCCCGGCAGAGGTGGCGAAAGTTCTCGCAAGCGATCCACGATCGCGGCGTCACGAGCCGCTCGAGTGGTCCACACGAAGTAGTGGCTCTCCAAGCGTTCGACCGACCACAACCACGCGAGTGCGAGCACCACGCCCTCGCTTGCGCCCCTTCGCAGGAGCTCGCCCGCGATCCTCGCGGCGCCAAGTGCTAGGAGGGCGAGGCCGAGTGCCGCCTCCATCGAATAGCGGTCGGTCCACGCCAACCCCGGCTCCGGGCTCTTGCCGACGAGCAGATACGGCACGATCGCCGCGGCGCAAAACCCAGCACCGAACAGCACGACCTGCGCCGTCAATCCGGTGATCGCGCGGCTTCGATACAGCCACCAGATCACCAGGGCCGCGACTGGAGCGAGCGCGAGTAACCAGGGCGAGCCGACGTACGCGAGCAATCCGCCACCGAGCATGCGCACTCGGTGAGAGAGCGGAGTCGTGCCGTCGAGGAGCACGAGTCGGTTGTAGCCGGCGTAGATCCCGCGCGGCTGAAACCAGATGACCTTGACGATCTGAAACGCGACTGGCAACACCAGCACGGGCCAGATCCGCTTCACCGCCGCGCTGATGCGCGTACCACGCGCCACAAGGATCCACACCGCGAGGCATGCGAATGCGTAGTGAAACACGAGCAGCGAGTTGTGAACGAACGAGAGGAAGATCAAGACGTACGCGACGAGCCGATAGCTGCGGCCACGGTCCTCGATGCGCCCGTCGAAATACAGGAACCAGCCGAGGTACAGCAGGAACGTGGGCAGGATGTAGATGATCGACAGGATCGAAACGAAGATGTGATACGCGGGGAACACGACGACCAGGCAGGCGAGCGCGAACGTCTCTCGCCGCGCGAGTGCCGTGTATCGGTTGGCGACGACGAATACGATCGCCCCGATCCCGACGACCGCGCCGAAGCTAACGAGGCGATGCACCCACGCGGCTGCAGGGAGTAACCACAACGTGCGATGCAGCCAGTACTCCGGGCTCAGTCCCGCGTTGTAGAACCAGCGATGGAGCTCGCGGAACCGGCCGTGGTCGGCAAGGTTTTGGAGCAGAGCACCGTCGAAGAAGCCGGCGTCGTCGAGGAGCAGCGGCAAGTGCACGAGAACGGCGATCCCCACAAGCCACCGCAGACCCACGCGCGATCGCATGTGCCGTCCATATCACGCGAGCGTCCGCCAGTGCCGCCATGTCGGCGACGATATCGCCGCTGTAGCCCGGGCTCTTGGCGGTGCTAGCTACATCGAGATCGGCCCAGCGATCGAAGCCGGGGTGAGCCGCGTACTCGCCGGCGGTCACTACATCATGGGCGAGGACATTGGTACGCTCGAGACCGAGCTCGCCGCCGATCACGGGCTTGCGCACGCGATCGCGGTGTCGTCGGGGACCGACGCACTTCTCGCCGCGCTATGGGCGCTCGGCATCGGCCCGGGCGAGGAGGTGATCACGACCGCGATGTCGTTCTTCGCGACCGCGGGCGCCGTCGCCGGCTCGGGGCGACGCCGGTGTTCGCGGATATCGATCCGCGGACGTTCAATCTGGATCCCGCATCGGCACTTTCACACGTGACGCCGCGGACGCGCGCGATCTCGCGCCCGCGCAGCTCGAGTGGGTCGCGCGTGCGATCCGCAACTTTTACTAGTCCGCCGAGCTGGGCAGAAAGCCTGCACCGAGATCGCCGGGCACTCTCGCCTTCGCATTGCCGCCCATCGGTGTGCACGGAAGTGCCTCCGCGAAGCACTGGTCGCCGTTGTCGGGGGCGTTGACCTCCAGGCCGTTGGGTAAGGTGACGAGCGTCGTCCAGACATGACGTGGGGCCACGGGACGTCCCCACAGCTTTGGTACGACCGCATTCACCCTGAACTCGAACGCACCGCTCCAGACGCATACCGCCAGCGCGATCACGACGACGAAGCGGCGTAGCAGCGCATCGCGCATTGCGGGTGCGAGCAAGGGTGCGAGCAATGCCGCGGGTAACAGCCAGAACCAGAAGCCGCCGTAACGCAGATCGGGTGCCCCCGCGAACCATTGCGCGATACCGAGCCCGCACACCGCGATCGCGGCCCATTCGCCGAAGCGACGCGCGCCGGAACGTGTCGGGCCGAACGCAACGCGCCACGCGAGAAGGGCGAGCGCCACGACCAGCAACATGAATTCGTGCGACTCGCGAAACCGGGACAGCCATGGGCCGAGCCAATGCCAGACGCCATGGCCAAAGACCTCCGAGGGAGGCTGTCCCCAGATCCGCGACCAGCTCTGGATGTTTCCGAGGTCGTCGGCGGCGAGCTTCGCTGGAACCGCCCAGCTCACGGGCAGCCTGCCGGCGACGGGGTAAAGCAGCCACCCCGACTCGATCACGCCGCGAACCAGCCAGCCGAGCACGAGCGCGCACGGAACCAACGCGACCGAGCAACGTGCTCGCCAAGTCACACCGGATCGCATTCGCCAGAGTGCGACCGCACCGATCACGCAGAATGCAGACAGCCCGACGAGCTTCGTCGTGAACGCGACGGCACCGATCGAGAGGACGGCCGAGATCGCGAGCAGCGAGTGCTCGCGTGAGGGTGCGTAGAGCGTGAGGACCTCGAGCACGAGCACGGCAGCAAATACGGCCTCGGGGAAATCGCTCGAGAGCGACGCAGGCTCTTGGGTCCATAGCCTCGTCAGCAACACGGGCAGGGTGAGAAGGCAGAACAGCTGACGCACGCGTTGCCGCGGTGATCGCGCCAGAAAGATTTCGGTGAACCATTGTGCGAGCGCGATCAGGACGATCAACCCGCTCGTCAGGTGGACCGCGACCCCTTCCCAATACGCGTCCACGTAAGCCGCGAACACGTGGATGCTGTTGTTGTATCCGAACCGCGTGTGGAGGTTTGCGAGGCCGGTCACGACGCCGTAGCGTGCGGTCCATTTGACGGCCTGCAGGTGATAAAGGCCGGTGTCGTACAGCTCGACGTGGTCGCAGGCGGCGTAGTCGACGACGATCGCGGCCCCGATCACCAGGACACACACCACCGCGATACGGCGCGGCTCCTGTAGGAGCCCGCGGACCTTATCGGCGACCGCGCGGCGGCAAGCGATGAATCCCGCCACCGCCGGCAGCAAAGACAGCGCGAGCACGCCACGGTTCACCGGCGCTGCGACGGACGCGAGCTGGATGAACGCGAGGAGCGCAGCATAGCCGAGCCAGATCGTTTGAAAGCCCGAAAGCATGCCGCGGAACGAGCCCCCACCGAGTCGCCGCAGCAGCCAAATGGCAGCCAGTCCCCAACCGAGGAGAACTGCAGCCAGCATCACCCACACGCCGGCGACGTTGATCATTGCTCGTCTACAGCTCGCTTGACCCGCGCGATCACCGATGTGCCCATCGGCATCGGGACGAGAGATTCGAAGCCGCACAGCCCCGACATCATCGCGTGCATCACGCCGCCGCTCGCCGCGGCGACCGGATAGTCCTTCTTCGTCAGCTTCGAGAAGTACAGCGCGACAGGGATCAGCGCCGCGCCGTAATAGCGCGAGCGCTCGATCGTGAAGCGCCGACGGAGGACCTGCAGCAGCGAGCCGCGGGTGTAACGACGGAAGTGGCCGAGCTGGACGTCGTGGTGACCGAACAGCCACTGGTAAGCGGGCACGCTGATCACGGCGACGCCACCCGGCTTGAGCAGAGCGTGGAGAGCATCGACCGCCGCGGCATCGTCCTCGATGTGCTCGAGGACGTCGTGCATCACGATGAAGTCCGCCGGCTCGCTCTCGAGATCGAGAAGGCCGCACGGGCGGACCTCGCAGCCTTCGGGCACCGCAGCGCTCGCGAGCGCGTACGCCTGCGCTTCGGGCTCGCAGCCGATCACGCGCAAGCCCATCGCGTGCGCGGCGCTGTTGTACTCGCCGCTACCGCAGCCGATGTTGAGCAACAACTGACCGGGCGAGATGCGCTTCTTCAGCCAGCGCGTCGTGATGTCGTACTTGCCCTGCGCGTACGCATCCTTCGACCGGAACAGGTGGTCGGCGGTCTTGTACGCGAGGTCTTCCTGCACCATCACGCAGCCTCGATATCACGAGCTCCTCGTGATGTGATAGCACCACGGGGTGGACGACCTACTGCTCTGGGCGGTGATGGCGTTCGTGACGGCGGGCCTCGGCTTGCCGGTGAGCCGCATCTTGCCGGTGCGCTTCGCCTGGCGCGAGCTCCTCGCGCCGATGTTCGGTACCGCGATCCTCGCGGTGGTGGTGCCGCTCGCTTATCGGCTCGGGGTGACGATGCGCATCCAGTTGATCGCGTACGTGATCATCGCGCTCGTCTCCGCTGTGCTCAGCCTCCGCGCACGACCCATCAGGTTCGGGCGATCCACGCGATACGTGGCGGGCATCATCGTCCTCGGAAGTCTCGTGCTGCTGTTGCCTCGCTGGACCGGCGGCGACCAGTTTGCGGTGTTTCGCGGCAACCAGTGGGATAGCTACAACTACCTCGAATCGGCGATCGCTTTCGGCGAGAAGCCGTACGCGAAGGTCGACCGTGCGACGCAGCTAGACGAGCTTCGCGATCCGACGCTCGTCATCGCGAAGGCGCAGCTGCCGAATCGGCCCTCGGTTCACGAGCTCTACGCCCTGTTCTCGCGCGTCGCGCCGGGGCGGGCGTATCGCATGCAGTACGCCTATCTCGTGTTCTTCATGGCGCAGCTCGCACTGGTCGCGCTGTTCGCGCTCAGGAACGCGGTGCCACACATCCATCCAGGCATCGCATGTGCGATCGCGTGGGCACTTCCACTCGGGTTCTGGGGCCAATACATCCTCGACATCGACGCGTGGAGTCAGGTCGCCTCCGCATCGATCTTGTTCGCCGTGTTCGCGCTGTCGCTTCGCGCAGCCGACGAGCTTTCGGCATCGGAAGCGCGGCGGTTAGCGATCGCGATCGGCTTTGCGAGCGCCGGCGCCGTGTACCTCTATCCGGAAGGCTTATCGATCTATCTCGCCGCGACGGGTCCCGTCGTGGTCGTCTGGATCGCGCTCGGCTTCTTGCGCGCGCGTCGCGCCGGCGCTGGAATGCAGTGGCGTCGGCTGATCCCGCTCGCGGGATTCTCCGGCATCGCAGCCGCAGTGTTATCGCCCGACCTCGTACGGCTCTTGCTGGGCCAGTTGTCGCGCGGCAACAGCGCTGCGATCGATTGGTGGACGTACTTCCAGCGGTTCTTCATCGGCCGCGACGACGTGTGGGGCTCCGGGTTCGATCGCGCGGCGGATTTTGTCGCGAGCACGTTCGGGTTGTATTTCCTCACACCGGCCGGCGACGGTGCGCTCGCGACCCTCCAGCGCGTGCTGATCCTCGCGCTGATCGCCGGGCTCGTGATCGCGGTCGTCCGGATGATGCTCGCGCGCGATCAACCAGCGGATCGTGCGACCAGCACGGCGTGGGCTGCGACGTCGCTGCTCCTCCTCGCGCCGGCGGCGTTTCTCGCGTCGAAGCACAGCTACTGGGCCGCCGGGAAGGTCGTGTCGTTCGCGGCGCCGGTATTCGTCGCGACGCTGTGCTTGCCGATCGTCCGCGCCGATCGTTGGCGTTGGTTTGCCGCCGCGTTCATCGCGATCCAGCTGTGCGCCGGGCTCGTTCGTATCGACGCTGCGACGTGGAACGACCACATCGGCTACGCAAAGCCGTATCCGGGTATCCAGATTCCCGGGCTCAAGCAGGACATCGGTTGGGACCTGCGCCGGCTGGAACCCTATCTGGACCGGCGCTCGAAGGTCACGGTGTTCCCGACCGAGCCCTGGAGCTTGAGCGCGTTGATTTGTTTTCTGACCGCGCGACGAATCCCCTACGTGCTGCAGAACCCGGTCCCCACGTTTCCGGGTGGGCCGGATCTCGGCAAGATGCCGATGCCCTGGACACCACACACCGAGCTTTCGGTCCACGGTTCGATGATCCAGATCGACTTCCTCGATCATCGCTGGCCGAGCGTGCAGATTCCGACGCGTTGATCGGCGTGCTAGCGTGCTAGCGTCCCGCCGATGGTCTCCGCGGCGGCAAAGTGGGCGAAGACGTTCCCTCCGCTCACGGCGGAGCAAGAACGCATTCGCGACGACTTCGTGCACGCGTGGCACGAGGAGCTGCCCAAGAAGTACGGCATCGTCGAACGCTTCAATCACGGCTACGTCGTCGACCATGCACCGGCCTCGTTCTCGCGAACGCTCGAGATCGGTGCCGGGATCGGCGAGCACCTCGATTACGAGCACCTGACTCCCGAACAGCGTGCGAGCTACGTCGCGCTCGAGCTCCGGCCTCAGATGGCCGAACAGATCGCAAAGCGTCATCCCGAGGTCAAGACGGCAGTCGGCGACTGCCAGCAGCGCCTCGACTATCCGGACGGCCACTTCGATCGGATCCTCGCGATCCACGTGCTCGAGCATCTCCCGAACTTGCCGGCCGCACTCGCGGAGATGCATCGGCTCTGTCACAAGGACGGCGTGTTCCAGGTCGTGATCCCGACCGAAGGCGGCCTCGCGTATGGCATCGCTCGCCGGATCTCGGCGCAGCGACTGTTCGTGCGCCGCTACAAGATGCCTTATCGCTGGTTCATCGAGCGCGAGCACATGAACGTGCCGCGGGAGATCTATGAGGAGCTCGCGCCGTACTTCACGATCGAGCACCGCGAGCATTTCCCGCTGCGCGTGCCGTCCGTGCACATGAATCTGGTCATCGGGCTCACGCTGCGCCCGCGCTGAGCCGATTCACGGCGCGCATGCCGCTCGACTGGGCAGGTTGCAACACGTGTTCGTCGTGTCCGCCGGGTCGCATGGCGCTGGCGTCGTGGGATCGACGTCGACGTAGTCCTTGCACATGCAGAGTCGCTCGCAGCAGTACGGGCCGACGGTCACGGCCACGCGGCAGGTGTAGCCGTCGACGCATGGACCCGCGAGCGCGTCGCAATCCGCGTCGACCTGGCAGGCCGCGGTACACAGTCCTTCGTCGGCGGGCGGGAAGTTTCCGCATTCCGGCAGGTCGTGCTCGAGCGGCATGCGCAAGCACGCGCCGGACTCGCAGCTCGCGGCAGGCGCGATCACGGTCTCGGCGGGGCCGGCGGTGACGCCGAGCGTGCACATCCGAGGATCGGGCGGCGGCGGGAACTCGTCGATTCCGTTCGGAGCGAGCGTCGGCATCGGGCAGGTGGAGTCGCTGCACGCCGAAGCGAGCAATACCAGCGCGATCACTCGACGACGCATTGGATTTCCTCTGTCACACCTGTCTCGGGAAACGGAAACGGCACGAGCTTGGGCCCGATGTGCGGCTCCGCCGAACACATCGGATCACGGACGATCGACCAGCAAGGACTGGTGCTCTCTGGGCACGGTTCGATGATTCGTTGCTCCGAGGTCGCGCGGTGCTCGAGCCAGAACGAGCACTCGAGCGGCATCGCCAGCGGTTCGTCGATGCATTGCTCTCCGCCCGCATACCTACGCAGTTGGAGCAGACTGCTGGCGAGGTCGGCGAAGCTGTCGTCACACACCGCGACGTGCCTCGCGCGATTCGGGGACTGAGCTGCGAACGCGGTCAAGCGCGGCGCCTCGGGAGCCGAGAGCGAGCTCGTGTTGCACGGACCCGATGCGATGCCCACCGCGACATCCGACGGATCGGTGCCGAGCTGGTGAAGCGCGTTGGCGTAGTCCGACACCGCTCCCGGCGAGCTGTCGTCGCCGGCGGTCATGAACACGACGCCGAGATGAGCATCGTCGCGGCGAAATCCAGGATTGGCCCCCAGCGCGAGTGCGGCCTGCGCCATCGCCAGCGGCTGCGTAGTCGCGCCGCCGGCCGAGCCTACGTCGGCCAGCGCGACGAACGCGTCGGCGAGCGGACCCGAGACATTCGTCTGTACCGAGAAGTCGAACTGGATCGCGGTCGTCAGGAAGTCCGCACCGGTGGTCGCGCGGAGCTTGCCGCCGTCAGCGGGGTCGGCGGTGATGACGCCGAGATGGAGATCCGGTCCGAACATCGGTGTCAGGAGCTGGATCATCTCGCGCTCGTTTGCGGCGAGCTGGGTCGCGAATGGCGCCATCGCGGGCGAATCGTCGATCACGAACAGGATGTCGAACGTCTGGTTCGAGGCGAGCGGGACCGAGCGGCGGAGCACGCGGCTCGTACCGACCGTATCGACCGGCATTAGCTCGGTGTTGTCACCGCATGCTGCGAACGCCATAACCCCCAACACGCACCACCACAGCAACCTCACTGGTTCGATATTACGATGGTCTGGATTCTGCGGTAGGGTCCGCGGCCATGGGGGGCGGAACTATCGACATCACCGTGGTCGTGCCGATCTACAAGGAAGAGGCGAACATCCGCCCCTTCCTCGACCGGATGGAGACGGTGCTCGCGAAGATCAGCGGCCGCTACGAGATCCTGTTCTGCCTCGATCCGTCTCCCGATCGCACGGCCGAGGTCGTCCAGGCCGAGATCCAGCGCAACCCGCGGATCCGGCTCGTCATGTTCTCCCGCCGCTTCGGTCAGCCCGCGGCGACGATGGCCGGCATCGCGCTCGCGAAAGGCGACGCGACTGTGGTGATCGATGTCGACCTCCAGGATCCGCCCGAGCTGATCATCGACATGCACGCGAAGATGAAAGAGGGCTTCGACGTGGTCTTCGCGAAGCGCCGCTCGCGCAAAGGCGAGACGCTGTTCAAGCGGCTGATCTCGTGGATCGGCTACGGCGTGATCAATCGGCTGAGCGATGTCGAGATTCCGCGCAACACCGGCGACTTCCGGATCATGTCCAAGCGCGTGTGCGAAGAGCTCACCGCGCTCAACGAGGGCCACGGGTTCTTGCGCGGGCTCGTCGCGTTCGTCGGCTTTCCGCAGGCGTTCGTCGAATACGACCGCGATCCGCGCCACGCCGGCGTCGGCAACTACAACCGGTTCACCGGCTCGCTGAAGATCGGGCTCAACGGCGTCATCAGCTTCGGTAGCAAGCCGCTGCAGATGATGTCGATCATCGGCTTCGTCGTCGCAGGCTTCAGCTTCGCGGTCGGCGCGTACTACCTGATCACGAAGCTCCTGGGTGTCCCCTACAACCCCGGCTTGCCGACGACCGTGCTCGCCGTGAGCTTCTTCTCGGGCGTGCAGCTGATGTCGCTCGGCCTGATGGGCGAGTACGTCGGCCGGATCTACGACGAGGTCAAGCGCCGGCCGAAGTACATCGTCGACCGCGAGATCAACGCAGACACGGTCGCGGCCGCACCGCAACCCCACGCGAAGGCGGAGTCATCGGCATCAAGAGCCGAGATTCACTAGCGCGGCGAGTAGCCGCAGGGATAAACAGTATCGGGATCGTCGCACTCAGGTGCCGGACCGTCGCCGACCACGCACTGAGGTCCGGTCTTTTCCACGGCGACCCAATAATCGATCCGATACAGCTCACCGCTCGCTGGATGGAAGTAATAGACGTACCCCGTGTCGACGGACTTTCGTCGAGCCACGAGAACGTTCGGGCACGTCGACAATTGGATCTGGTCAGTTTGATTGCCGCACGTGGTCTCGGTGAGGCCCCACGCGGCGATGTCGTGCGCTGCCGCCCACGTCGTCGGACAGCCGTTCATCTCGCCGCAAGCGGCCTGGACCGATCCGCCGCAGCTGCCATCGTCGTTGCAACCGACAAGACCGGTCATGAGCGCGAGTACAAGGATCTGTCCAGTTCGCATTCAGCGCACCAGTGTGCCGACGATTGTCGAGTTATCGCGCTGAGCGCTGGTCGGGATGCACCGAATACTCGACGCCTCCTCGTACGAGAGTGCGCTGGTGACATCGACGCAGATCGAGACGTCGTCGGAACTGCTGCCTATTTGGGAATAGATCGCGACCGTATCGTCGATCTGTCCAGTGTCCTGAAACGTGCAGCCCACGACCTTTAACGTGACGCGATATGAAACGGGCTGCGTAGTTTCCGGCTGTGTCAGGCAGTGATCGTCGCTACGCGTCCCGGTCAAGGTCCAGTCCCCCGAGAGCTCGATAGCCCGCAGGCCGTGCGGGACGCATCGCGCGGGCGCGGTGAGCGGCGCGCATGCCGCCAGTGCATCGGCAGTTGTTGTTCCGGAATCGCTGCAACCGAATTGCGCCGCGACGATTCCGAACAACAACGCTAGATACTTCCCCGCCACGGCCCCCATGTTACGCGATTTGCGCGTGCGCTTGCGTGGCCTGTATCACGCGACTGGACTGCTGATTCGGGCGTAGCGCTTCGCGACGAGCGAGCCGAGCCCGCCGGCGACGGCGTACATGATCGCGCCGACGAAGAACGTGACGGTGAAGCCGTTGTACATGGCGATCAGCGTCGCGACCGACGTGCCGATCACCGACATCGCACCGTTGACGCCCCAGCCCCACGGCACGAGCGCGCTGTTGCTCGCACCGAGGACGCGGACCGCACTCGGAATCATCACACCCATCATCAAGCCGCACGGTGCGACGAGGATCGCGGTGATGATGATGCGCAACGGCCGCGCGAACCCGATCCACGCGCGCAGCAAATCGCCGAGCACCAGGCCGTAGACGATCGCGAGCGCGGCGAGCGCGAAGCCGCCGATCATCATCACGCGGCCGAGCTTCGGGATCGGGAACCGCGCGCTGAACCACGAGCCGCACGCGGTCGACAGCAGGATCGAGAACAGCACGACGAGCAACGAGTACGACGGGTGGCCGACGAACAGCGTGAACCGTTGCATCAGCGCGATCTCGACCGCCATGAACGCGAAGCCGACGATGCCGAAGTAGGTGAGCGTCGGTAGCGTCGGCTCGTGCTTGCTGGGTAGACCACGCCGCAGAAGGCCGACGATCAGGGGCAACAGGATGAAGATCGTGCCGAGCGCGAGCACCGAGCCGAGCGACACGATCACCCACAAGCCCGCGTCGTAGATCTGCTTGTTCTTCAGGCTGAAGAGATCGGCGAAGCGCTGGGAGAAGAAGAAGAATGGACGGTCGTCGGTCGGCGGCGTGATGTCTTCGTGCGCACTCCTGACGAGGTCACTCCACGCGCCTGCATCGACGTAACGCTCGAGGGTCGACGTGCCGGGCGTATGCGGAGAGACGAGCACGGTGAGCTTCGCGAACGCCGCTGCGTCCTCGAGATTCTTGATCTCCTCCGCGGTGAATTCGGTGCGTTTCGCGACGAGCGTGCCCTGCGGCTCCTCGGAGGAGTAGGCGAAGAAGATGTGCTTGCGCACGTCCTTCGGTTGCACGCCGAGGTGCTCGAGCGCACCGCCTGCGAGGATGACGAGGCGCACGCTCTCGCCGAGACGCTGGGCGTCGAGACCCCCGTAGAATCGCGTCATCGTGACGACGCCGCGATCCGTGAGGTGCGCGTAGTAGTCCTCGAACGCCTCCATCGTGTAGAGCGTGTTCTCGGTCAGCGCGAACGCACCGGCGGCGGTCGCGGCCCAAGTATCGACGAGCGACGCCTGGATCATGTCGTAACGCTCGCCGGAGCGGCGCACGTAGCTGCGCCCCTCGTCGACCTCGATCGTGACGCGCGGATCCGAGTAGAGGTGGCCGTTCTTCTTCGCGAACTTCTTGCGCATCACGTCGGTCGCGATGATCGGATTGATCTCGACACCGGTGACGTGCTTCGCGCCGGCCGCGAGTGCGAAGACGACGTCTCGTCCGCCGCCCGGACCGATGATGAGGACGTTGTCGGGCGGCGTGGACCAGGTCGACAAAGCGAGCGCGGTGACCTTGTCCTTCTGAACACCCGGCTTCGCTTCCTCGAGCTTGTGAATGTAGGTCGCCGCACCTGCGTCGATCTTGATGTCGAGGGTGCTGTCGACGGTGATCCGCGAGAACACGTTCCACTTCTCGAAGATCAACTTCTCTTCCCACTTCACCGAGCCGACCTTGATGATCGGATGACGCCAGTTGATGACGACGAGCACCACGCCGATCGCGACGGGCAGCCAGCGCAACCGCCAGCTCCGATCGAACAGTGCCGCACCGACGAGACCCACAACGGCGGCGACCATCACCGCCGTCGGGCCACCGACAAACGAGAGCACGAGCCCGCCGATCAGCGCGGCAGCCGCGGCACCGGCGAGGTCGAAGAAGTAGACGCGATTGACGTCGTCGCGGAACCAGGTCAACGCGAGGGACACGACGACGCCCGCGAAGAAGAACGGCAGTGCGGTGAGCAGGATGAGCGCGACGAGGTGAAGGACCATCCCGGTCGAGATCTCGGGCACCGTGCCGCCGCTGAACACCGGGAACTGGGTGGCAAAGATCAGGAACACCAGGCTCGCGATCGCGAACAGCTGCGCGTGAACCCGCAGGTGGCGCTGGACGTCGTCCGCGAACTTCTCGGCTCGCAAGAACACGTAGACACCGCTCGCCGCGATGCCGAACATGGCCAACCCGACGGCCATGAACGTGAAGTGATAGAACATCGTCGCGGAGAACAGCCGTGTGATCAGCACCTCGAGCAAGAGGTTGGCGAAACACAGCAACGCGATTCCGACGAGCGTCGACCTGGAAGCCACCATAACCCCGGTCGTATACACCGTTTTCCGGCGCCGAAACCGGGTGGTTTCCGGGGAGAACCTGCGGTAGTTTGCGCGGCCTCCAGGGCTTCAGATGCGCGCATTCATTACCGGCGCCGCCGGCTTCATCGGCAGCTCGATGGCTGACCGTCTCCTCCAGAACGGCCACGAGGTCGTCGGCTACGACAACATGTCGACCGGGCAGGAGCGGTTCATGGAGGTCGCGCGAACGTTCCCCGCGTTCAAGTTCGTCCAGGGCGACATCCTGGACGCGACCGCGGTCACCGCCGCGATGAGCGGCTGCGACTTCGTGTTCCATTTCGCGGCGAACGCCGACGTGCGGTTCGGCACGAACCATCCGAGCCGCGATCTCGAGCAGAATACGATCGGCACGTTCCGCGTGCTCGATGCGATGCGCGTGAACGGCATCCAGAAGATCGTGTTCTCGTCGACCGGCTCGGTCTACGGCGAATCGAAGGTCTATCCGACGCCGGAGGACGCGCCGTTTCCGATCCAGACGTCGCTGTACGCGGCGGCGAAGACAGCGGGCGAGGGCCTGATCTCGGCGTTCTGCGAGGGCTTCGCGTTTCAGAGCTGGATCTTCCGGTTCGTGTCGATCCTCGGCGAGCGCTACTCGCACGGCCACGTGTTCGACTTCTACAAGAGCCTGCTCGCAGATCCGACGAAGCTGCGGATCCTGGGCAACGGCAAGCAGCGCAAGTCGTATCTCTACGTTCAGGACTGCCTCGACGGGATCCTGATGGCGATCGAGCGCGCGACCGAGAAGGTCAACGTGATCAACCTCGGCGCCGACGAGTACGTCGACGTCACCCAGTCGGTCGGCTACATCTGCGAAGCGCTGCGGCTCGAGCCCGCGCGCACGTACACGGGTGGCGAGCGTGGCTGGATCGGCGACAACCCGTTCATCCTGCTCGACTGTACGAAGATGCGGTCATTCGGCTGGGCTCCGACGCTGACGATCCGCGAGGGTCTGATGAAGACGCTCACCTATCTGCAGCACAACCAGTGGCTGCTGGAGTCGCGGTGACGGGCGTGCTCGACGGCCGCGCGGCACTCGTTACCGGCGCCAGTCAGGGCCTCGGCAAGCAGATCGTCGCCGACTACCTCGCCGCAGGCGCCAGCGTCGTCGCATGCGCACGCGATGGCGCGATGCTCGAGGCACTCGCGAACGAGCATCGAGCCGGCGCGCGCCTGATCGTTCACCCGTGCGATGTCTCGAAGCCGGCTCAAGTCGCGGCGCTCGTCGAGACCGCGATCGCCGCGTTCCCGCACCTCGACATCCTCGTCAACAGCGCGGGCGTCTACGGGCCGAAGGGTCTGATCGAGGACACGGATTGGGCCGCGTGGGTCCAGGCGATCGAGATCGATCTGTTCGGCGCGGTGCTGCTGTGCCGCGCGGTCGTCCCGCACTTCAAGCGGCGCAAGTACGGCAAGATCATCCAGCTCTCCGGCGGTGGCGCGACGGCACCGATGCCGCGGTTGTCCGCGTACGCGACGGCGAAGGCCGCGGTCGTGCGGTTCTGCGAATCGCTCGCGCTCGAGGTCGCCGATCACGGGATCGACGTGAACACCGTCGCCCCCGGCGCACTCAATACACGCATGCTCGACGAGATCCTCGAGGCCGGCCCCGACGTCGTCGGTCGTGACTTCTACGAGCGCTCGCTCAAGCAGAAACAATCCGGTGGCGCCGGGCTCGAGAAGGGCGCGGCGCTCGCGGTGTTCCTCGCGGCGCACGCGAGCGATGGCATCACGGGGCGCTTGCTCAGCGCGCAGTGGGATCCGTGGGCGGCGCTGCCCGAACATCGCGCGGAGCTCGCGCAGAGTGACATCTACACGTTGCGCCGGATCACGGCGCGCGAACGCGGGAAGGATTGGGAGGCCAAATGAACGTAGGCATCATCGGCTGCGGCCTGATCGGCAAGAAGCGCGCGGATTCGCTGCTCGACACGAAGCTCGTCGCTTGTGCGGACACGGCGCTCGACCGCGCGCAGGCGCTCGCGGGGCGATTCGGCGCCCGCGCGACGAGTAGCTGGCGCGAGGTCGCCGAAGCGGACGACGTCCAGATCGTCGTGATCGCGACGCCGCACGATTCGCTCGCGGAGATCACGCTGGCAGCCGTGCGCGCGGGCAAGCACGTGCTCGTCGAGAAGCCCGCCGCGCGCAGCGCCGCCGAGCTCCGGCCGGTCGTCGAGGAGAGCGAGCGCCGCAACGCGATCGTGCGCGTCGGGTTCAACCATCGCTACCACCGCGCGTTCCGCAAGGCGCGCGAGATCGTCGATGACGGTTCGCTCGGCGAGCTGATGTTCTTGCGCGCGCGTTACGGCCACGGCGGCCGCGTCGGCTACGACCGCGAGTGGCGCTCGAACGTCGAGGTCTCCGGCGGCGGCGAGCTGATCGATCAGGGCGTCCACTTGATCGATCTGTCGCGCTGGTTCCTCGGCGACTTCACGACCGTGCAGGGCACGGCGGCGACGTACTTCTGGAATCAGCGCGTCGATGACAACGCGTTCCTCTTGTTGCGCACCGCGAAGAATCAGACCGCGTTCCTGCACGCGAGCGCGACCGAGTGGAAGAACACGTTCTCGATGGAGATCTACGGCAAGGTCGGCAAGCTCCACATCGAGGGCCTCGGCGGGAGCTACGGTACCGAGAAGCTGACGTGGTACCGGATGACGCCAGAGATGGGTCCGCCAGAGACGACGGCGTGGGAGTACCCGATGGCCGATGATTCGTGGTCCGCAGAGTTCGCAGAATTCCTCGACGAGATCCACGCGCGGCGCAAGGCTTCGCGTGGGTTGCGCGACGCCCTTGCCGCGCTCGAGGTCGTGAAGCAGATCTACGAGGAGTCCGGCCATGCTCATCACCCGTAGCCCACTGCGGATCTCGCTCGGCGGCGGCGGCACCGATCTGCCGTCGTACTACCGCGACCACGGCGGCTATCTGATCTCGGCCGCGATCGACAAGTACGTCTACGTCACGGTCAGCCGGCCGTTTATCGAAGGCGTGATCCTCAAGTACTCGCAGATCGAGAAGGTCGACACGGTCGACGCGATCGAGCATCCGATCATTCGCGAAGCGTTTCGGATGATGGGGATCACCGAGCTCCAGCACGAGATCACGACGCTCGCCGATATTCCGGCGGGCACCGGGCTCGGCTCGTCGGGAAGCTTCACGACGGCGCTCTTGAAAGCGCTGTACTCGTTCGAGCGCCGCCTGCTGCTGCCCGGCGATCTGGCGCGGCTCGCGTGCGAGCTCGAGATCGAGCGGCTGAACCAGCCGGTCGGCAAGCAGGATCAATACATCGCGGCGTACGGTGGCATCACCGCGTTCGAGTTCGCGAACAACGGCGAGGTCCACGCCGAGCCGCTCGCGATGGCGCAGGCGACGCTGCACGAGCTCGAGGATCATCTCCTCTTGTTCTTCACGGGCTTCTCGCGCAGCGCGAGCGAGATCCTGAAGGATCAGGATCAACGGACGAAGCAGGCCGACAACTCGATGGTCGAGGGCCTCCACTACGTCAAGGAGCTCGGCCGCCGCAGCAAGCAAGCGCTCGAGTCGAATCAGCCGGCGCTGTTCGGCGAGATCATGCACGAGCACTGGGAAAACAAGCGCAAGCGGAGCAAGGGCATGAGCAACCCGAAGATCGACGAGTGGTACGAGCTCGGCCGCAAGGCCGGCGCGATCGGCGGCAAGCTCGTCGGAGCCGGCGGCGGCGGCTTCCTGATGTTCTACGCGCCCGAGCCGATGAAGGTCCGCCAGGCGATGCTCACCGCGGGCCTCGAAGAGGTCCGGTTCCGGTTCGACTTCGACGGAACCCGCGTCGTCTTTTCATGATCCCGATCGCGATCCTCGCAGGTGGCTTGGCGACGCGCCTCGGCGACGTCACCAAGACCATTCCGAAAGCGCTGCTACCGATCGCGGGCAAGCCGTTCATCGTCCATCAGCTCGAGCTGCTGCGCGCGGCCGGCATCACCGAGATCGTGATGTGCGTCGCACACCTCGCGGATCAGATTTCAGACGCGATCGGGGACGGGCACGACCACGGCGTGAACGTGCAGTACTCCCACGACAACTTGCTCGGCACCGCCGGCGCGCTGCGCAACGCACTACCGATGCTCGGCGACGAGTTCCTCGTGATGTACGGCGACTCGTATCTGACCTGCGACTACGCGGCCATCGCCCACGCGTGGCAGCAGAGTGCCAAGCTCGGCCTGATGACCGTGTTCGAGAATCACGGTCAGTACGACGCGAGCAACGTCGAGTTTCGCGGCGGCCACGTCCTGCGCTACGAAAAAGGCGTGTCGGGCATGACCCACATTGACTGGGGCCTGGGGGCGTTTCGCGCCGCCGCGTTCGCGGGTTACCCCGAGGGCAAGCTCGACCTCCAGCGCGTTTATCAAGATCTGCTCGCCAAGGATCAGTTGTTCGGCTACGAGGTTACCGACCGGTTCTACGAGATCGGCTCGCATAGCGGGCTCGAAGAGCTCCGTCGCATACTGAAGGACACACCATGAGCTACGCCCGCCAGCACCTCGAGGAATCCAAGCGCGTGATCGACGCGATCGACGCCGATGCGATCGAACAGATGGTCGACATCCTCCACGCCACGCGCGAGCGCGGCGGCCGGCTGTTCTTCCTCGGCGTCGGTGGCAGCGCGGGCAACTGCTCGCACGCGGTCAACGACTTCCGCAAGATCTGCGGGTTCGAGGCGTACGCGCCGACCGACAACGTGTCGGAGCTCACCGCCCGCACGAACGACGAAGGCTGGGCGACGGTGTTCGTCGAGTGGCTGCGCGTGTCGCGGCTCTCGAAGAACGACACGTTGTTCGTGTTCTCGGTCGGCGGCGGCAACGTCGAGAAGAACGTCTCGCCGAACCTGGTCTACGCGCTCAAGCTCGGCAAGGAAGTCGGCGCGAGCATCCTCGGTATCGTCGGTCGCGACGGCGGCTACACCAAGCAAGTCGCGGATGCGTGCTGCGTGATCCCGACGGTCAACGCGGACAACGTCACGCCGCACTCCGAGGCGTTCCAGGGCGTCGTGTGGCACCTGCTCGTGTCGCATCCCAAGCTCAAGAAGACGCAGACCAAGTGGGAATCGACGAAGTAAAGCGTGCGGTGTTTCTCGACCGCGACGGCGTGATCAACGCCTCGGTCGTGCGAGACGGCAAGCCGTATCCACCGGCGTCCGTCGAGGTGATGGAGATCCTGCCGGGCGTTCACGAGGCGCTCGCCAAGCTACGCGCCGCCGGCTTCGAATTGATCGTCGTCACGAACCAGCCCGATGTGGCGCGTGGCACGCAGTCGCGCGCGGCGATCGACGCGATGCATGATTTTCTGCAGCGCGAGCTGCCGCTCGATGCCATCTATGCGTGTTTTCACGACGATGCGGATGCGTGCGACTGCCGCAAGCCCAAGCCGGGCCTGCTGGTGAACGCGGCACGTGATCGCGGCATCGATCTCGCGACGAGCTTCATGGTGGGAGATCGCTGGCGCGATACCGACGCCGGGCTTGCCGCCGGTTGCCGTGCCATCTTTATCGACCGTGGCTATTCGGAGCGCAAACCCGAGCGATTTGCGGTAAACGTGGCCGGACTGCCCGAGGCAGCCGCTTGGATCTTGGAGCAAATATGACCGCTGTTAACGATCTCAAGGTGAAGATCTTCGCCGACGGTGCCGACGTGAAGGGCATGGTCGAGATGTACAAGAAGCCGTTCGTGAAGGGCTTCACGACCAACCCGACGCTGATGCGCAAGGCTGGGATCTCGGACTATCGCGGGTTCGCGAAAGAAGTCCTCGCGGCGATTCCGGATCGCCCGATCTCGTTCGAGGTGTTCAGCGACGACTTCTCCGAAATGGAGAAGCAGGCGCGCGAGATCGCGAGCTGGGGCAAGAACGTCAACGTCAAGATTCCGGTCACGAACACCCAGGGCGAGCCCGCGTACAAGCTGATCCAGACGCTCGCGAAGTCCGGCATCCAGCTCAACGTCACCGCGGTGTTCACGCTCGAGCAGGTTCGCGACATCGTCGCCCACCTCGATGCAAAGACGCCGGCGTTCGTGTCGGTGTTCGCCGGTCGGATCGCCGACACCGGCGTCGACCCGCTGCCGTTGATGGCGGCCGCGCGCGCGCTCGTCCACACGCTGCCCCACGGCGAGCTGATCTGGGCGTCGCCGCGCGAGCTACTCAACGTGTTCCACGCCGAGTCGGTCGCCTGCGACATCATCACGGTGACGAACGACGTGCTCGCGAAGCTATCGAACGTCGGCAAGCCGCTCGCGCAGTTCTCGCTCGAGACCGTGAAGATGTTCCACGACGACGCGGCGAAGGCCGGCTTCAAGCTGTAGTTGCAGCTCGACCGGCGCGGAACCGGTCGACGAAGACGAACATCATCGCGAGTACGACGCAGATGATCATCCAGTGCGAGTAGCGAAAGCCCGCACCGGGTGCGCCGACGATGTAGCTCGCCTCGAAGAGAAAGCCGCTGGCGATGAGCCCCGCGATCATGCCGTCGCGCCGGACCGCGGCGTAGCCGAGCATCGCGAGGCCTAGCAGCACGTAGACCCACGGCCGGAACAGCATCTTGTTCGTGTTCGCGAGTTTTTCGAGCTTGCGACCGACGACGCGCTGGAACTTCGAGGTCTGGGTCCCGAGCTTCAGCATCTTGATCTGCCCTTCGGTTCCCGCGATCGTCTGGATGACCGGCTGTTCGGGCGTCTCGCCGGTGAGCCCGAGGATCAGCTTCATCACGTCCAAGCGATGGCGGGCGTAGGCGCCGGGGTGCTCGCGGATGACTCGGAAATATGCCGCGCGGCGTGCGTCGCGCTCGGCGGGGCCCGCCGTGTCCACGAACGGTGAGGTGTCCTGGTTGACGAGCGGGATCCAGTTGAGCTGGTTGAACGAGGCGCACAATTTCTTCCACAGATCGCCGCTCTGGCGCAGCTCCATACCCGCGAGCTCGGTGCGGACTTCGTCGTCGGTCATTGGCGTCGCGTGACACATCGTGCCGGCGATGTCGTAGATGCCGGTGGAGTGAGCCCACGCGTAAGATCGGGTGTCGGTGGTTGCCAGGTTCGCGAGCACTGCCATCGCACCGATCGCGATCGTGAGGCCGGCGGCGAGCGCGACGCGCTTCCACCACGCGATCGGAGTCCACACAGCGACGACGACGAGCAGGAGCCCGGGTAGCGCGGCCAGCGCGTTGTCGCGCACCGCGGCGCCGAGCACGAGCATCGCGATGCCGGCGATCCGGCGGCGCCAGGTGACTCCGAGCATGAGGTACGTGCCGGCGAGGATCCAGCCGGCCATCTGCGTGTCCTTCCAGACCGCCGCCATCGGCGCGAGCACCGGTGGAAACAGCAAGAGCAGCCCGGCGATCAGGGCTGACGTGCGCGCCGAGAACCGCGTGCGTGCGAGTCCATACGTGCCCCACAGGAACAACGCGGTCTGGAGGAGGAGCATCAGCAGCGGACCTGCGATCAACTTGTCCAGCTCGCGCCAGTAGCGCGCCATCAGGGGCGGGTGCCAGTCGTCGTAGCGATTGATCCGGGCCTCCTCGAGCTGCACCGCACCATCGAAGTTGAGATGGCCGGGGAACGCGTACATCACGGTCAGCACACCCGAGGCGATCAGGAACCAGATCGGTCGCACGCGGCGCCAGCCATCGATCAGCCGCCGGATCAACGCCGGGCCTCCCAGTAGCTGCAGACATCTCGGAGCGATTGCTCCAGCGAGATCGTCGGCACCCAGCCGACGGCCGCGGTCAGCTTTGCGTGATCGCCGACGACGATCGTGTTCTCGATGGGCCGCACGAGCGCCGGATCGATCTCGAGCACCGGCTCGACGTTCGCGATCCGGCCGAGCATCGCGAGCGCGTCGGCGATGCTCGTGCCGTGGCCGCTGCAGATGTTGAACACCTCGCCGCGCGCACCACGATCGAGCAGTGCGAGATACGCGGCGACGACATCGCGAACATCGAGGAAGTCGCGGATCACGCTCGTCGTGCCGACCTTGATCCGATCGCGTTCGCCGCGCGCGAGCTCTGCTACCTGCTTCGCGAGCCCGCTGATCACGAACTGCGCGCTCTGGCCGGGGCCGAGATGGTTGAACGAGCGCGTCGCGACGACGTCGAGCCCGTAACCGCGGACGTAGACCTCGCCGAGGTGCTCCTGCGCGACCCGGGCGACCGCGTACGGGCTGAGCGGTCGCAGCGGCGAGGTCTCGCGCAGCGGCAGGTCCGCCTCGGTCACGAGGCCGTACTCTTCCGACGAGCCGATCGACAAGATGCGCGTCGCCGGCGACTGGCGGCGCACGCACTCGAGCACGTTCAGGAAGATGTTCGTGTTGTTCGTGAAGCTCGCGATCGGCTCGTGCCACGAGAATCCGACCGAGCTGAATGAAGCGAGGTGCACCAACCGATCGGGGCGGTGGCGCGCGATCACGTTCTCGAATGCGCCGAGGTCGAGGAGGTCGAGCTCGTACGCGTGCGCGACCTCCGGAAACCCGGGCGGCCGCGCCTGGCGATCGACCGCGATCACCTCCGCGTCGGCGAGCGCTTCGACGAGATACCGCCCGACAAACCCGAAGCATCCGGTGATCAGGACCTTCACCCGCGCGCCTCCGTGTACGCCGCGAGCGTCGCTGCCGCCGTCGCTTCCCACGTGAACGCCGCTACACGCGCGCGGCCTTTCGCGCGCAGCGCATCGGCCACGGCCGGATCGTCCAGCACGCTGCGCACAGCTTCCCGCAGCTCGTCGGCGCTATCGGGCGCGAAGTACAGCGCGGCATCGCCCGCGATCTCGGGGAAGCAGCTCGCGCGCGCGAGGATCGCCGGTGCACCACACGCGAACGCCTCGAGGATCGGGATCCCGAAGCCCTCGTAGCGCGACGGAAACACGAACGCGGCGGCATGCGCGTAGCAAGCGGCGAGCTCGTCATCGCGCACGCTGCGCTGGATCGCCGGGACGCCGTGTTGTGCGAGCAACGCTTGTTCGCGCGCATCGAACGCGCCGCCCCCGATGGACAGCAGCGTCACGTCGAGCCCGGCGAGCGCGGCGACGAGCACGTCGAAGTTCTTGTACGTATTGCGCGTGCCGACGAACAGCACGTAGCGTTGCTCGAGCGGTCGCGCGCCGCCGGTGAGGCGGAGCCGATTGCCGAGGTGCGTGACCGTGATGCGCGCGGGAGCGATGCCGTACAAGCGAACGACATCCTGCTTCGTCGTCTCCGAGATCGCGAGGATCTTGTCGGCGCGCTCGCACAACGTCCGCTTGCCGTCGATCCAGCGCTTCGTGACGAGCCGGCCATAGAGCCCGGTGACCGTGAAGTCATCCGGGAAGTGCTCGGGGATCATGTCGAGCACGGTGACGACGAGCGTGCCGCGATGCCGCGCGGCGAGTGGATCGTAGAACGTGGTGTGCAGCACGTCGTGCGGCAGCCGCGCGGCCCACCGCGTCGCCAGCTCGTTGCGTGCATACGTCGCGAGGAATCGGCCCGCGCCGCCGGCCTGGGTGACCCGGCCTCGGTAATACGCGGCATGGGCGAGGTACTCGTTGGGGCTCGCCGCGACACCGAGCGCGACCTCCACACCCGGCGTGGCGTGGAACACGTTGATCAGCTCGTGGTAGTAGCGCGAGGCCCCACCGAACCGTTGATAGCTGAAGATCTGGTGGTCGAAGAGGACCCGCATCACCCGTCGCGGCCTCGGCGGTATCACACTTCCTCGCGCTGGCGAAACCCGCGAAATCGATGTAAGAGCGGGGCTCGTGAGTTTCTGGGCGAACAAGCGCGTCCTCGTCACCGGGGGGGCTGGGTTCTTCGGCAGCTTCGTGGTCGACGGCCTGCGAGCGCGGGGCGCCACCGACGTGATCGTGCCGCGCCAGCGCGACTACGACCTCGTCGATCACAGGGCGGTCCAGCGTCTGTTCGCGGACACCCGGCCCGAGCTCGTGTTCCATCTCGCCGCGCGGGTCGGTGGCATCGGCGCGAACCGCGCGAACCCCGGTCTGTTCCTGTTCGACAACGCGATGATGGGGCTGCACGTCATCGAAGAAGCGCGGCTCGCGAAGGTCGGCAAGGTCGTCGTCGCCGGCACGATCTGCGCGTATCCCAAATTCGCACCGGTGCCGTTTCGCGAAAGCGACCTGTGGAACGGCTATCCCGAGGAGACGAACGCGCCGTATGGCCTCGCTAAGAAGCTGTTGCTCGTCCAGGCCCAGGCCTATCGCGAGCAGTACGGTCTCGATACCGTGATGTTGTTTCCGGTCAACATGTACGGCCCGCGCGACAACTTCGATCTCCAGACCTCGCACGTGATTCCCGCGATGATCCGCAAGTTCATCGAGGCGCGCGAGCAACACGCTCCGTCGGTGACGCTGTGGGGCGACGGCACGCCGACGCGCGAGTTCATCTACGCCGCCGATGCCGCCGAGGGCATGATCCTCGCCGGCGAGCGCTACGACTCGAGCGAGCCGGTCAACCTCGGCAGCGGCGTCGAGATTTCGATCAAGGATCTCGCCACGACGATCCGCGATGCGGTCGGCTACACCGGCGACATCGTGTGGGACACGGCGCAACCGAACGGCCAGCCGCGGCGCCGGCTCGATGTCTCGCTCGCGAAGGAGCGGTTCGGCTTCACCGCGACGACGACGTTCGCCGACGGCCTCGCACGTACCGTGGCCTGGTACATGGAGCATCGCTCGTGACCAAGAAGGCGCTCGTAACAGGAATCACCGGGCAGGACGGGTCTTTTCTCGCCGAGCTGTTGCTCGCCAAGGACTACGAAGTTCACGGCATCGTCCGGCGCTCGAGCTCGTTCAACACCGAGCGCCTCGAGCCGATCTAT
Source organism: Deltaproteobacteria bacterium (assembly GCA_040004535.1). GTDB lineage: Bacteria > Myxococcota_A > Polyangia > Haliangiales > Haliangiaceae > JABFXX01. The sequence goes on from JBDUAS010000013.1 coordinate 48,291, forward strand.
CAAGATCCTCACGTCCCGGACTATCGGCTGCGCCTGCACTACGGCGATCTCGAGGACGGCGCGTCCCTGTCGTCGTTGATGCTGAAGATCAAGCCCGACGAGATCTACAACCTCGCCGCGCAGAGCCACGTACGCGTGAGCTTCGACGTCCCGGAGTACACGGTCTCGACCGTCGGCATGGGCACGCTGCGTTTGCTCGAGGCGATGCGCCAGCTCGACTCTTCGGCCAAGTTCTATCAAGCGTCGTCGTCGGAGATGTTCGGCAGCGCGCACCCGCCGCAGAACGAGCAGACTCGGTTCGAGCCGCGCAGCCCGTATGCGTGCGCGAAGGTGTTCGCGCACCAGCTCTGCCAGAACTATCGCGACGCGTACGGGATGTTCATCTCGTGCGGCATCCTTTTCAACCACGAGAGCTCGCGTCGGGGAATTCCGTTCGTCACGCGCAAGATCACGCGCGCGGCTGCTCGGATCAAGCACGGCCTCGACAAGAAGCTGTTCCTCGGCAACCTCGATGCGAAGCGCGACTGGGGCTATGCGGGCGATTACGTCGAGGCGATGTGGATGATGCTCCAGCAGGACAAGCCCGACGACTACGTGATCGCGACCGGCGAGTCGCACTCGGTGCGCGAGCTCCTCGACGTCGCGTTCGGCACGCTCGGGCTCGACTGGAAGCCGTACGTCGAGATCGATCCGCGTTACTTCCGGCCGACCGAGGTCGACCACCTGCATGGCGACGCCTCGAAGGCGCGCGAGAAGCTCGGCTGGAAGCCCAAGATGACGTTCAAGGGCCTGATCGAGATGATGGTGCGCGCCGACGAGGAAGACGTCCGCGGTGCGTTGGCGGGCCGTGCGCCGATGCAATGAAGGTCTCGATCCTCACGCCGTCGTTCAACCAGGCGGAGTTCATCCGCCGGACGATCGACAGCGTGCTCGCGCAGCGCGGCGACTTCGAGCTCGATTATCGCGTCGTCGACGGTGGGTCGACCGATGGCACGCTCGACATCCTCGCGAGCTACGGCGATCAGCTGCGCTGGTCGAGCGCACCGGATCGCGGCCAGGTCGACGCGATCAACAAGGGCCTTCGCGCGGCGACCGGCGACGTCGTCGGCTGGCTAAACAGCGACGACATCTTGCTCCCCGGCGCGGTCGCGAAGGTGGTCGCGGCATTCGCCGACCATCCCGACCGCGAGTGGGTGCACGGCCGCTGCACGATCATCGACGCCGACGATCGCGAGGTCCGGCGCTGGGTCAGCGCGTACAAGGACTTTCGCGCGCGCCATCACACGTTCGAGAACTTCCTGACCGAGAACTACGTCAGCCAGATGACGTCGTTCTGGCGGCGCGCGGTCCACGACGAGGTCGGTTATCTCGATCCCGAGATTCGCTTTGCGTTCGACTACGACCTGTTCGTGAAGCTGGCCGCGCGTGGCGAGCCGATCTATATTCCCGAGCCGATCGCGTGCTTTCGCTGGTACGAGACCAGCAAGAGCGGCGGCGGCTTCGTCACGCAGATGGCAGAGACCGCGCGGATCGGCGGCGGCCATGTCGACGCGACGAGCTGGACGCGTGCGCGCGGCTGGGCGAAGAAGCACGCGATCATCAACGTGTATCGAGCGCTGGCGATCGCTCGCCGTATCGGCGACGGAACAAGATCAGTCCGACGACGAGCACCGTGATCGTCATGTAGTGCGAGTAGCGCACGTCGCCACCGCCGAACGGCAGGAACGTGAGCTCGTAGACGATGCCGGTCGCGAGGAGGCCGAGCACGTCGCGGTAACGCAGCGCGAGCGGCAGGAAGCACAGCGCGAGCGCGAAGTACATGTACGGGCGGAACAGGTGGGTGTCGGTCGCGAGCCACAGTAGGCCGTCGCCGATCTTGTTCTGGAAGGCCGTCGGCGTGTAGTCGAGGTGGAGCGCGTTGACGTAGTCGGACGACGGTTGGCCGTGGAACATCGGTGACATCATCGCGTGCGGTACGAGGCCGATCACCTCTCGGAACACGCGCCAGCGGTGCAGCAGGTATTCGCGCGGGTGCTCCGAGACGATCTGCTTCCATGCGCGTTCGAGCGCGGCGCGGTGTTCTGGCGTCTCCGGCCAGTTGAAGATCCGATTGTCGTCGTTCAGGAGCGGCCACCACGAGACCGGCGTGTACTCCTTCCACATCGCGCGATGGATGTCCTTGTGGACGACGAGCGGGGTGCCGGCCAGGATCTTCTCGAGCTCCTCGTCGGCGTACCAAGGCTTCGTGAACCTGAGCGTGCCGATGATGTCGTGCGTCGCGACCGCGGTGTGCCACGCGTACTGCCGCTTGTCCGTCATCTCCTTGTTGAAGCCGATCGCGACCGTCGACATGACGACCCAGATCGCGACGGCAGCGCCGATGCGCACGAACCACTTCGGAGCCGGTTTCCACGTGAACGCGATCACGAGGAACGGCAGCGTCGTCGATGGAGAGTTGTCGCGCATGCCGCAGCCGAGCGTGAGCAGCACGAATCCGAACACCCGCACCCAGCGCCGGTCCGACAGCACGAGCGCGAACCCGAGCAGCAGATACGCCGCCATCTGGCAGTCCTTCCAGACCACCGCCATCGGTGCGACGACGGGCGGGAACAAGAACACCGCCACGGCGAGCGCAGCTGCAGCCGTCGGCTGATAGGCGCGCCGCAACCAGAGATACAACCCTGCCAGGAACGCGGTGCTCTGCAGGAGCAGCATGCCGAGCGGGCCTTTGATCACCCAGTCGACGATGTGCCACAGCCAGCCGACCATCGGCGGGTGCCAATCGCTGTAGTGGCCGGCTCGCCCCTCCAAGAGAGACACACCCGAGTCGATGCTCATGTACCCGGGGTACGCGTAGATCATGAAGGCCGCGTAGCCAACGCCCAGGATCACCGCGACCCGCCAGTTACCGCGCAACCACCTCACGCCATGCGTACGTAGCAGGAGGCGAGCGCCTCGCGCAACGCCACCGGATCACGGGCTCAACGCGCACGTGATCGAAGTCCCATCATCGGCGCACGGATCCGCTTTGCCATCGCCGTCGAGGTCGCCGAGCCACAGGCCGATGATCGGCGCTTGCGTCGGCATCGCGATCATCGTGCGCCGCGGACCGAAGCCGTGGGCCTGACTCACCGCGCATTGCACCGTACCGTGGAGCGCGACGCACATATCCGCGCGCCCATCGCCGGTGATGTCGGCGACGGCGGTGCGTTCGACATCGTCCAGCGATCCATCGACCGCGACCGAGCTCTCGATCTGCGCGTGATTCGAGTAGCCCCAGGCGACACCGTTGTCGGTGATGCCGGATTCTGCGGCGAGCCCGCAATTCACGCCCTGGGTCGTCGCGACACACCAATCGGGACGATCGTCACCGTCGAGATCCGCGGGCCACGCGGGCGCGTTGATCGCGCTCTCGGCCGGCCACGTCGACACCGTCCACGTCGTGCCGCCGCGTACGCACTGGACACCGGACGGCGTCGTCGCGCAGAGCGCGCCCTCGACGAGCGACAGCGAGTTATCGGTCGAGGTGCTGAGGCCGGCACTCGCGAAGGCGGTCGACCACCGCACCGGGACAAAGCCACTCGCGGCCGTCGCGCACGTGATGCCGAGCGAATCGCGGCCGCACGCATCGATCCGGCCATCGCCGTCGATATCGCCGAGCACGAGGCTCGAGGGTTGGATCTGGAGCGCCGGTGCGATCGTCACGACCGCGCCGAACCCGCCGGTGCCATCACCGGCCGCGCATGCGAGCGAATACTTCGCGCCGATCCAGCACAGGTCGGCGAGCCCGTCGCCGGTCAGATCGCCGATCCGCACCCAACGCTCGTGCTGGGTCGTCGCGACGATGGGGCGCGGCGTGACGACCGGCCGGCGCAACAGGTCCCACCGAGCATCGCGCGCACTGCCGCAAATGTCGGCGCGCAAACCGTCGGCATCGCCGACGACGCAGAGGTCGTGCATCGTATCGAGCCCGAGCTGAGGCACCACGGTGTCGGCAGAGAACAGGTGGCCCTCGTCGTCGAGCGCAAACTCGCGCGCCGGCGTCGGCTCGCAAGCGCCGATCGCGAGCGTGCCGTCGCCAGCGATCTCGAGGCAACCGCCGCCGACCGCGACGAGGCCACCCGGTTGAAGCTCGACATCCGCACCGGACGCACACGGGCCGAGCGAGAGCACGCCGTCGGTCGCGGTCAAACAGCCGCCAGCGGCGTGGAGCACGCCCGCGAGCGGCGGTTGCTGGATCGCGACGGCGTAGCGGCGGTGCAGGAAGTTGAAGTAGCGCGGATCGTCGATCGAATCGCACGGCGTCACGCCGCACTCGCCACCGGTGCAGCTCGCGACGCACGCCTCGTACGCGCGCATCGAGAACGACACGTAGTCGTAGAGCTCGTCGGGGTTGGTCGGCGGCTCGTAGTTGATGTCGTAGCCGCGATACGAGATCAGCGCCGCCTCGCTGTGGCTACGCAACGAGGCGAGCAGGGTCAGCGTGCCGACGAACATGTGGTCGCTGTGATCGTCGCCGTGCGTCGCCGAGACCTCGAGCGTGCGGATCGTGATGGGTGACGTCTGCTTCATCACCGCGCTGACGACCTCGATCAGCTGGCCGCGGGTGTAGGTCGACGGATGCTCCGCGACCGTCGGCACCGCGTCGACCTGGCCTTCCCAGAGCTTCAAGAGGCTGTGTGGAAATTCGCCGCCGACGCCGCCGTCCGGATAGCCGAGGAACAGGAGTGTGAGCGGCGCACTGCCGAGCCGGCAGCTCAGCGCCCAGTGATCCGCGATATCGATCCAGCCGCAGCTCCAGTCCGACTTCCCGAGCATCACGGCGTACGCGGCCTTCGACGCCGCGATCCGCGCGAGTGCGAACGGCAACCCGGTGTTGGCGTCACCCGCGGTGACGTAGACGATCGTGGTCGGCGTGCCGGCGTGCAGCGCATCGGCGAGGTCCGGCTGCATGAACAGGTGCTCGTCGTCTTGATGCGCGACGACGACGACCTGATCGGAGTGCGCGAGCACAGGGCCGGTCAGGTTATCGCCGCACGCGCTCGCGCAGACGACAGCCAAGACGATCGACCAACCGCGCACAGGCCGGCATCATCTACTAGCCGGTTCGTCGCGTGCAACCCGATCCAGACGCTCCTGGAGCAGGGCTAGCTCCTGCGTCAAAGCGATCGAGCGCAGATGAACCCGCGACAGCATGACCAGGGCCCGTAAGTGCAGGATCGCGAGCGCCGCAATCGCGGTGCAGAAGAAGAAGTTAGACATCAACGTGAAGCCGAGCGCGTGCGCGATCCGGCTCGTCGTATTGGAGAACACCGCCATTGCACCGAGCAGCATGAGGAACGCGAGGAACGACATGCTGCCTTGCAGCGTGATCCGCTCGCGGAACAACAGGCGGAGCAGGACGAGCGCGATCAGCACGCACGCGACGCCGAACGGCCAGTACGCTTCAGCCACTTGCTGCATGGTCACCTCCTCGGTCGCCGCCTCGCGCGCGGATGTAGGACAGCACGATCGCGAGCGTCACCTTGAACATGTAGTACAGCGTGAACAAGCCGGCGATGCTGGAGGTCCCGCCTTGGCGTTCGCGCATCGTCACGGCGACCTCGGCGAGCACGAGCCCGTTCGCGCGTGCGATCGCGAGCGACTCCGGCTCGGGATAGTCGTAGGGGTAGGTCTGGTCGAACAGGTGGAGAGCGCGCGGGCCGTAGAGTCGGAACCCCGAGGTCGGATCGCTGATCCGGACGCGCGCGACGACGCGCAACACGACCTTCAACCACCAGCTGCCGAGCCGGCGCAGGACGGTCGAGCGAAAGTTAGCCTTGTCATCTATCTCCGCACCGCCTTCGGCGCTGCTACGCGTCGGACGTTCGCCCGACTTGTGACGATAGCGCGTGCCGACGAGCAGGTCGGGGGGCGGTGTGGTGGCGGCGGCCTCGAGCAGTCGCGCGAGCTCGCTCGGGGGATGCTGGCCGTCGCCGTCGACCTGGATCGCGTAGTCGAAGCCCTCGCGCGCGGCGAGCCGCAAGCCCGACTGCACCGCTCCGCCGATGCCGAGGTTGCCGCATAGCTCGAGCACGCGAGCGCCGCCCTCACGCGCGACTGCGGCCGTGCGATCCGACGAGCCGTCGTCGACGACGACCGTCGTGAGCTCTGCGACACCCGGCGCGAGCGCGCGGATCTCGGCGAGCAACCCGCCAAGTGCCGTCTGCTCGTTGAAAGCCGGGATGATGATCAGCACCCGCATCGCTACGCGCCACCTATATCACGCAGCCGCCGCGCGAAGAGCATGACCAGACCGACGCAGGTGCACGTCACGAGCCAGTGCGAATAGCGATAGTCCGGCGCCTGGACCAACGGGATCAACGAGACCTCGAGCCCGAGCCCCGACAACAGGATCACGGCGACGTCGAGCTGGCGGCGGCACAGGAGCAGCAAGCCGACGGCGAGCAGGATATAGACGTGCGGCCGAAACCACCGCGTGCGCTTCGCGACCCACATCGCGGCGTCCTCGCCGTTGCGCGAGATCGCGGTCTCGACGAGAGGGATGTGCGCGTCGGCCATCATCCCGGCGTACTGCACGTTGTGCCGGATCACCGTCGCACCTTGGAACTTGCGGCGCAGCCCGATCACGTCGGCCATGACGTCGGCGCGATACGCCGCGTAGGCGCCGAGGTGGGTCGGCACGATCGCCTTCCAAGCGCGTTCGATCGCCTGGCGCTGGGCGAGCGGCGCCGGCACCGTGCCGCGCAAGGGAACATCCCACAGGTGGCCCTCGCCCGAGACCAGTTGCTGGAAGTCGTACGGCACGTAACGCGCGCGCAGCCTCGCGTGATAGTCGCGATCGACGAGGACGCCGGTGGGAGCGAGCAGCGGCGCGAGCTCGGCATCGGGCAGATCGGGCTCGGTGTGCGCGAGCGTGCCGACGATGTCCTCGAGTGCGAGCGACGAGTGCCAGAAGTGCATCTCGCGATCGACCAGGAGACTGTTCGCACCCATCGCGACGAGCGTGACGACCAGCCATGCACCGAGCGCGAGCGGATAGCGCGCGTACCAGGCCATGGCCCGTGCTCGGGGCCGCCACGTGAAGCCGAGCAGGATCACCGGGAACGTCGCGGCCGGCGCGTTGTAGCGCATCGCCGTCGCGAGCGAGAGCAGCGCGAGCCCGGCGAGCTTCCACCGGCGATCCTCGGCGAGCACGGCCGCGATGCCGAGCGCGAGGAAGCCCGCCATCTGACAGTCCTTCCAGATCACCGCCATCGGTGCGAGCACCGGCGGGAATAGCAGGATCGCGACGGCCGTGAGCGCGGCGGCACGCGGTGGCAACGCGCGGCGCAAGATCGCGAACAGCCCCGCCAAGAACGCGCCGCTCTGGACCAGCAACATCAGGATCGGACCCGCGACGATACGATCGAGCACGCCCCACATCGCCGCCATCATCGGCGGATGAGCGTCGGTGAAGAACCACGTCCGGCCCTCGTGGAGCTGGTCGAACGAGTCCATCGTCATCACGCCGGGATAGGCGTACAGAACCAGGACGATCCAGCCGGCGATCAGAATCGCCCGTGCAGGGATCCGCCTCACGCGCCGACTATATGCACAACGCGCACGCGCGCGTGTATGGTGCGCTCCTCGCAATGTGTGGAATTTTCGGGGTCGTTTGTTCGAGCGAAGCACACGAGCTCGCCCGCGAGATGGCGCTCGCGTTGTTGCGCTACTCCGAGACCCGCGGCCGCGAAGCGGTTGGCATCGCGCTCCACGACGGCACCCAGATCTCGGTGCTGAAACAGGGCGGCTCGGTCACGGACTTCTTGCAGAGTCCGAAGCTCCAGGCCCTGCTGCGCACGCCGAGCGATGGCCGCACGATCGCGATCACCGGCCACTCGCGGCTCGCGACCAACGGCACCCAGTCGAACGTCGATAACAACCAGCCGGTGATCACGCACGGCGCGGTCGCGCTCCACAACGGCATCATCGTCAACGACCGCGCGCTCGCGACGCTGTACCCGGCGCTCGCACCGCAGACCGAGCTCGATAGCGAGGTGCTCGCGGCGCTGCTCCGCAGCAAGCTCGACGCCAGTCAGGATCTGGTCGGCGCGACGCGCGCGACGTTCGAGGAGCTCGAGGGCTCGGCATCGATCGCGATGCTGTTCGACAACCTCGATGTGATGCTGCTCGCGACCAACACCGGGTCGTTGTTCCAGCTCACCGGCATGGACGGGAAGCTGATCGCGTTCGCATCGGAGCGGTTCATCCTCCAGCGCATCCTCGAGGACAAACAGTTCTCCAAGGCGCTCGGCGACGCCCAGCTCGAGCAAGTGCGCGCGGGTCACGCGGTCGCGATCACGCTGGCGACCCTGCGCCGCCGCGCGTTCTCGCTGACCGGTGCCGACGAGCCGCCGTTCGACGCCCAGCCGAACGGCCACCACGTCCAGATCGTCGATCTCAGCTCGCGCGCGGATCGGTTGCGGCGGTGCACGAAGTGCATCCTGCCGGAGACCTATCCGTACGTCGATTTCGACGCCGCGGGGGTTTGTTACTACTGCCGGAGCTGGAAGCCGATCACCGTCAAAGGCGAGCAAGCGCTGTTCGATGCGGTCGAGCCGTTCCGCAGCAAGGACGGCAGCCCCGACGTGATCCTCGCGTTCTCCGGTGGCCGCGATTCATCGTACGGCCTCCACTACGTCAAGACCGTGCTCGGGATGAACCCGGTCGCGTTCACCTACGACTGGGGCATGGTCACCGATCTCGCGCGCCGCAACTGCGCACGCGTGTGCGGCAAGCTCGGCGTCGAGCACATCATCCGCTCGGCGGATATCACCGCGAAGCGCCGTTACATCCGCAAGAACGTCGAGGCGTGGCTGAAGAAGCCCGAGCTCGGCATGGTCACGCTGTTCATGGCGGGCGACAAAGAGTTCTATTCGCACGCGCGCCAGCTCCGCAAGGAGACCGGGATCAAGCTCGTGATCTTCTGCACCGGCAACATGATCGAGGACGCGCCGTACAAGACCGGCCTCATGGGTGTGCCGCAGGACAACCACAACATGAAGCTCACCGACATGGCGTTCGGGACGAAGCTTCCGATGCTCTGGTACTTCGCGAAGAACTACCTGAAGAACCCGGCGTACATCAACGAGTCGCTGCTCGACACGATGAACGCGTTCGTCCAGACGTTCGTGATCAAAGACGACTTCCTGTACCTCTATCACTACCTGCCGTGGCTCGAGGACAACATCGTCGGCACGATCCGGCGCGAGTACGACTGGGAGCTCGCACCCGATACCCGCACCACCTGGCGGATCGGCGACGGTAGCGCCGCGTTCTACAACTACATCTACGGCACGATGGCAGGCTTCACCGAGGACGAAGCCATGCTGTCGAACATGGTGCGCGAGGGTCACCTCGACCGCGACGAGGCGATGGCGCGCGGCCGCGAATACTCGAAGCCGCGGTGGGAATCGATCCGCGAGTACTTCCAGCTGATCGGGTTCTCTGCCGAAGAAGCGCTGCAGATCATCAACGCGGCGCCGAAGCTGTACTAAATGACCGACGCGCGGCTGCGGCGCGATGTGATCTGGAACCTCGTGCCCGTCGCGTTGCTCGGCGGCGTCGGGCTCGGCAGCAACTTCGCGATCTTCACGTGGTGGGGACCGGAATCGCTCGCGGTGTTCAACCTGGTCACGACCGCGTTCTTCGTGCTGGCGGTGCTCGGCGCATGCGGCGTCCAGTTCTCCGTGCTGCGCGCGCTCGCCGAGGCTCCCGACGATCGCGAACGGGTCGCGTCGGTCGTCGTCGGCGCGCTGGTCCCGAACATCGTGCTCGCAGCCGTGATGACCGGCGTGTTCCTCGCGCTGCGCGGACCCTTCGCGCGGCTGCACCACAGCGAGGCGGTCGCCGAAGGCATGCTCGTCGCGGCACCTGGCCTGTTCTGCTTCTCGATCAACAAGGTGCTGTTCAACGTCGTCAACGGACTGCGCCGGATGCGCGCGTTCGCGGTGTACACGTCGCTGCGCTACGCGCTGATCGCGGCCGGCGTGATCACGGCCCGGCTACTCGACGTCCCCGGCTCGCGGATCGCGATCGTGTGGACGATCACGGAGTGCACGATGCTCGTCGTCCTCGGCATCGAGGTGATCGCGACGGTCTCGCTCGCGCGCGCGACGCGCTGGCGCATGTGGGTTCGCCTCCATCTCGATTACGGCGTGCGCGGCGTGCTCTCGACGCTCGCGTACGAGATCAACACGAAGCTCGACATCTGGATGCTCGGCGCATCCGGCATCGCGAAGGAGCTCGTCGGCGTCTACGCGATCGCGGGAGCCCTCAACGAAGGTGCGACCCAGCTCTCGGTCGTGATGCAGAACAACCTGAACCCGATCCTCGCGCGCGAGCTCGCGGCCGGGAATCCCGAGCAGGTGGTCGCGCTCGCCCGCCGGACCCGCCGCTGGTTCGTGCCGAGCTTCAGCGCGGCGTGCCTCGCCGGCGCGGCCGCGTTTCCCGTGCTCCTCCCGTGGCTGATGCACGATGCCGCGCTCCACGCCGATACGCTGCCGTTCGCGATCCTGATGATCGGACTGGCGGTCGCTTCGCCGTACCTGCCGTTCGCGCAGATCCTGTTGATGGCGAATCGCCCGGGCGCGCACACGTGGCTCGTCGTCACGATGGTCACCATCAACTTCGTCGTCGATCTCGCGTTGATCCCGGCGTTCGGCCTCGTCGGTGCGGCGTGCGGCACGGCGATCGCGGTCGCGAGCTCGGCGCTGCTCGTGCGCGTGCTGGGCCGCAAGCTCGTCGCGCGCGACCTCTAGGGCGCCGCTTCGAGCCGATAGATGCCGCCGGTCTGCGAGCTGCCGCAGCACGACGTGGTCGTCATGTAGATCTCGCCATTCGCGGCGGCGTGGATGCTCGCCGGCGTGACGGGTGATCCGGCGTACGTCATGTCGCCTTCGCTGGTCGTGACCTCGGGAACGCTGACATCGAACGTCGATGCGCTGGTCTTCGCGGCGGTGTGGAGTTCGTGCTTGCAGTAGTCGGTGAAGAAGTACGTCCCCGTGAGATCGGGGAAGCACTGGCCGCGATAGACGTCGCCGCCGATGATCGCGCACCAGCCATCGCTGTGTGCCGCTTCGAACTGCGGCATCGTGATACCGAGAGGCGAGCACGTGCCGTTGCCGTTGCCGTTGTTGTAGCAACTCGAGCCTTCGTACAGGCTCCATCCGAAGTTCTGGCCGAACGGCGCACCGGCCGGCACGAGGTCGAGCTCCTCGACCGCGTCCTGGCCGACGTCGCCGATCCACAGATCGCCGGTCGCGCGATCGAACGCCCACCGCCACGCGTTGCGAAATCCGTAATCGAGCACCTCGGGTGCGCCGGCGAGCCCATCGGCGAACGGATTGTCGGTCGGGATCGAGTAGTGCAACCCGACATCCTCGTGATGCGTGCTGATCCGCAGCAGCTTCGCGAGCAGCGCGTGGGGATTCTGACCGTTGAGGTGTGGATCGCCGCCGCCACCACCATCACCGGTCGTGATGTAGAGGTCGCCGTCGGGACCGAAGTCGAGCATCCCGCCGTTGTGGTTCGTCGCGAAGTCCGGAATCGAGAGCATCACGACGCCGCTCGTCGGATCGGCCTTGTCAGGATCGGTGGCGCTCGCCTGATAGCGCGCCAACACGTTCGCGTCGGCCGTCGTGTAGAACACGTAGAACGTGTGGTCGAGCGCGTACTGCGGATGGAACGCGAGCCCGAGCAGGCCCTGCTCGCCGCCGGCGACGATCTGATCCGAGATATCGAGGAACGGCGCGCTCAACGAATGATCGCCGACGATCCGGATCGTACCTTGCTGCTCGACGACGAACAGCCGCGGGTCATCGGGAGGCGAGGTCACGATCATCGCGGGCCCGGTGGTCGACGCGATGAATTTCCACGTGATCCGCGTTCCACGACTCGGCACGCAGGCGGCGAGCTGACCGTCGCTGGGTGCATCGAGCTGCGCGTCGATCGCCTTGGCGCCGTTGTCACCGCACGCACACAGGATGGCAACTGCTGCGAGGTACCGCATGACGCATCGTACGCGCCGAACGAGGGTCTATGCTAGAAGTGCTCGATGTCCGCGCCCACCCTTTCGATCGTCGCGCCCGCTTACAACGAGGAGCGCAACATCCACGCGTTCCTCGCGGCGATCATCCCGGTGCTCGAAGGCGTGGGCGAGACATTCGAGATCATCTTCGTCAACGACGGTAGTCGCGACAACACGCTCGGGATGCTTGCCGCGGCGGCGTCTCAAGATCACCGGATCAAGGTCGTCGGCCTCGCGCGCAACTTCGGCAAGGACATCGCGCTGTCGGCCGGGCTCGCGCACGCGACGGGCCGCGCGATCATTCCGATCGATTGCGACCTCCAGCATCCGCCGCAACTGATCCCGCAGTTCGTCGCGAAGTGGCGCGAGGGCTACGACATGGTGCTCGGCGTGCGGAGCAAGCGCGACGAAGAGGGTTGGCTGCGCCGGACGTTGTCCAGGACCTACTACAAGGTCATGCGGATGATGACCAGCGTCGAGATTCCGCCGAACGCCGGCGACTTCCGGCTGATCGATCGCAAGATCCTCGACGTCATCAACAAGATGCCGGAGCGCCATCGCTTCATGAAGGGCATCTTCGCGTGGCCGGGCTTCAAGGTCGCGTCGATCGAGTTCCAGGCGAACATCCGCGCGAACGAGACCAGCAGCTCGTGGAGCTTCTTCAAGCTGTGGCGGTTCGCGCTCGATGGTTTGTTCTCGTTCTCGACCGCGCCGCTCAAGCTGTGGACGTACATCGGTGCGCTGTCGGCCGGCGGCGCATTCCTGTACTTGATGATCACGGTGATCCAGAAGCTGTTCTGGGGCATCGCCGTGCCCGGTTACGCATCGCTCTTGATCGTGCTGCTGTTCTTCAACGGCCTGCTGCTGATCTCGAACGGCATCCAGGGCGAGTACATCGCGCGGATCTTCGA
>JBDUAS010000101.1:0-22960 GCA_040004535.1 Deltaproteobacteria bacterium
CGCTCCGACGCTTACCGGGGCGGGACTTGCACCCGCTGGAGAAGCGCAGCTCGACGTCTCCGGGTCTATTGACCCGTCGTCGTCTTCACGGCGCACCATCCCATGCATCCTACGACCGGCGATCGCCTACTCGGGCAACGCAGTCGGCGGTGCCTCAGACGCGACCGCCGATCGCGGGGAAGCGATCGTAGATGTCGCGAAGCAGCGCGCGGTGATCGTCGCGCTCGAGATCGAGCGGCTCGTCGGTGAGACGAACGACCCATGCATTCCCGATACGCAGCGACCGCTGCAGCAGGACAGCGTCGCGCGCCCCATCCGGAAAGCCGAGCTCGTGCGCCGTTCTCTCCGACCAATAGTTGAGCCAGCCGAGGCAGTGCGGGACTAACGGATCGAGCAGCTTGTCGGGCGGCAGCAAGCCCGGCAGGCCGGCGGGCAGCGGCCGACCCGCGAACATGATCTGTAGAGCGATCGTTGCCGCGGCGGCGATTGGCGATGCAGCGCCCCAGCTCGCGCGCGCGGCGTTGCCGATCTGGCCGACGGCCTCGGCCAGCGACGCGACCGGCTCCGCCAGCGGCAAGGTCACCCACACTTCCAGCATGGCCTGACGAGCCGGCATCAGGATGGCCGGCGGCTCGCGGCCGCGCACGCCGACGTAGCGCGCCTCGTCGCCGTGAAACACGAACGGAAACTCTCGGCGCGCGGACGCCTCGCGCAAGAACGCGTCGCGATCGGGGAGCGCTCCTGCAGTCCCCGCGCTCGTGACCACGTGGTCGAGACGCACGCCCGGCACAGCGGCTTCGAGCGCCGTGACGATCTCGAGTGTGCGGTGATCGCCGTCCGCCAGTGGAGGACCGTAGAACAGGCCAGTGACGCGCGAGGTCGACATGCGAGTCAGCAACTGATCGATACGGCCGGTAGGAACCGGTCCACTGCGAGCAACGCGGTCGCATAGCCCGGATCCGTGATTCCGATCAGGAATGGATATCCACACGCCGTGGCGATGAGACGCTCCCGTTCCAGCTCGAGCGCATCGCGGGCAACGATGTCGTCCTTGATGAAGTCCGGCATGTTCCAGGTCGTGTACTGATCGGTCTTGATCTCCCAGAGCGTGCCGGAGGCATCGAGCGCGTCGAACGCCTTGTTGCCGACCGGAGAGTCCACCTGGACGTCGGAGCCGGGGTAGATGTTGCGTAGGTCGGCGCAGTCGTGGTGGCCGTTGGTGTTCGTTCCACGATGATACCCGAGCGGGTACACATTGCAGCCCTTTTGCTGATCGTCGTCGGTCTGAGGACTGTCGCTTGAGAGCCCGACCGCTGCGCCGACGCCGACCGTCGCGGTGACGGCGGTGGACGCAAACGAGGACGTCGCGGGTGCGGTCGCTTCGATCGCGGGAGTCGCGGCCTCGAGCATCGGCGTCGTCGCCTCGATCGCCGGAGCGGCCAGAGCGTCGATGGCAGCCGGCGCCGCGACATCCGCGGTCACGGTCACCGCGCCGTCCACGAGCACGACATCCGCGCCGAGCTCGCCGACGACGATGATCTCCGGCGTCGCCTCCGCGACGATGAGCGCACCGGCCAGCACGACCGGCGCTCGCTGCAAGCGCAGACCCGGTGTGACCGACGGTGGCGTGGCAGCCTCACCGTCGAGAGCCGCGCTCGCTGCGCGATCTGCCTGATGCTCGAGCTCTGGCTCGGGGCCGCGTACGGCCGCGCCCTGCGCGCCCCCCTGCTGGATCGTGTGCGCGAGCTCGTGGGCGATGAGTCGCCGGCCCTGCGGCGTGCCGGGCACGTACTGACCGGAGCCGAACGCGATGTCCTGACCGATCGTGAACGCGCGCGCACCAAGCGCCGTGCTGAACCGGGAGGCCGTCGAGTCGTCGTGGACGCGCACCGACGCGAACGTCGCGCCGAACGAGCGCTCCATGCGGCTGCGCGTCGTCGCGTCGAGCGCTTGTCCCGGTCCCAGCTGGCTGCGGATCACGCCCGGATCGTGCGATGGCAGGCTCGCGCCTGGCGTCTCGGTCATCGCCTGGGCGAACGGAAATTGCCGCGCCGCGATCCTGCGCGCGACGGTACGCGTACGCTGCACGACCGCCGCGATCAGCTGCTGCACGTCAGCGCTGGCGCTCGGGTGCGCATATGCGCGGATGAGGCGCATCAGCGACTCCACCGAGCGATTCGCGTAGAGAGCGATCGTGCGCAGGATGTAAGGACAGTCCCGGCCGCTGCGCCCGTGTGGCCTGAACTCGGCGTCCACCGTGTCCATCAGGCGATCGCGCAATGTCGTGAGAAACTCCGACTTGCGCATCTGGCCGGTGCCAGCCCTCTGATTGTCCGCGACGATCGCCGCGCCGCGCGATGCATGTGCAGCGGGCCGCCGCTGCACCGCCGTCCCGAGCGCCGGCGCGAGGACGTTCAGGCGTGCCGGCGCGGCGACCTGCGAGACAACACCGTTCACCTTCGCCGCCATCGCATCGGCCTGGCGCTCGAACGCGTCGCCGGGATCGCTGATACGCACACCTCCGCCGATCGCTCGGCCCGAGACCGGCCCTCTCGCTTGCTGGACGACGTGGGTGAGCTCGTGTGCGATCAGCTCGCGGCCAGCCGCGGAGTGTGGCGCGTACGCGCCGGAGCCGAACACGACGTCTCGCCCCGTGGTGTACGCGGTCGCGTTCACCGCACGCGCGGACTCTGCCGCGGCGCTGTCTGCGTGCACGCGCACGTTGCCGAAGTCGTAGCCAAACATCCGCTCCATCACGCCGCGAGTCTTCAGCTCGAGAGGCTCGCCCGACGACGACAGCGCGTCGTGAACGAGCGGCGGCGTCGGCTCGCGCGCGTCGTCGCGGGCACTGCGCTGGAGCGTCCGCTCGTCGTCGCTCGACTTGTTGCAACCGCACTTCCGCTGGATCGCGAGCGAGCTTTGCGCTTGCGCAGCCTGTGGTTTCGCCGACGCCTGCGCCATCTCCGCCATCGGGCGACATTAAAGCATCGAACGGAAACTCCGGCCTCCCTCAGCGGTGCAGCAATTTGCGGCAGAGGAAGGGGTGGTAGCCTAGGAGGGTGCGGACGGTGTTGGGTCTAGAGGCGAAGAGTCGAGCCCCCGTGGTGAGCGTACGAGAGAGGTCGCGGATCTCGCCGATGCCGAAGCTCGCGGTCGGAGCGCCCGGCGATCGGTTCGAACAAGAGGCCGATCAGGTCGCCGATGCTGTGATGCGCGGAAGTGCCGCTCCGATCACCGGCAAGACGCAGCAGGGCGAGCTGGCCAACAAGACGAGCACGGTCGACCAGATCGCGTCGGCCCGCACGGGTGGCGCTCGGCTCGACGCCGTTGCGCGCACGTTCTTCGAGTCGGGGTCGGCCGCGACTTCGGCGACGTGCGGATCCACGCGGGTTCGGAAGCCCAGGCGATGTCTGGATCTCTCGGTGCGCGCGCGTTCACGGTCGGCAACGACATCTACTTCAATCGCGGCGAGTACACGCCCGGCACACCGGCCGGGCGCCGATTGATCGCCCACGAGCTCGTCCACACCGTCCAGCAGGCGGATGCACCGGCCATGGTGATGCGGGACGCGTCGGTGCCGGAGAAGCAAGACACCGCGGAGTGGATGAAGAAGTACTTCGCCGAGAGCCCGGGAGCGAAACGTCTTAACTTTTTCCACGGGACCCGCTGGTCCGTCGCGCAGAAAATCCCGCGCAACGTCAAGGCAGTCGGCGGTGGCGACTTTGCCGCAGGCTTCTACACCCACCACGATCAGAACGACAAGAAGGCGTGGTTCCGTACGTTGCAGTGGGCCTGTCGGGTCGCGCGCGACGCGAAGGAGAAGTACGGCGGCGTCATCAAGTTCAACGTCGACGCGGCGAAGTTCGCATCGCTCTCCGGGAAGAATTTCGGACTTACGAGCACGGCGCAGAGCGACTACGTCCAGCGCCAGGCCGAGTGGATCAAGTTCATCACCGCGAACGGCCGCAAGCCCGACCCGGAATTTCAGAAGCGGCGCAGCGGTGGCGTGTGGTTGCACGAGCGTGTCGATCCGCCGAAGCCGCTCGCGTACGACACGATCACCGGACCGTTCTACAAGCCGCTCCCTGGGGAGGAGACGCGGAAGCCGACCGCCAGCGAGTTCACGCCGTTCGTCGAGGGTGCTGATACGCTTCCCCAGCAGGTCGTATTCGCGAACAAGGGCTGTGACCTCTTGAACGACGCCGATACCAAGATCGATCTCACGCAACACGACTGCGCGACTGGCAACATCGTGGATCCGCCCGATGCAACGGCGGCCGCAGCGGCAGGCACACCATCCGGCAAGGAAGTGCCGATGCTCGAATGAAATATCTCGCCGCGCTCGGAGTGATCGTGATGCTGTGGCTGCACTGCCGCATGCAAGCGCCTTCGTGCACGCTCGCGCGGGCGTGGCACGCAGCGCGCCCACACTACGACTACCTGCAAGTGGTCGAGCTACGCGCCGATCGCACGGGAGAGCTCGTGATGGGCGAGGGCCAACTCGTTCGCACTCAGGTCACGATTCACTACGCGGTCGCCGGAGACGCGATCCGGTTCGAATACGTGGCCGGCAGTCACGCCGCGTCGCGATCGATCGGATTCGCGCTCACGACGGGCGACTTCCCGGTTGTCGAACGCGACTACGACGGTGCACGCGAGCATCACTATGGTTGCAGGCTCGAGCTCGCGGAGAATCCCTTCCCTCCCGATACCACCTCGGATCCTCACGTCATGTACTACGCCTGCGAACGGTGAGAGGCTGATCCCGTGGCGGACATGGTGCGTGCGGCCCGCGTGAGCAAGCCAGCGGCGGCGATCTCGGCACCAGCGGTCGCGCGTGTCGAAAAAGCGGAGAAAGCAAAAGCAAGACGTCAAGTCGCTCCCCCTCGTGAAGCCCGAGCCGGTGAAGCAGCCCGCGAAAAAGCGAATACGCGTGACGAACGCGAGCAGGGCTTCTACGACATGGCCAGGCGGATGAACGACGAGAACGAATACGGGGCGTTCTCGTCGCGATGGTCGTGGCGCCGGCTGCGCTCGCAGCGTTGCCGGTCGCACTGGCCGCGACCGAGGGGGCGGTCGTCGTCGAGGGTGCCGCAGCCGCCACGGCGGCCCTCGAGACCGGCGCCGCAGCCACCACGGCGGCCCTCGAGACCGGCGCCGCAACCACCACGGCAGCGTTCGAGACCGGCGCCGCAACGACCACGGTTCTCGAGGGAGGCACCGCGGCCACGACGGCCGGCGCGGCGGTAACCGGAACGACGGTACTCGTCACGACGTACACGTCGTCGGGCGGAGTCACTTTGACTGCCATCACGGGCGGCGGTGGCGGTGGCGCGGCTGCGACGGTTGGTGGTAGCGGCACGACAGTGATCGCGACGATCGCAAAGGGCTCTGCCGCCGCGGCAGCGCTCGTCTACGTGATCACCAAGAACGAACGCAGCGCGAACGCAGCGGAGATCGTGAAACCGCTGGTCGACAAGCCACTCGTGATCATCCGCGACGTGACGGGCAGTGCCCGCCGCCGCTCAGCAGCACCGTGACCTTGAACGGCAAGCCGTTCAAGGTCGTCATGCAACTCACATCCCGAGACTGATCCGCCGCTTCGCGATCCGCCGTTTCGCATCGGCGAGCTGCTTGCGATGTGGACGAGTCTCGTCGCCATAGACAACGCCTGCGAGCTTCGCGGTTCTCGCGAGAGCCCCGAGCTCGACGTCGATGATACTCACGAGCGTGGTGACCCGATCCCGGTCGCCATCCACGAGCTCCGCGTCGAGCGCCGCGAGCGCGACAGCGAGCGAACGCCGCCATCGCTTGCGGAGCAACACGCGCTGGCGCGGTGCCGCCTCGTGCAACTTCAGCACCGCGACGTAATAAAACATCGCGTCCGAATTCTCGGTCGCGAGCACGCGCTTTGCTGTCGCGACCGCCTCGGCATTGGTCGGCGGCGGTGGTGAGGCGAGGTGCTCGAACGGAACCCCGTGCTTCACGCCGACGACGAACCTCTTGCGGTCGCCGACTGGAATGTCCAGGCGACACTCGGCGAGCGGCGTCGCATCGAGCAGCGTATCGAACGCGGCCAACACCGGGCGCAGCCGCTTAACATCTGCCGGCGCAGCGCCGTATGCAGGACCAGAGGCGCCGGAGTACGCCTCGAACTCCAGGCCGGTGTCGCGATCGCGCACGCTGTACGAGAACCCGTGGTCGGTCAGCACCAGTGGTCGACCGAACAACGTCCACAGGCGCGCAAGGAAAGCCCCTGGAGGCTCGTGACGTCCGCCCACCTTGGATCCCGCCGCATCTTTGCCGAGCGCGAAACGCCGCTGTCTCATGGCCGGTGAATACTGCCCGCGCGAGCGGTGATAACCTACTAGCGTGCGGACGGCGGTGGGTCTGGAAGGCAAGAGTCGCGCGCCCACGGTGAGCGTGCGAGAGAGGTCGCGGATCTCCGCGATGCCAAAGCTCGCGGTTGGAGCGCCCGGCGATCGGTTCGAGCAAGAGGCCGATCAGGTCGCCGACGCTGTGATGCAGGGAAGTGCCGTGCCAATCACCGGTGTCACGGGGCCGGCGATCCAGCGCGCGTGTGCGGCATGCTCGCAGGAGGACGAGAAGGTTCGCGGCAAGTCCGATCAAGGGGCGCTGACCAGCAACGCGAGCACCGTCGATCAGATCGCATCGGCGCGCACCGGTGGCGCTCCGCTCGACAAGCCGGCGCGCACGTTCTTCGAGTCGCGGTTCGGCCGCGACTTCAGCGACGTGCGGATCCACGCGGGTTCGGAAGCGCACGCGTTGTCCGGATCGCTCGGTGCGCGCGCGTTTACCGTTGGCAACGACATCTTCTTCGATCGCAGCGAGTACGCACCGGCGACCGAGGCCGGCCGGCGCTTGCTGGCGCACGAGCTGACGCACGTCGTCCAGCAGCGCGGCGGTGCGGAGCGCGTCCAGATGCAAACCAAGACCGGTTGGGGCGTGGACTTCAAGACGAAGAAGGAAGCGCAAGCCCAGGTCGACCGGCTGCGCGCGCTGGGACTGCACGTCTACGATCCAGAGAAGGTTCCAGAGAAGGCCGAGAAGGAGGCGTCGCGGAGACGACGCGCCACGCAGTACACGTTCTCGTTCGACCTGTTGACGGAGGCGGAAGCCGAAGCCGAGGCCAAGGCCAAGGCGGATCCGAAATACGAGACCACCGTCGCTCAAGAGACTCACTCGAAGGGCTGGTACGTCCATCAGACGCTCAAGTGTCCTGAGGGGCTGCCGGCGAAGAGCGGCTACCAGACGTGGGATACGTGCTTCGCGAAGGAGAGCCAGGCGCGAGCCCTCGTGGCGAAGTTCACTGCGGCGCACATCCCGGCCGAGGTCTCGCCACAGCAGCCAAATCAGCAGTTCGGTGTGTACTACGCGCCGCTCACCAAGGGCGACGCGCAGAAAGCGGCGGATGCCGACGTCGCGAAGCGACTCGACAAGACGTCGTCGATGTACAAGACGAACGTCACCGAAGACACGAACCTCAAATCGTACACGTACGACATCGGCGTCAGTTGCCCGCCCGGCTACGACGACCTTGGCACGTTCAGGCTGACGGTCTATCCGCTCGCGAACGAGAAGGAATTCACGAAGGGGTCGTCGGAGAAGGACCCCTGCGGGCTAAAGGGGACGTTCAATCACGACTTCTTGTTCCGGACCGACAAGGCACCTCGCGGCGTGAAGATGGAAGGCACCGGCATCGCGAAGAACGGCGACATCATTCACTACAAGCGAAACGACTGCTTCGAGGTCGTCCCGAAGATCATCGGCTCGAGCAACCGAGAGCTCGTGCCGATGAAGAGCGTCGCGGTCGATACGAATACGATCAAGATGGGCAGCAAGCTACTGATCGAGTCGTTCGGCGCCGCCCGCGCCGACGACGGTGGCTCGATGGTCAATGGCGGCCACATCGACCTGTACTACGGTCTCACCGTCACGGGCAAAGCCGCGGACAATCTCACGCGCGACGGGAAGGTCTGCAAGAAGAAGTAACTCAGCGCGCGCACTTGCCCGGGACGAGCTCGCGCAACTGCCAGGTCGCGTCGCGGTGATGACCGAGCGCGGGATCGTCGTGGGAACGCGGCACGCTCTCGCGATACTCGCTCACGACCGGTCCGACGCCCGCACAATACACCTGCGTGGTCTCGCCGTACTTCGTGTTCGACAAGACCTTCACGCAGTCGTGATAGGGCGCCGCGTCTACGCGGCCGACAAACTTCCATTGGCCGTCGCCTGGCGCGTAGAACCAGCGCGGTCCGCCCCAGGCCAGGCTCTTCTCCGGCGTTGCAACGAGCCGCAGATTTTCGTCGACCGTGTTGTCACCGTCATAGATCCTGTCGGGCGTAACTCGGTAGCGCTCCGTCGCTTCGACCCCGCTGTCCTCGGGCGCCGGCGCCGTGTCGAGTCGAGTGCGACCATCCGGAGTCATCTCACCCACACTGCGGACGACTCGCACGTGGCGAGTCGTGCTCGCGTCCCCCTCCCCGGCCACGATCGTGACGTCGTAGGTCCAGCGCGCGTTCGCCGCGAGTGGGTACAACGGGAAACATCGCGGTGGCCGAGAGGGCATCGCCGCGTGAGTACAACCGATTACCCCGAGGAGCAGGCAGCTCTTCACGCGGCGAGTATAGGCGCGCAGACCCGCTCGAAGAAATTCCGTCACGCTCGGCCAGTTGGCGCGTTGACCTTGTATGAGCGACGCCGCGGTCCCGAAATTGCGCCAGCGCGGCCAGTGGCTGCCGATGGTCGCCGCCGTGGGGGCCATGGTGTTCACGCTCTCGCACGTCGTCGCAAACATGTTGGCGCCTCGCCCGCCGACGACCGTCGAGCGCCAGCGTGAAGACCAGAACACCATCGTCGAGCAACGCAAGGCACGCCTCGCCGAGCTCCTCGCCGAGGGCGATCATTGCCGTCCCGTGATCGCGCACGAGCTCGCGAAGACGCTCGTGTTCGATGGCCGGTCCGCACGCGAGTACGCGAGCGACTACGAGCAGCGCTGCGCGCCCGATCCAGTAGTTCACGCGTGGGGCGCGGCACCCGTTCCTCACCGCCACTGAGCGTGCCAAGCGCGACAGAGCGCGTATGCTTCGCGCGTGGTACCGGAGCCCAGCGATCGCGACCGCGTGCTCGCGTTGCTGCGCCGCCACGGCTGGAACGCGACGTCGTTCCAGGTGCTCGAGCCGGGGTTTCGCTATTGGTTCGACGGCGACGATGCGTTCGTCGGCTATGTCGATACCGGCAGCGCGTGGGTCGCCGCCGGTTCGCCGATCGCACCGCCCGAGCGCGTCCCCGAGGTCTCGCAGCGGTTCGTCGAGGCAGCGAAGGCCGCGGGGCGGCGCACGACCTGGTTCGGGACCGAGGAGCGATTTCGCGATTCGACAACGTGGCCGTCGCTGCGGATCGGCGACCAGCCGGTGTGGGATCCGGGCGAGTGGGCGGCAGTCGTCAAGAGCGGCAAGAGCTTGCGCGAGCAGCTGCGCCGCGCCCGCGCGAAAGGCGTTGCCGTGCGTACGGTGGACATCGCCGAGCTCGCGCCGGGCCACGCGACACGCGTCCAGGTCGAGACGCTGATCGAGCGCTGGCTCGCGTCGCGGCCCATCGCGCCGATGGGCTTCCTGGTCCAGATCGATCCGTTCACGTTTCCCGCGGAGCGCCACTACTTCGTCGCCGAGCGCGAGGGCAAGGTCGTCGCGTTCCTCGGCATCATTCCGGTCTACGCCCGCACCGGGTGGTTCTTCGAGGACTTCCTGCGCGATCCGGATGCACCGAACGGCACGATCGAGCTGCTCGTCGACGCCGGCATGCGCGCGGCCGCCGAGGCGAATGTCCCGCTCGTCACGCTCGGCCTCGTGCCGCTCGCCGGCGACGTCAGCTCGTGGCTGCGCGCCGCGAGGAGGCTTGGTCGCGCGCTCTACGACTTCGACGGGCTGCGCGCGTTCAAGGCGAAGTTCAAGCCGCGCGAGTGGGACCCGATCTTCTTGTCGTATCCACCGAGCGGTAACGCGTTCGTCGCGATCTACGACACGCTGAAGGCGTTCGCGCGTGGCGGTCTGTTCCGGTTCGGGCTCGAGACGATGCTGCGCGGCCCCGCGGTCGTCGTGCGCGCGTTTGCAGCGCTGCTCGTCGTCTGGACCGCGCTACTCGCACTGCCGATGAGCGAGCGGTTCTTTCCGAACGCCGAGTGGCAATACGGCTGGGTCGCGTTCGACGTCGTGCTCGGCGGAGCGCTGTTCGCACTCGCGCATCGCTGGCGCCGCGGGCTCGCAGATGTCGTCGCAGCGGCCGTCACCGCCGATGCGATCGTCACGATCGCGCAGACGATCCTCTACGACTTGCCGCGCGAACGCGGGGTGCTCGATATCTTCTTTCTGATCGTCGCGATTACCGGACCGATCCTCGCTTCCCTCCTGATGTGGAACGCGCGCGCCCACCGCACCTGAAGCCTGCGGCTACAGGATGACGGTGTCGCAACCGAGCGTGATTTGGACGACGCCACTCGTCTGCACGCTGCCGCACGTCGTCTCGCACAGGATGATGTTCGTCGGCGCCGCCGGGTTGTCGTAATACCAACCATCGCCGGTGGCCGGACAAGCCATCTTGTTGGCGACGTTCGGAATCGTGATCTGAGACCCGCCGTTCGGCGTGAACACCACGTTGACCTGGGTGTAGTCGACGTTACCGCCGCCCATCGGCAGCGGAATCGAATACGTGCACGATGCCGAGTTACGGATCGCGTTCATCGCGGCGAGGAACTGCATGTTGACGTTGCCGCCGGTGTCGACGAGGAACGCATTCGTCGTGCCGCCGGCCGCCGCGATCCCGTTGAGGTTCGCCAGCGACGAACCGACGCCGATCACGAACGTCGCGACCTTGGGCGTGGCGGCCCACCCGGCCGCGGCGATCGCATCGATGTTCGGCATGCTGGTATCGCACTCCGACGGATCACCATCGGTCGCGAGCACGACCGCGGTGACGTCACCGGTGTGCGCGCCCGCCCACGCCTTCGCGTGATCGACGGCGCCTTGCAGCGCCGCGGACGTCGGTGTCGCGCTGGTCGGCGAATGTGCGTTGATGGAGGTCGTCAGTGCGGTCGCGACACCGGGCAACGCGGCGATCTCGACCGCCGCGGTCGCGTAGTCGCTCGCGGTGCAGGAATCGCCGAAGCCGCTGCCCGGCAGGCCGAAGTACTGGAGGCCGACCGAGAACCCGGTCAAGCCGGGCTGGGTCAGGAAGGAATTCAACGCGGACGTCACCGACGCCCACTTCGTCCCGCCACCGCTGACCGTGTCGGACATCGAGCCCGATTGATCGAGCATGATGTAGAGGTCGAGAGGGCTCTGCATCGCGTTGACGGTCGAGGTCGCGCAGTTCGAACCTCCTCCGCCTCCTCCGCCGCCACCACCCCCGCCGCCGCCACCGTTGGCGTCGCCGGTCCCGAAGTTATCTGCCGCCGTCGGGCCGCAAGCGGCACACACGGCAAGGCTTAGATACAGAAGAGATTTCGACATAGCGCCCTCCAGCGGTAACGCGGGCACCATAGGCGCCGTGTTCGAGGAGGGAAACCAACACTCGTTGGCGCAACACGAGCGCGGGTGGTCTCCCGGAAAACCGAATAGTCATCAGTCGCTGACAGCCTGTCAGGCGGTGCCCAAATGCTGCACCACGCCGCCTCGGAATGTTACGGACCTTCATGAACCGGCGCGGTTCGACACGCGCGTCGTCGTCGAGAATCGGGCGAACGCGCCGCGTCGCGAGGAGGTGTGAACGAGCGGTGTGTAGGCACGCAGCGCGGTGGCCAGTTCGCAGCGACGCGGCGTTCGCAAGCGCCTACTTGAGCTGGGCCTTCAGGGCGAGAACTTCGGCGTTCTCCGGCTCGGTCTTCATGGCCAGAGCCAACGCGGCGCGCGCTTCGGGGAGCTTTTTCATCGCCGCGAGCGCGCGCGCACGACCGAGGTGGACCAGCGCCGGGCGGCGCGGCGGCGGGTTCGCGACGAGCATCGAGTCGAACGTGAACAGCGCCTTGTCGGGCTGCTTGAGCTCGAGGTACGCGCGGCCGAGCGTCCCGAGGATCTCGGAGTCCTGCGGGTTGATGAACGTCGCCATCTCGCCGTACGTGCGGACCTTCGGCCAGTTCGCGAGCTTGCCGTACTCGGCGACGAGCTTCTTGAGCGGCGCGAGCTCCATCTGCTCGATGAACGCGTAGTGCTCGGTCTCGACCAGCGCCTGCGCTTGCTTGCCTTGCTTCTCGTACATCTCGGCGAGCGCCTGGTATGGATAGCTGCGCTCGGGATCGAGCTTCTTCGCGGCGCACAGTTGCTTCTCGGCCTCGGCCGAATCGCCCGCACCTTCGGCGAGCTGTGCGAGTCGCGTACGAAGGTCGTAGCTATCGTGGCCATCGGCCATGAGACCGACGTAGAGCTGCTTCGCCTTCGCCGCATCACCGGTGTGGACCGCGATCTCGGCGAGGATGTAGCGCGCGATCGCCTGCTTGGGATCGAGCGCGACCGCAGTCGTCGCCGCGGCGCCCGCCTTGTCGGCATCGCCCGCGTAGTAGTAGCCGAGCGCGACGTTCGCCTTCGCCTTTGCATCCTTCGGCGCGGCGTCCGCGGCGATCTCGAGCTTCGTCACGTCGTCGAAGCCCCGGGTCGGCAGCTTGAACGTGCCGGCGTACGCGGCAAGCCGGATCTCGAGGTACTTGCGAAAGTCGACATCGAGCTGCGCGATCGTCTTGCCGGTGATCGCCTTCAGCACCTCCGGCGTCTCCTGGCCCTTGCCGTAGAGCTTGAGCGCCGCGACGATCTTCGGGAACCCGTACGTGCGGGCGAGCCACTCGACGGTGACCGCCGACAAGAAGTACGCGACGACGACCGCGTTCTGGTCGGGCTGCATGAACTCGGAGTTGAGCGCCCCGATCGAAGGCAGCGTGTTGTTCGCCATCGCGCCGTAGAGGTCGGCATCGTTCTCGCGCCGCCAATCGGGCCGCGCGATCAACGTCTCGTACTCGGATAGCCCCTCGGTGAACCACCGTGGCACGCGCGAATTCGACAGCTGGATCGCGAACACGTGACCGAGCTCGTGCCACAGCACCATGCCCCAGTTGAGATCGCCGGTCGCCGGCGACATCGCGGTGATGACCTGACCGAAGCACACGCCGAGCGCGGCGATATCGGGGAGGCCGGCCGTTCGCACCGCGTAGTTCGTCTTGTCGGCGTAGAGCTCGAGCGTGACCGGCGTCTTCGGCGTGAAACCGTAGCGTTTCACCATGTCGGCGAATGCGCGCTCCATCGTCGGTTCGAGGTAGCGCGCGAGCGCGGGCTTCTCGTCGTTGTGGAACCGGATCTTGAAGTTCTTCGTCGCTTCGAACGAGTACTCCTTCGGGATCGTCTGCTCGAACAGGTTCAGCGTATTGACGGTGCGGACGTTGTAGCCGTCGCCGCGATACGCCTTGTCGAGCCACTCGAGGCCGTCCTTCTCGTCGCCGAGCCGGAGATAGCCGAGTCCCGCCCCTGCCATCGCCTCGTAGAAGTCGGGCTTGAGCTTGATCGCTTGTTTCTCGAGCTCGATCGCCGCGACGTAGCGGTGCTCGCGCACCGCCGACCGCGCCACGATCCGGTAGAGCTCCGCGTACGCAGGATCGATCGCGAGCGCCTGCTGCTCGAGCGCCTTGTAGGCGGCCGTATCGTCCCGGAGCCACGCGACCGTCGCCTTCATCGCGATCGCCTCGACATCTTCCTTGTCGATCGCGAGGACCTGATCGAGCGTCGCGCGAGCGGTGTCCCACTGGTTGTTATCGATCTCGAGCGACGCGCGGACTTTCAACGCATTCGTGTTCTTGGGATTCACCGCCAGCGCGGCCTCGAGGTGGTGCTTGACCGCCTGGAGATCGTAACTGGTCTCCGTGATCACCCCCGCCATCGCGGCGTGCGCGTCGGGCTCGTTCGGGTTGACCTTGAACACCTCTTCGATCGTCTGCTCGGCGAGCTCGCTCGCGTACTTGCGCGAGAACAAGTCCGCCCACGCGAGCCCGGCATCGATCAGCTGCGGCTTGATCTTGAGCGCGGCGCGATACGAATCGTTCGCGAGCTCGAACTGCGACGTGTAACGCGCGGCCTCGGCGAGCTGGAACAGCGCATCGGCGTCGTTGAGATCGAGCTTCTTGGAGTCGAACTCGTGGATCGTTTGATCGAACAGCGCCTTCGCGCCGATCATGTCGCCTTGATCGTGACGGAGCACGCCGAGCGCGGTGCGCACCGCGCGATCATCGGGATGATCCTTCAGCAGCTGCTCGAGGTCCTTGCGCGCATCCGCGTTGCGCCCGGTCGTGCGGCGCACTCGATCGAGCACGAGGTGCGCTTCGATCGCTTCTTTACTGGCCGCGGCGCTACTCGCACCCGCGGTCAGCGGCGTGATCGTCGTTTCGGCCGCCGCGTAGTCGCCGGTCGTCAGCTGTGCGCGCGCGAGCAAGATCCGCGCGGCCGGCCGGTCCTTGCCGGTGACCTTGCCGAGCTCCGCGATCGCGGTCTTGTAGTCGCCGGCCACGAGCTTGTCGCGGCCGGTGGCGAGGTCCGCGCGCGCCAGGTTCGCCGACGCGCACACGAGTAGAACCGCAAGAGTGCCCCGCACCTCTCGAATCTGTGCGACCCCGGTACCCCTGTCAAACCCGAAGCTGATGGTATCCTTCGTACGTGGCTGAAGCGTCCAAGGAGCCCGCCGCCGGATCCACGGGGATCTATGGCACGTTCGAGGCGTTCCTGAAGCAGGCGATCCGCGAGTACTACGATCGCGGCTGGACCACGCGGCGCGGCAATTTCATCGCGCTGTTGATCGCGTCGGGCTCGACGTCGATGGCGCTCGCGAAGGATTCGGTCGTCAGCGGCCAGGGCGCGAAGAAGGTCGCGATCGGGGCGGGCTTGCTCGTCGCGTTGCGCGTCGGCTTGCGGTTCGCCGTCGGTGGCCCGCTCGGCCTCGTGCTCACCATCGCGTCGGGCGCTGCGATGGTTTCGTACTTCGTGCGCAACCAGAAGGACATCGTCAAGAAGGTCGGGCAGTACAAGACGACTGTCGCGGACACCGAGAAGCGGTACGCGGAGGTGCAGGCGGGCTGGCGCGACGGCAAGTACCAGATCACCGACCGCAACCTCATGATCGATGGGCTGATGAAGCAGCTCATCACGCAAGTCGACGAAGCGTGAAGCTCGCCACTCTGGTCGCGGTCGCAACGCTTTCAGCGACCGCGGTCGCCGGGCCCAACAAGAAGGAACCTCCGAAGAAGGAGGCTCCGAAGAAGGACGTACCGCCGCCGGTCGTCGAGCCAGAACCTCCCGCCACGCCGTTTCCGCCGAGTAGCGATTCGCGCCGGATCGTCGGCATCCTCGACGTTCGCGTCGACGGCGCACCACCGGAGGTCGGCGTGCAATTCCAGCGCGACCTCGAAGCGAAGGTCGATCCGAAGCGGTTCTTCCTCGCGCCACGCGTGCGGATGCACGACCGGATGACGAGCTCGACGAAGTGGACCGAAGGCTGTGTCGTCGGCGACTGCCTGCGCGAGGTCAAGGTCCAGACCAACGCCGATGTCGTGCTGCTCGCGTCGCTCACGGGCTCGGGCACCAGCTACGGCTGGGTCGTCACGCTCGTCGGCACCGAGCGCGGCAAGGTGGTGGGGCAAACCTCCGAGCGCTGCGACGTGTGCACCGTGAGCGAGGCGCTCGACGCCGCGACCCGCGCGACGCTCATGCTCCTCGACCACCTGCCCGCGGATCTGCACGCCGAGACCCCCGTCGCGGTCGGGGTGAAGCCGATCGAGCCCGGGCCGACGCCCGCCCGCGACAACCGGGGCGTGATCGGCACGGCCCTCACCGTCGCCGGCCTCGTGGTCGCGGCCGCCGGGACGGCGTACTACTTCGCCAAGAGTCACGACAAGAACGGGCTCGTGATCGCCGGTGCCGGCGGCGGCCTCCTCGTCGGTGGCGTGGTGACTCTCACGTTCTAATCGCGCCCGTTGATGATACGGTCCGCGGCGATGAGGGTTCAGTGGATCGGCCTCGCCGTAGGCCTCTTGATCGGGTGCAGCGATAGCGCCAGTGGCACGCAGGCGATGTTCGCGGTCGAAACGCCGGGCGACGACTTCTACGCGCTCCCCTTTCCGAACGACATCCACCGCAAGGCAGATGGCTCGCTCGACCTGTCGATGTTCCCGACCCACAGCCAGCTCGTCGATAGTTATCGCGCCGCGGCCGAGACGCTCGACGGGTTCTCGCTGAACGCGGCGATCTCGTCGCGGTTCACCGCCGCGATCGATCCGGCGTCGCTGCCGGACCCGGCGGGCTCGCTCGATCTGGCCTCGTCGGTGTACCTGGTCAACGTCGATGGCGCGTCGCCGGATTTCGGCACGCGCACGCCGATCATCGCGAAGTATCGCGACGACAAGACCAGCACGATCGGGCCGAACCGGCTCGTCGTTCGGCCCTACCCCGGGTTCGGGCTCGACGAAGGCACGACCTACGCGCTCGTGATCACGAACAAGATCAAAGACGCTGGCGGCGCCGCGATCGTGCGCGCTCCCGAATTCGCCACGTTGCTCGCCAGCGGCGGTGGCACCGCGATGACGGCCGCACGCACGGCGTACAAGCCGCTCACCGACTGGCTCGCCGCGAACGGCGGCACCGCCGACGTCGTGTCGGCCGCGGTGTTCACGACCGAGCACGCGACCCAGATCGGGCCGGCGCTGCGCAAGGGCGTGTACTCGACGCCGGCGCCGGTCGCGACGAACGTCGTCAACTCGAACGCGACCACGGCGCTCTATCACCTGTGGACCGGTGCGTACACCGCGCCGAACTTCCAGACCGGCACGCCGCCGTACCTGTCGTCGGGCGGCGAGATCGTGACCGGCCCCGACGGTGCGGCGGTGGTCCAGCGGACCGAGCCGATGCGGTTCGCGCTGACGATTCCGCCCGGACCCAAGCCGGCGAACGGCTGGCCGATCTGCATCTACTCGCACGGCACCGGCGGCGACTACGAGTCGTTCGTCGACGACGGCACCGGCACGCGCCTCGCGGAGCAAGGCATCGCGACGATCTCGACCGACCAGGTCCTCCACGGTCCGCGCAACCCCGCGGGCACCGACCCGGGCGTCGCGTTCTTCAACTTCAGTAACCCGCTCGCCGGCCGCGACAACGCGCTCCAAGGTGCCGCGGATGCGTGGTCGCAGATGCGGCTCGCACAAGGCCTCGTGTTCGACGACGGCAATGGCGGGTTCTCGATCGATCCGGCGAAGATTTACTTCTTCGGTCACTCGCAGGGCGGGCTCACCGGCCCCGCGTTCATCGCGTTCGAGCCGGCGTTGTCGGGCGCGGTGCTGTCGGGCACCGGCGGGTTGCTGTACCTGTCGATGCTGTACAAGACCGCGCCGATCAACTTTCCTTCGCTGATCGAGACGATCGCGCGCGACTCGCCGATGGACGAGGACAACCCGTCGCTCGCGATCGCGCAGATGTGGATCGAGCGCGCCGACGGTGCGAACTACGCGCGCTACATGGTGCGCGAGCCCCAGCTCGGTCCCGACGGGATCAAGATGGCACCGAAGAACATCTTCCAGACCGAAGGCTTCACCGATACGTACGCGCCGAACCCGGCGATCGAAGCGTTCGCGACCGCGATCGGCGGCGACCTGGTCGTGGAGACCGACGAGAAGCCGGTCGAAGGCCTCGTGTTGCGCGGCAAGGCCGGACCGGTCGCGACGCCGATCACCGACAACGTCGGCACCGCGACCGCCGTGCTCGCGCAGTTCAACATGAAGGCCGGCTCCGACGGTCACTTCGTCGTGTTCGATATCCCGACCGCCGAGAAGCAGAGCGCGCAGTTCCTCGGCACGCTCGCCGCGGCCGGCCAGGCCACGGTCGTCGCCCCATGAGTCGGCCGTGAGCCGCAAGCGCCTCGGCGAGATGCTCGTCGAAGCACATCTGTTATCGGAACAACAGCTGCGCGTCGCGCTCAAGGAGCAGCAGCGCTGGGGCGGCTCGCTCGGCCGCACGGTCGTCGAGATGAAGCTCGTCGGCGAGCCCGACCTCGTGCGAGTGCTCGCAGAGCAGCTCAAGGTCGCCGCGATCGACCTCGACGCGATCGAGATCCCGCAGAGCGTGCTCGCGTGGGTGACCGCAGACATGGCGGATCTGCACGCGATCGTTCCGTACGCGCAGCCGATGAAGTTCCTCGACATCGCGATGGCGGATCCGACGAACCTCACGGTGCTCGACGAGCTGCGCACGCGGACGAAGCTCAACATTCGTCCCGCGCTCGCCGGGCCGAAGATGATCGAGCGCGCGATCGGCAAGTACTACGGCCGCGGGTTCTCGCGGTTCTACGGCGACATCCCGCTCGCGCTCGATAACGAAGGTCCCGCGCTCGAGGTCGAGAAGAGCGACAACGAGCCGATGCTCGACGATCTGCTCGTCGAGGATGGTGATCCGGGCGTGAAGCTGAAGCGGCCTGCCGCGGTCGCCGCGAAGGCGCCGCCAACGCCGATGATGCCGCCGCCTTCGCCTGCCCCAGCTGCTCCGCCTGCGGCGTCGATGCGGCCGCCGGTGCCGCGCGCGAGCGGCGGCTCCGAAACTGCCGGGCTCGAACGCCGGATCGCGGATCTCGAGGCGCGCGTCGCGAAGCAAGACGCGATCATCGCGAAGCTGGTGTCGGCGCTCGTCGAGCACGGGCTCGGCGAGCGCGCCGACCTCTCGCGTTAGTGCGGCTCGGTCGAAGGGTCGACCTTCGGCGCCGACCCCGGGTCCCCGGGTGCCCAACCATCGGGCGAGCGCAAGTAGAGGTGAATGTGCGGATTCAACGCGCCGTGGAAGTTGTGCGTGCCGTCCTGCGCGGTCGAATCGATCTTGTTCGCGAGTCCGCGTGTGGCCATCGCGCGGGCGACCGTCGTGTCGTTGTAGATGCCCGACCAGTTCGAGGTCCCGCCTGCGGCCGCGTTGATCCGCTCGATGAAGTCCATCATCTGGTTCGGCTCGTAGAGCCCGCGCGCGTCCGTCGCGATCTTGGGCATCACGTCGAGGCACAACGGCGCCCAGTCGCCTGGATACGTACCGTCTTTCGACTTCGACTCGCCGTGATGCGCGTACGTCGACGCGGTGAATCCTCCGCCGAGCTTCGCCATGAACTCGTTGACGAACGGATGCACGAGCTGCTTGCCGTCGGGGTTCGTGCCCGGCGCCGCGATGTGGACGAGCTTGTCGGGTGACATCTGATCCGAGTCGGTCTTTTTCGGCGTCGCGACGAAGATCTCCGCGCCGGAATCCCAGTCCGCGCGTTCATCCATCTCGCTCATCCAGCGCCGGCCGAACTGCGCCACCGTCTTGTAGAACCCCATCGTCACGTAGTGCTTCGCGGTGTCCTCGAAGCTCTTCGTCAGCTGCGCGAGCTTCGCCGTCGCGTCAGCGGGCTTCTTCTTGTCGGAGTGCGTGTTCTTCGCGTACTGCGCGCCATACGCCGTGGCCAGCTCGTCGGCGAACTTTGCGATCTTCGGGTTGCCTGCAAAGTTCGCGAGCTCGATCGACTTGAGCTCGCGTTCGTCGTCGGAGATGTCGGGGATCACCGCGAGCGGCGTGACGACGAGCGGATCCGGAACGACCTCGCCGTGTGCCTGCGCGACCTCGTCGATGATCGTGGTCAACCGCACATCCTTGGGTGCTGCTTCCTTGATGCGCTTGAGGCTGGTAACGGTCTCGGGCTTCGACGCCAGGTCGTCGAGCTTGCCGCGGATATCCTCGTCGCTCATTCCGTGGAGCTGATTCGCGACTCGCGGCCAATCCTGCGCGGCGAGTGCCTCGTGATACGCCGCGTTGATCCTCCCGACCCGAGCGATGTCGGCCTTGTCGAGCGCGTCGAGCACGCGCTTGTTATCGGTCTGCGCGCGCATCGCTTCGTAATCGAACCAGGTCAGCTTCTTCAGGCGGTCCTGGATGTCCCAATCGCCCATCCCGTTCAGGCGATCGATCACCTCGTGCCAGTCACCGCTCGTCTTGGCGCCGGCGACCGCCTTCTCGTACGCCGCGTAGAGCGTCGCGATCTTGCCGGCATTCGCGTCCGCAGCGTCGATCGCGCTCGTCACGCGCTGCGACCAGCCCGGCATCGCGACCTCCGCCGCCTCGCGCACATGCGCATGCTGGCCACCACTCTGCTTGCCGACGAGCATCGCGATGTCGTCGTCGGAGAAGCCGTTCAAGCGCAGCGCGACATCGGCCCAGTCCTGCTTGTTGAGCGACGTGGTGTACGCCTGGATCAGCTCGGCGCGGCTGTACTCCTTCGCGTGCGGCTGCTGCGCCGCGACCGGCTGCACGGCCGCCGGTTGGCCCGCGACCATCGAGCTCGCCGCGCGATCTGCGTCGTGCTCCGCCGGTGAATTGGCCGGTGCAGGTTGCTCGCCTTTGGCCTGCGGCCGCGGCGCTGCATCCTTCTGCTGGACCGTGTGCGCGACCTCGTGTGCGAGGAGCTCCTGGCCCTGCGGGCTGTGCGGATCGTACTGGCCCGGCGCCACGTGAATGTCCTGACCGTGCGCGACCGCTTTCGCGCCGGCCGCGGTCGCTGCGTCACCGTCGGTGTGGACACGCACACCTGATAGATCCGCGCCGAGCGCGCCTTCGAACTTCTGCTTGAGCTCGTCGGGCAACGGCTTGCCGCCGTTGTCACCACCGCCAGCCGCGCTCGTCGCGCGACCACCACCGCCACCGCCACCGAATGCAAGGTCACTCGCGCTCGGAGCTTCTTGGGCGGGCGCTTCCGCCGGCGCTGCACCGACCGGTGGGATCGTGCCCTGCGCGGTGAACTGCGTCTGCTGTTCGGTGCCGGCCTCGGCATCGATCTGCGGCGCTACCTCTTGGCCTTCACCCTGCTGTTCCGTCCGCGTCGCTCTCATGACGACGCATGTTACGGAATCGGTCACTCAACGTCGCCGCCTTTGAGGCCGTGGCGCTTCAACAATTCGCGCAGGTGGTAGCGAGTAAGACCCGCTTCCTGCGCCGAGCGTGTGATGTTTCCGTCGTTGCGCTGCATCAGCACCTGCAAGTACGCGATCTCGAACGCGTCGACGACGGTCTGCTTCGCGGGCTTGAACCCGAGCCCGGCCTTCAACAGCGACGCGTCGAAGGTCGCGGGTCCCGATTGCTGAGGTAGGACCACGCCGGAGAGCTGTGCGGCGGCACGCTGAGCTGCCTGGGTTCCAGCTTGTGCCAGGTCGTGCGACGCGATCAGCGACGGCCCCATCTCGCGGCCGAACACGAGGTCCGCGCGCGTGATCACCGGGCCGTCCGACAATGCGGAAGCGCGCTCGACCACGTTGCGCATCTCGCGGACGTTGCCGGCCCACGCGTGGTTCATCATCGCGTTCATCGCGTCCTGCGAGAACGACATCGTCATGCCGCGGCGCTGGCCGACATCGCGCAAGAAGTGGTTCGCGAGGTTCGGGATGTCCTCGCGGCGCTCGCGCATCGGCGGCAGCTCGACGTGGACGACCGACAGTCGGAAGTAGAGATCCTCGCGGAACGTGCCCTTGTTGACCTCTTCGCGCAGGTCGCGGTTCGTCGCCGCGAGCACGCGGACGTCGACCTTGTACGTGCGGTCGCCACCGACGCGCTTGATCTCGCGCTGCTCGAGCACGCGCAGCAACTTCGGCTGCAGCGTGATGTCGAGCTCGCCGATCTCGTCGAGGAAGATCGTGCCGCCGTTCGCCTGCTCGAAGCAGCCGGTGTGCTGGTTGACGGCGCCGGTGAACGAGCCCTTCTCGTGGCCGAACAGCGTCGACTCGATCAGCTCGCGCGGGATCGAGCCGCAATCGAGCACGACGAACGGCTTGGTCTTGCGCGCGGACGCGTTGTGCAACGCGCGCGCGACCATCTCCTTGCCGGTGCCGGTCTCGCCGGTGATCAAGCACGTGAGCTCCGACGGCGCGACCTTCTCGAGGTGCGCGAAGATCTCGCGCATCGCGGGCGACGCGCCGAGCATCATGTCGAAGCGATCTTTCTTCGACAACTCGATCTCGACGACGTCCTGAGTCGATTGGAACTGGATGTTCGTGTGGCCGATCCGGAACGTCGTGCCAGGCCGCAGGAACACCTCGCGGATCCGGAGGTCGCCGACGAAGATGCCGTTGCGCGAGTTGAGATCGCGCAGCCGATAGCCGTCGTCGCGCGCCGAGACCTCGAAGTGCGTGCCCGACACCGCTTTGTCCTGGACGACGAGGTCGCTGATGATGCTGCGGCCGCCGGTGACGCGCGGCTTCGCGATCTCGATCTCCTTGCCGGTATCGGCGCCGCTCGTCACGACGAGCTTGCCCTTCCGCATGCGGCGGACGGTGGCCCACTCGCCCTCGAACAGCGTGGTCATCCCCGTGCCGGTATCGAACTGCGGGTCGTCGCCTTCCATCACCGGCAAACGTACCACGATGACCCAGCCCGGACGGACCGCTAGTTGAGGAAGCGCTCGTCGGGCTTCTTGCGCGGCGTCGTCGGCTTGGTCGGCGGTTTCGGTGCGCCGCCCTCGATCACGCTGAGCTTCGCGCGCGCCCGTGCGATCTTCCAGCGCTTCCACGCCAGGCCAGGGCTCCACGTCTTCGAGGTCATCACCGCGGCGGCGACCATCGCGGCCGCATACGACGCGCCCTTCTCCCACAGGCCCTGCAGCGTGATGAACAGCAGCAAGAACCCGATGAAACCGAACATCATCTGGCGGCCGGTCAGCGGCAGCACGCCGAAGAACCGAACCGGTTGGCGCGCGTAGATCACGCCGAACGCGACGACCGCCCCGAACGTGAACGGCGACAGTCCGAGGATCGGATAGTCGCGGCCGAGCAGCTGGCCGCACAGCACGCCGAACACGGTGCCGGCGATCGCGGTGATCGCGACGAACCGATAGAACCGCGCCGTGCCCCAGAACCGCTCGAGCGTCG
>JBDUAS010000340.1:0-6887 GCA_040004535.1 Deltaproteobacteria bacterium
CCCGGTTCACGAACACCGGCTCCAACGCCGGCGAGGTCCTCGACGCCGCGACCGACCGTTACACCGAGTTCGCGTTCGTCGCGGGTGCGATCATCGCGTTCCGCGCGGATCTCTGGGCGATGGGCATCTGCATGGCCGCGCTGCTCGCGTGCTTCATGGTGAGCTACGCGAGCGCGAAGGCCGAGGCGATGAACGTCGAGGTCCCGCGCGGGCTGATGAGGCGCCACGAGCGCGCCGTCTACATGATCACCGGCGCCGGCCTGACCGCGATGGTCGGCCCGTACCTGCACGAGCACGTACCTGGGCTTCCCACTACGACGTTCGTGCTCGGAGGTCTACTGATCGTTGCCGCGATCGGGAACTTCGCTGCCGTGCTCAGGCTTGTACGAATCGGCGCAGCTTTGCGGTAAGAGATCGCCTCTTAGATGCCGCAGCCCGCGAACCAGAACGTCTCCCTCAAGACCCCGATCCCCGGGCCCAAGAGCGCGGCGCTGCGCGAGCGCGAGGACAAGCACATCGCGCCGGGCGCGCAAGGCTACGCGCTCGCGGCCGGCATCGTGGTCGACACCGCGAGCGGCACCGCGGTCACGGACGTCGACGGCAACACGTTCCTCGACTTCATCGGCGGCATCGCGGTCGGCGCGCTCGGCCACTCGCACCCGACCTGGGTCGACGCGATCCAGAAGCAAGCGGCGAAGGCCGCGGTCGGCTCGCTGACGAGCGAGGCGCGCGTCGAGCTGTTCGAGCGATTCGCGAAGCACGCGCCCGCGAACGGCGTCCACCGACTGCAGATGTACTCCGGCGGAGCAGAGGCCGTCGAGAGCGCGCTGCGCCTGTGCAAGAGCTACACGGGCAAGTACGAGTTCGTGAGCTGCTGGGGCGGCTTCCACGGCAAGACCATGGGCGCCTTGTCGCTGATGGGCTCGACGTTCAAGGACAAGCTCGGGCCGATGGTGCCGGGCTCGCACCAGGTCCCGTACGCCGATTGCTATCGCTGCCCGCTCAAGCTCGAGTACGGCACGTGCGGCATGGCGTGCCTCGAGATCGCGCGCAACTACGTCAAGGTCGCGACCGCGGGCGAGGTCGCCGGCATCATCGTCGAGCCGATGCAGGGCACCGCCGGCAACATCATCCCACCCAAGGAGTTCCTGCCCGGGATGGCGAGCATCGCGAAGGAAGTCGGCGCGCTGTTCATCGCCGACGAGATGATCACGGGCCTCGGCCGCACCGGCACGTGGTGGGGCGTCGATCACACCGGCGTCATCCCCGACATCGTCACGATCGGTAAGGCGGTCGGCGGTGGCTTTCCGCTGTCGTGCCTCGCGACCACCGACGAGATCGGCCAGTCGAAGCCGTGGTCGAGGCGCTCGGGCAGCTCGTCGAGCTACGGCGGCAATCCGCTCGCGGCGGCCGCCGGCGCGGCGTCGCTGAAGATCATCGAGGACGAGAACCTCGTCGAGAATTCGAAGCGGGTCGGCGCGCTCATGCTGAAGGAGCTCGAGACCTGGGTCGATCGCTATTCGTTCGTCGGCACGGCGCGCGGCTCGGGCATGTTCATGGCGCTCGAGCTCGTCAGCGACAAGGTCGAGAAGACGCCACTGACCGGCAAGGTCTGCGATCGGATCTTCAACGAGTGCGTGCGCCGCGGCCTGCTGACGATGGCGTACTCGCCGCACTTCCGGATCCAGCCGCCGCTCACGACCGACGAACCGACTGCGATGAACGGTCTCGCGATCTTGAAAGAGGTCTTCGACCTCGTCGAGCGCGAGACCTGGTGGAAGTAACTCAGTACGCCGGCGGCTTGCCGTAGCGGCCTTCGGCGATCGCGCGATCGACATCCGGCAGGATCTCGAGGCGGGCCAGCGTCACGTAGCGCTCGCAGTCTTGCTTCGTCACGAGGATCCAGATCGCCGCGCCGACGCCGGCGACGAGCAAGATGATGTGAAGCGCGGGCATCGTGTGCGTGCCGATCGCGAGCGTGACGCCACCGATCAGGCCGAGCCCGCCCATCTTGACCTTGCCCAGGATCGCCTTCCATTTGAAGCCGACGCTGATCGCGGCGGCGTCGTACGACGGGCGAGTCGCCTGCGCGATCATGTCGGCGTCGCGGAGGCCGGTCATGCCGCCGGTCTTCATCGCGGCGTGGATGCCGTCGTAGAACGAGCCGGGCTTGGTCTTCGACATCACCTCGGCCTGCCACGGTTGCGTGCGCAGGGAGTTGATCAGCCGAAACCGCGCGGACGGGTAATCGCAGTTGACGGCCATCGCGACGCTGATCGCGTACGCGACGATGCCGGCACCCCCGATCGACAAGAGGTAGCTGAGGACCTCCTTCACGCGTCTGATTCTACCTCGCCGGCGGGCTCGGATCCCGTCGTCGTTCCCGTCAATGCCCGATCGAGCTCCGGCAGAACTTCGTCGCGGCCGCGGTTCACGGCGCGATGGATGTCGGTCAAGTGGACGAGGAACCACACACCGCCGAGCGCGCCGAGGCCGCCGGCCATGCGTAGCGCCATCGGCGTGAAGCCGATGTGATAGGCGAAGTAGAGGCCCGCACCGGCGAGCAGCGCACCCGCGATGCCGCGCAAACACGCCTGGTTCCACGAACGCTGGAGCTCCGCGGCGCGGGTCTCGAAGGCGGGATGCGTCGCCGCTGCGACGGTGACCGCATCGCGAGCAGTCGCCGCTTCGCCCGCGCGGATCGCCGCCGCGTACACGCCGAGGTAGCTGTTCGGCGCGGTCGCCGCGAGCTTCTTGATCCGCCCGATGCTGCCGGCGCGTGCCAACTTGATCAGGATCGGGTCGGCTTGAACCGCCGTGATCCGCCGGCCCCAGCACCAGATCATCGATGCGAGCACGCCCACCAGCCCCACGGTGGTCGCGGCGATGGCAAGAGCGGCGGTGGTATTCACCGCCCGATCCTAGCCGGTAGCGGGCCGGGCCGCGAGCGTGGTAATCCGCATGCCATGTCCGTCATCGGGATCGTCGGTGGCAGCGGGCTCTACGAGCTCGAAGGCCTCACCGACAAGAAGTGGCAGCGCGTCGACTCGCCGTTCGGGCGCCCCTCCGACGATCTCTTGGTCGGCAAACTCGGCGAGCACGAGGTCGTGTTCCTGCCGCGCCACGGCCGCGGTCACAAGATTCCACCGCACGAGATTCCGTACGCCGCGAACATCGATGCGCTCAAGCGCGCTGGCGTCCAGCAAGTGATCAGCGTCAGCGCGGTCGGCTCGCTGCGCGACGATCGGCCGCCGGGCGACTTCGTCGTCGTCGATCAGTTCATCGACCGCACGCTGCGCAAGCCGAAGACGTTCTTCAGCACCGGCTTGACCGCGCACGTCTCGGTCGGCCACCCGACGTGCCGGCGGATGATGAAGAGCTTGTTCTCGACCGGCAAACAGCTCGGCCTGCCGATCCACGAGGGCGGGACGTACGTCGTGATGGAAGGCCCGCAGTTCTCGACGATGGCCGAGTCGCAGCTCCACCGGAGCTGGGGCGCCGACGTGATCGGCATGACGAACATGCCAGAGGCCAAGCTCGCCCGCGAAGCGGAGCTATGTTACGCCAGCGTTGCCATGGTGACCGACTTCGACTGCTGGCACCCGGCGCACGATCACGTCGATGTCGCGCAGGTCGTCAAGGTCATGCAGGCGAACGGCGCGAACGTGAAGAAGCTGCTCGCGACGGTGATCCCGGTCGTCGCGCAGCACGAGGGCGAGTGCCAGTTCGGGTGCGATCGCGCGCTCGAGCACGCGATCATGACGGCACCGGGCTCCGCCGATCTGGAGCTCGTGAAGAAACTCGATGCGGTCGCCGGCCGCGTCCTCGGGAGGTTCACGTGAACTTCAAGTCGCTGATCCGCACGATCCCTGACTTCCCGAAGCCGGGCATCCGGTTTCGCGACATCACGCCACTGCTCGCGAGCGGCACCGGGTTCCGTCACGTCGTGTCGCTGCTCGCCGATCGCTACGCGGGAAAGGTCGACAAGTTCGTCGGCATCGAGGCGCGCGGCTTCATCTTCGGCGCGGCGCTCGCGTACCAGCTCGAAGCCGGGTTCGTGCCGATCCGCAAGCCCGGCAAGCTGCCGCATCAGGTGACGGGGCACGACTACGATCTCGAGTACGGCTCGAACCGGATCGAGATGCACGTCGATGGCCTCGCGAAGGGCGAGCGCGTCGTGATCGTCGACGATCTGCTCGCGACCGGCGGCACCGCACTCGCGGCGATCGCGCTCGCGAAGCAGAGCGGCGCGCAGATCGTCGAGTGCGCGTTCGTGATCGAGCTCGGCGATCTGCCGGGCCGCAAGCGGATCGAAGCGGCTGGGATCGGGGTGCACGCGCTGACGTCCTTCCTGGAATCCGAATGAACGTCGAGGGCCGCTGGCGGCGCACGATCGAGGTCGTCGGCGACGACGTCATCGTGCTCGATCAGGCAAAGCTGCCGTACGCGATCGAATGGCTGACGCTGCGCACCGTCGAGGATGTCGCGCGCGCGATCCGCGACATGCACATCCGCGGCGCCCCGCTGATCGGCGCGACCGCGGCGTACGGCGTCGCGATCGCGATCCGGACCGGCGCGAACCTCGCCGCGGCGTACGAGCAGCTCGCGGCGACCCGGCCGACCGCGATCAATCTGCGCTGGGCGCTCGGCGAGATCCAGCGCGCGCTCGCCGCGGGCGCGGATCCTTTTGCTGCGGCCGCGAAGA
The DNA here is from genome assembly GCA_040004535.1 of Deltaproteobacteria bacterium. GTDB lineage: Bacteria > Myxococcota_A > Polyangia > Haliangiales > Haliangiaceae > JABFXX01. The sequence goes on from JBDUAS010000340.1 coordinate 4,706, forward strand.
TCGCCGACGACGATGTCGCCGCGTGCGAGGCGATCGGCGAGCACGGCAAGCAGATCATCGCGGCGCTGAACAAGCCGCGCGTCAACGTGCTCACCCACTGCAACGCCGGCTGGCTCGCCACGGTCGACTGGGGCACCGCCCTCGCGCCGGTCTACAAGGCGCACGAGGCCGGCATCGCGGTCCACGTGTGGGTCGAAGAGACCCGGCCGCGCAACCAGGGCATGCTGACCGCGTGGGAGCTGCTCCAGCACGGCGTGCCGCACACCGTGATCGTGGACAACGCCGGCGGTCACTTGATGCAGCACGGCCAGGTCGACGTGTGCATCGTCGGCACCGATCGCACGACGAAGAACGGCGACGTCTGCAACAAGATCGGCACTTACCTGAAAGGCCTCGCCGCGCACGATAATGACGTGCCGTTTTACGCGGCCGTGCCGTCGAGCTCGATCGACTGGACCGTCGGCGAGCCCGCCGAAATTCCGATCGAAGAGCGCAGCCCCGACGAGGTTCGCTTCATCAACGGCTATGGCGGCCGCGTCGAGATCGTTCCGCGCGGCAGTGCCGTCGCGAATCCCGCGTTCGACGTCACGCCACGCCGCTTTATCACCGGCCTGATCACCGAGCGCGGTGTCGCGACACCGGCAATCCTGGCGGGGATGTTTCACAAGTGACGCTGCGGCTGCGCGACGACCTCGTCGCCACCGCGAAGCGGATGAGCGCGCTCGGCCTCACGCCTGGCATGTCCGGAAACGTCTCGGTGCGCAGCCCGGTCGGCATGCTCGTCACGCCGAGCGGTATGCCGTATCCCGACATGGTCGCCGACGACTGCGTCGAGATGCAGATGGACGGCAAGGTCCGGCCCGGCCACAACGCCCCGACGACCGAATGGCAGCTCCATCGCGACATCCTCGGTGCGCGCCAGGACGTTCATGCGATCGTCCACACGCACTCTCTGTTCTGCACGACGATGTCGATGCTTCGCCGCGATATCCCGGCGGTCCATTACATGGTCGTGCTGTCGGGCTCGGATGCGATCCCGTGCGCGGAGTACGCGACGTTCGGCTCGGCAAAGCTCGCACTCAACGCGGTCGCATCGCTCGCCGGCGGCAACGCGTGTCTGCTGGCAAACCACGGCATGGTCGCGCTCGGCTCCACGCTCGCGGGCGCACTCCGCCTCGCGGCCGAGGTCGAGACCCTGGCCTCCCAGTACTGGCACGCAGCACAGCTCGGCACGCCGCACGTGCTCGATCGCCAGGAGCTCGAAGAGGTCCGTAAGAGGTTCAGCCAGTACGGCCAGCAGCGGCCCCCTTCAGGTACAAAGACGCGCCGTAGCTGGTGACCCGAGGGGTCGCCGAAGCTTGCCACTTGACAAGGGTTTCCCGGAATGGGAAGCCACCATACCCATGGCACGCGCAAACGATCCTACCTCTCCGGGCGCCCTTCTCCGGTCGATCCCGCGGGCGTTCGATGACCTGCCGATCTGGGCGCAGCTCAACATCACGTACAAGTGCAACCTCGATTGCGGGTACTGCAGCGAGTACGACAACTCGAAGGACCACGTCCCGACCGCCGATCTGAAGACGCGGATCGACAAGATCAAGTCGCTGGGCGCGCTCCACACCGACCTGATCGGCGGCGAGCCGCTGCTCCACCCCGACGTGATGCCGCTGATGAAGTACGTGGTCGACCACGGCATGACCACGGGCATGACGACGAACGGCTTTCTCCTCACCGAGGACAAGCTCAAGGCACTGATGGACACCGGCATGGGCCGGATCCAGATGTCGGTCGACTCGTTGAAGCCAAAGGAAGGCATCCCGAAGTCGCTCAAGACGCTGCGCAAGAAGATCGAAATGGTCGCGCGCCATCCGATCTGGTTCCGGGTCAACACCGTGATCTGCGACGAGACGATCGACGAGGTCGAGGAGGTCGCGAAGACCTGCTGGGACCTCGGCGTGGCGATCAACTTCTCGGTCGTTCACGACAAGGGCCGCTTGAAGAAGATGCCGAACTCGCCGCGCTTCCTCGAGCGCGTGCAGTGGCTCAAGAACCAGAAGCAAGACGGCAAGCCGATCTCGACGCCGTTCTACTTGATCGAATATTACGAGCGCGCTCTCAACGACAACCCGATGGACTGGACCTGCCAGGCCGGCAACAAGTGCTTCTACGTCTCGGCCGAGGG
>JBDUAS010000588.1:0-2073 GCA_040004535.1 Deltaproteobacteria bacterium
CCGTGGAGGTTTGGGGGATCGAACCCCAGACCCTCGGCTTGCAAAGCCGATGCTCTCCCACTGAGCTAAACCCCCGGGTTGGAGCTGAGCAGTATCCGGTGTGTCACGCGGCTGTCAATACACCGGAGCGCTCGCTCCCGGGCGATCGCCCCAGCTCCGACGAGAAGCGGCCGAAATCGATTCGATTTCGGTGCTCGCCCGCACGGATTTTCGGGCGGATGCACGAATTGAGGGGAAGGTTCGCGTGGCCCGCGGTTTGTGAAGCGCAGGGGCGTGCGCATCGGATGGATCTGCGCTGCGCTGACATTCGCAGGGTGCAGCGTGACATCAGACGGCCCGACGACGTCTGCGGCCTTGCCGCGTGCGCTCCCCGACACGTGTTCGCGACCCTCGAAGACGCGGACTGCGCGCACCTCGTCGATCAGCTCGACTCGATGACGCGCGCCGAGAAGGATCTCGCGATCACCCGGATTCAAACGTCGATCGATACGCGCCTGACGATGCCGCCGCCGCTGTTCCGGCTGCCGAGCGCCGACGACCGCGCGAAGATGATCGCCTGAGCTGGACCAATAGCGTACGCTCGCGCCGTGCGGATCGCCCTCGCCCTCGCCCTCGCCCTCGCCGCGTGTAGCGCCGATCACCCGACCACGCACGTTGCCGATGCACCGCCGGTGGTGCAGCCCGATGCGGACACGTACTTCTGCGATGCGCCGGCGAATTCGAGCGCCGTGTCGATCGTGATCGGCGGCGTCCCGATGGGATTCACCCGCGTGCACGCGGGCGGAACGATCTTCTCCGGGCCGGTCGCACCGGTGACGGGCCCGGCGATGTCGCTGAAGCTGTTGTTCGTCAATCAGGATCACGTCGCGCAGAACGACGCGCTCGATTGCTTGGCGCCGCCTACCACCTGCAAGCTCGACGGGGTGCTCGGTCAGGTCGACAGCATCGACGGGCTCGGGCCACACCCGATCATGCTCGAGAGCCTGCAACACGCGTTCACCGTGCAAGGCACGCTCACGATTACCGACTTCACCCGTCCCTACGGTCCGGGTACGGGCCACATCGCCGGATCGATCGCCACGCCCGACAACAGCGTCTCCGGGTCGTTCGGCAACGACTTCTGCAACGCGCTCCTCAGCGTGACAATCTAAGCATCTCCCTGCGAGCAGGGAGATGCGCAGGTCCGATTACGGCGCTTCGCGCGGCCCGTTGGCCTCGTCGAACACGATGTCCTCGAGGTCGGCCTGGGGACGCTCCAGCGTGCGGTCGTCGTTCTTCTTCGGAAACAACGGCGGCGGATACATCGCGCGCGCGTTCGCCGAGGCCTGGCCCCAGACCAGGAACCCGAGGCTCCACAGCGTCGGCATGAGGAAACAGATCTCCGGATAGTGCATCGCGAACCCGCACACGTATCCGATCGCGACGAGCGCGAGGATCGGATAGCCGACGAGCTTGTTCTTCGCCATGCCGACCTTGGGCATCGGCAGCCGCGACGCCATCAGGTAGCCGCCGACCACCAGCGCGATCGGCGCGTACTTCCACACCCACAGCGGGGTCGACACGTGATTGCCGAACAACCGCGCACCGCCGAACGGATCGATCGACCACTGCAGCGGGTCGTACTTGAGGAGCACGAGCATCCAGATCGCGATCAACCCGCCGGTCAGCGTCGTCGGGAAGCCGAAGAAGATCTTCGTCGGTACCTGGTCGTCGGCGAGGATGTTGTAGCGCGCGAGCCGGAAGATGCCGCACAGCATGTATGCGCCCGCGGCGGAGAACAGCAGGTAGTGCGCGGTGCCGCCGGCGTGATACGGCAGGTCGAGCCGCGACTCGAGGTAGCACAGCACCATGTACGCGGGCGCGACCGTGAAGTTGAGCGCGTCGGCGAACGAGTCGAGCTGCATACCGAGCTCGCTGGTCGCCTTGAGCGCGCGTGCGGTGAGCCCGTCGAGCCGGTCGGTCAAGACCGCATAGATGATCATCCATGCGGCGAGCGGCGTGTCGCCGTTGTGACTCGACCACAGCGACACGAGGCCGAAGATCATCGACGACAGCGTGATGAGGTTCGGCGCG
>JBDUAS010000341.1:0-6859 GCA_040004535.1 Deltaproteobacteria bacterium
CGATCGATACCGATGCCCTCGCCTGCCGTCGGCGGCATGCCGAGCTCGAGCGCGCGGCAGTAATCCTCGTCGTAGTCCATCGTCTCGGCGGCGCCGACGTTCTTCGCATCGACCTGGGCCTGGAACCGCGAGCGCTGGTCGTCCGGATCGTTGAGCTCCGAGAACCCGTTCGCGATCTCGCGGCCGCACACGAACAGCTCGAACCGATCGCAGAACGCCGGATCTCGGTCGTTGCGGCGCGCGAGCGGCGACACCGCGAGCGGGAACTGGGTGAGAAATGTCGGCTGGACGAGCTTGGCCTCGGCCGTCGCTTCGAACAGCAAGTAGCCGAGGTGTCCCGCGCGAATGCGCCGTTCCATCTCATCGGGATAACGCGCCACGAGCTCGTACGCCAGCCGGGGATTTGCCTTGAAGTCCGCGACCGTCTGCTCGGGCGTGCCGCTGCGCAGCGCGTGGGGCACGCCCTCGAGCAGGACGCGGGCGATATCCGCCGCCGGCACGCCGTTCGCGGCTGCGACCTCGGCCGCGATGAGGGGATCCGAGAACACCTGATCGGCGTTCGCGATGCCGCCGAGCGTGCAGACCGCATCCTTGATCGTGAGGCGCTGCCACGGCGCGGCGAGCTCGACCTCGACGCCGTCCCACGTGACTTTCGTCCCACCGTTGATGTCGCGCGCGAGCCCCGAGACCAGCTCCTCGGTGAGGTCCATGAGATCCACGTACGTGGCGTACGCTTGATAGAACTCGAGCATCGTGAACTCGGGGTTGTGTTGACGAGACAGCCCCTCGTTGCGGAAGTTGCGGTTGATCTCGTACACCCGGTCGAATCCGCCGACGACGAGCCGCTTGAGATAGAGCTCCGGCGCGATCCGCATGAACAGCCGCATGTCGAGCGCGTTGTGGTGCGTGACAAAGGGCCGCGCCGCCGCGCCGCCGATGATCGGATGCATCATCGGCGTCTCGACCTCGAGGAAGCGACGGGTGTCGAGGAACGTGCGGATGCCCCGCACGATCTGCGAGCGCTTGCGGAACACGGTGCGAACGTCGGGATCGATCGCGAGATCGACGTAGCGCTGGCGATAGCGCGCCTCGACATCGCTGAGCCCGTGCCACTTGTCGGGTAGCGGGCGCAGCGACTTCGTGACGATCCACAGGCGCTTGGTCAGGATCGAGAGCTCGCCACGCTGCGTCCAGAACGCCGGGCCTTCGACGACGACCTGATCGCCCGCGTCGAGGTTGTCGACGATGTTCGTCCAATCATCCGGCGCGAGATGATCGATGTTGATGAACAGCTGGAGATCGCCGGTGGTGTCGCGGATCGGCGCGAACACGGCCTTGCTTCCCTTGCCGCGTATCACCATCACGCGGCCGCCGACGCGGAGGTCTTCGCCGTCGATCGGCTCGATGGCCTTCTTCTCGCGCGGCGCGGCCGGAGCTCCAGGCGCCGGCTTTTCGACCGGGGCAGGCTTGGTCGCCTCGTAGCGCGCGCGGACGTCGGCGAGCGAGATCGAGGGACGGATGTCATTGCGATACGGATCCGAGCCCGCGGCGCGCAGCGCCTGACCTTTCTCGCGCCGCTCTTGCATGATGCGGTCGAGGGTCTTCTCGGGTTGTGGCGCGGGCTCCTTTGCCATGGCGGCGCACCTTATCATTTTGGTTGTATGGTGCAGCCATGTTCCGGCTGCCCATCTTCGTCGTTTGCGCATTGGTCGTCGGCGCCGCGTGCAAGGGTCATCCGCCCGAGCAAACCGAGGACAAGAACCCGCCCGTCGTCGCCGCGCCGGCCGAAGACTTCTGCAAGAAAGCGGAAGTCGACGGTCCGTTATCTTGGTTCGCCGACGACTTCGCGAGCGCGCTCGCGTGCGCGAAGCAGAAGAAGGTGCCGCTCGTGATCGATCTGTGGGCACCGTGGTGCCACACGTGCCTGTCGATGCAGACGACGGTGTTTCAAGATCCCTCGTTCAAGGACGAGCAGAAGCGGTTCGTGTTCGCGAAGCTCGATACCGATCGCGATGCGAACGCGGCGCCGCTCGAGAAGCTCGCGATCTCGGCGTGGCCGACGTTCTACGTGATCAACAGCACCGACGAGACCGTGCTCGCGCGGTTCGTGGGCGCGGCGACCGTGTCGCAGTTCCACGACATGCTCGACGCCGGCTTGCGGATGACCCACACGAACAAGGACGAGGCGAGCCAGCGCCAGGCGGCCGCGGAGCGCGCGCTCGCGGTGCAGGATCTCGCGAAGGCAGAGACCGAGCTGACCGCGGCGCTCGCCGCCGCGAAACCCGCGTGGTTGCTCCGGCCGAACGTCCTCAACTCGCTCGTGCTGACGAAGCTCAAGCGCGAGGACTACGCGGGATGCGTCGATCTCGCGACCAAGTACATCGACGAGATCGGAAACTCGGCGGTGACGAGCGACTTTCTGACGACGGCGGCGAGCTGCGCCGACAAGCTGACCGATCTCACGGCACAGAAGGCGTACCGCCAGGCCGCGGTGAAGCGCTGGCAGCGCCTGCTCGAGGAGAGCAAGGTGATGTCGGTCGATGATCGGTCCGACGCGATGGCGAGCATGCGGGAAGCGATGGACGCGCTCGGCGACAAGGCGAACGCGAAGAAGACGGCCGAAGCGCAACGCGCGTTGCTCGACGACGCGGCTGCGAAGGCCCCGACGCCGTTCGCGGCGATGACCTACAACTGGCCGCGCGCCGAGGTCTACGTCTATCTCGGCAAGCCGCTCGATCTGGTGCCGGCGCTCGAGAAGTCGGCGGCGGATCTGCCGAAGGAGTACGACCCCGCTGCGCGCCTCGGCTGGTTGTACTTCCAGGCCAAGAAGTACGACGACGCCGCGAAGTGGACGGACAAGGCGCTCGCGCTGGTCTATGGCCCGCGCAAGGGCCGCTTGCTCGGGTTGCGCGCGATGATCGCGGCGGCGCAGGGAGATACCGCGTCGGAGAAGAAGTACTGGCAAGACGCCGTGACGCTCTACGAGGGGCTGCCGAAGGGACAAGCGGCGCCGGAGGCCTTGGCGAACGCGAAGGAAGCGCTCGCGAAGGCCGGCACGGGATCCGGAGCCGGATCGGGCTCGGGCTCGGGCTCGAAACAGGGCTCGAAACCGGCACACACGTAGGCGTGCTGCGAACGACTCCGTAATCGATTGTTCACGTCGGAGATGGCGACGGTGTTGCGCCCGCAAGTGGCTGGGACCACGTCGGATCCGTCGTAACTCGATTGGTCCGACGTTTGAAATAGCGGCCGGGCATGAAGCTCCTGGCCTTGATCGCGATTCCTGCTCTTCCGTTCATGATGGGCGCCCAGGGCGACGGTTGCGCCGCCGGCTCGACGAGCCCCGCACCCGACGTCCGCGGCACCTGGTCGATCGCCTACGACAACCAGATCGGTGTCGAGGTAACGATCGGCGGCGCGACGTACAGCGCCGAGCTCGGCGCCCAAGGCGGCGCGTTCACGATCAACCACGACGGCAAGCCGTACACGTTCGACCTCGATTGCACGCGGCCCGATATCGTGTGCCCGGGCGAAGCGTGGCCGAACGCAGTGGTGGTCGAGCAGCGCGACGTGATGAAGCAGCACCAGATGGTGGTCGACCTGCCGGCCGCACAATGCGACGGCGCGCTGACCCAGCCTGCACCAGGTTCGTGCGGCGACGGCACGACGAACCCGAACTGCGATCTCGTGTGCGACGGCGACATCACCGTGAAGACGAACGAAGCGTTCGGCGTGATCGGCGAGACCGGCGACACGTTCCGGCTGTACCTCGGTGGTGGCGTCGTCACGAACGGCGTCAACTGCGCGATGCTCGGCTACTCGGTCGCCGATGCGACGCTCGACTCGACGGGCAAGGGCACGCAGAGCTGGGACGCGACCGCGATGAGCGCGGGCCTCGTCACGATCGGTTACAGCGGCGCGTGCTTGTTCGCGGGCACGATGGACGGCTCGAATCAGGCGCTGCTCGTCGGCGCCCAGGTGAAGTTCACGACGGGCTTCACCGGAACGAAGCAGTGAACGCGAGCGAACGCACGCGCTACACGGTGTGTCCTCGCGGCGTGAATGTCGACCTGATCACGGTCGAGAATGGCGGCCACACCTGGCCCGGCGCGGCGCAGTACCTGCCGCGCTTCGCGTTCGGCGCGACTGCCCGCGACTGCGATGGCAGCGAGGCGATCTGGGAATTCTTCGCGGCCCACCCTCACGCGTAGCGGCGAACACATCGCGGACGCATTCGGTGAGCTCGACCAGGCCTGCGACGAGACAATGCCGTTCGCGGCCGAGGAAATGCCAGGCCCGTGGTGGCGGTTACTATTGCCGCATATGCGCCCTCGCCTGTCCCTCGCCGCGTTCGTCCTTTCGGTCGCCGGTTTCGGAGCGAGCCTCGCGAGCCTGATCGACTACCGCGCGCCGACGTTCTGCGCCGAATCGGGTTGCGACATCGTGCGTGCGTCCGCGTGGGCGCATCCACTCGGGATCCCGATGCCGCTGTTCGGGCTCGGGTTCTTCGCAACGATGATCGCGCTGTGCTTCGTCGCGCGGCCGACCGCGCGCAAGGTGCTCGCGCTCGGCGGTGCCACATGGGCGATCGCGTTGATCGCGATCCAGGCGCTCGTGATCGGTGCGTGGTGCAAGCTCTGCATGATCGCGGATCCGATCGCGATCCTCCTCGGCATCACCGTGATCGCCGGCGCCGGGACCGTGAAGCCACGCTGGTGGCTCGGCGCCATCGGCGCGCCGGCGCTCGCGGCGATTCCGGTGATCTTTCTCGCACTCCACACCGAGCCGCCGCCGCTCGTCGCGCCGGGAACGCCGGTACCGATCGCGCGCGCGCAGCTACCGGGCGTCGCGACGATCGTCGACTTCGTCGACTTCGAGTGCCCGTTCTGCCGCCGGCTCGCACCGGTGCTCGACAAGGCGATCTCCGCCGCGCGCGAGGACGGTGTCGTCGTCCGCGTCGTCCGCAAGATGACGCCACTGCACATGCATCCGCACGCACTCGACGCGGCGCTCGCCTATTGCTGCGCGGACGCTCAAGGCAAGGGCGATCAGATGGCAGCCGCGCTGTTCGCTGCACCGGCCGACGAGCTGACCCCGCAAGGCTGCGAGGATCTTGCCGTCAAGGTCGGCTGTGATCGCGACCGCTATCGCGCCACGCTCGCCGATCCGGCGACCCATCAGCGCATCGTGAACGAATCCGCCGACGCGAAGACCGTCGGCGTGCGTGGCCTGCCGACCGTCTACATCGGCACCACCGGGTTCGGCGGCGCCGACCACGACGCGGGCGAGCTCGCCGCAGCCATCGAAAAGTCGATCTAGAGCGAAGCGAGCCGAGATTTCGGCCAGAGGTCGATCTAGTTGATCGCGCGCGCGTTCGCTGCCTGGAGCAGGTACGTGCGGATCAGCTCGTCGAGATCGCCGTCGAGCACGCCGTCGACATCCGATGTCTTCAAGTCGGTGCGGTGATCGTTGACCTGCTGGTACGGGAACAGCACGTAACTGCGGATCTGCGAGCCCCACTCGATCTTGAGCCGCGCCTTCGCATCTTCCGCGGCCTTCGCCTCGCGCTTCGCGACCTCGAAGTCGTAGAGCTTCGCGCGCAGCATCTTCAGCGCCCTCGCCTTGTTCGCGTGCTGGCTGCGCTCGTTCTGGCACTGGACGACGAGGCCCGTCGGCATGTGCGTCATCCGCACGGCCGAGTCGGTCTTGTTGACGTGCTGACCACCGGCACCGCCGGCGCGATAGGTGTCGACCTTGATGTCGATCTCTTGCAGATCGACCTCGATGTCGTCGTCGATATCCGCGGTCACCTGGATCGCCGCGAACGAGGTCTGACGCCGGCCGTTCGCGTCGAACGGTGACACCCGGACCAACCGGTGCACGCCGTTCTCGGCCTTCAACAGGCCGTACGCGTAGTCGCCCGCGACCGCGAACGTCGCGCTCTTGATGCCCGCTTCTTCGGCGAACGTCTCCTCGAGCACCTCGACCTTCCAGCCCTTGCGCTCGCAGAACCGGATCATCATCCGCATCAGCATCATCGCCCAGTCGCTGGCATCGACGCCGCCTGCGCCGGCGGTGACCTGGATGATCGCGCCGCCCGGATCGAGCTCGCCCGACAGCATGCGCTTGAACTCGAGCTCGTCGAGCGCGCGCTGGACGCCCCTCGCCTGCCCGGCCGCTTCCTTCGCGGAGTCCTCGTCGCTCGCCTCTTCGGCGAGCTCGAGCAGGACCTCGGCATCCGAGATCGCCCGGACCTGCGCGTCCCAGCCGCCGACGACCTGCTCGAGCTGCTTCTTCTCGCGCAGAAGGGTCTGGGCCTTCTTTTGATCGTCCCAGAACGCGGGCTTGGCCGCGATCGAGTCGAGCTCTTCGATCTTCAGACGCTTGTGTTCGACGTCAAAGCAACCTCCGGAGCTCGTCGACTTTCGAGGACAGCTCCTTCAGTTGCCTGCGGACTGCGCCGGTGTCTGTGCCTTCGATGGCCATAGGTGGTCGGGGCGAGTCTTAGCAGATTAGCGAGCGCGGCGGAGCTGGACGAGATCGGCGCTCTGGCCGAGCGCCACCGGGTACTTGCCCGTGAAGCACGCCGAGCAATAACCGTTGCCGGTCGCATCGCCGAGCGCGCCCATCATGCCCTCGTGCGACAGGTACGCGAGCGTATCGCTCGTCACGTACTTGTTGATCTCTTCGATCGAGTGCGACGCGGCGACCAGCTCGCTGCGGGTCGGCGTGTCGATGCCGTAGAAGCACGGGTGCGTCGTCGGCGGCGCGCTGATCCGGAGATGGACCGAGCGCGCACCGGCATTGCGCAGCATCTTGACGATCTTGCGCGACGTCGTGCCGCGCACGAGCGAATCGT
>JBDUAS010000589.1:0-2063 GCA_040004535.1 Deltaproteobacteria bacterium
TCAGCTTGCGCGCCCAGAACTCGATGTTCTCGTAGTCCTGCGCCTTGTTGAGCGCGCTCAAGATCCGATCGCCTGCGGGACCCGCGTTCGGATCCTTCGGATACTTCGTGACGATCACGCCGAACCGTTTGATGGCCTCGTCGTACTCCTGGTAGTCGTAGAACATCTGGCCGTTCTTGAAGATCACGCCGACCAGCTTGTCGTCGGCGGGGAACAGCGTCGCGTAGAGGTCGATCGCCTCGCCGAACTTCTTGTCGACCGGCGCGATCTTCTTTCGGCTCGCGACGTCCTTCGGCCGCGCTGCCTCGAACGCGCCCATCGCGTTGAGCAACGCTTGCTGGTGAAGCGGGCCGATCGGCGCGCTCTTGCCGACCGCGAGGTACTCGTCGCCGGCGTCCTCGACCTTGCCGAGCTTGAAGCACAGGATGTCGGCGCGGTAGTAGCGGATCTCGGTCGCCTTCGCCGACGCACCTTTGCCGGTGCCGAACGCCGCCAGGTACGCCTCGTAGGCATCGGCCGCCTTCGTGTAGAGCGTGAGGATGTCGGGCGGGCTCTTCGGCGCCGTCACGCATTCGGTCAGCTTCGGGATCTTGAGCGACTTCTCGCGGCGCTGCGCCTCGCCGTGGATGTTCGTCGCGGTGACCCGGACGAGCTCCTCGGTCACCTCGAGCGAGCGCTCGAGGGCGTCGCGGTTCTTCTGCTGCTTCGCCCAGTCGGTGTTCGGACCGTAGTTCGCGAGCAGGATCTTGATCTCGTCCTGCGCTTTCTCGACATCGAGACCGCTGTTCCAGTTCGCGATGATGTCGCGCTGGTAGTCGGCCGCCTTGATCGAGGTCGGCTCCATCTTGATCAGGAACCGGTACGCCTCGTTCGAGCGCTCCCACTCGGCCTGCCCGCCGTAGCTCTCGGCGACCTTGATCATGACGTCGCGCGAGTACTTCTCGCCGCCGATCGATGCGAGGAAGTCGAACACCTCCTGCGCGCTGATCGAGCGATCCTCGGTGAACACGACGACCAGGTACTCCAGCGCTTCGTCGCGCAGCGACGCAGAGCGCCGGCGCTGGGCTTCGGTGCCGGTACGCTCGGCTTCGACCGCCTTGTCGAGCACGCGCTTGAAGTCCTTCGCGGCCTGCTCGGTCGAGCCGAGCTTCCATTCACACCACGCGATCTTGAACAGCGCGAGGTCGGACGTCGTCGCGCTATCCGGGATGTGGCCGTACGCGTCCTTCGCCTTCTCCCACGAGCCGGCGGTGAAGTAGTGCTCGCCGATCATCATCCACGAGTCGCCGAACAGCGGCGACTTCGGATACTTCGTGATGACCTCCTGGAACTTGTCCATGGCCTCGTCTTCGCGGCTGTCCTCTTTCGCGGCGAAGCCGATCAGATACGTGACGAGATCCATCCGGCGGAATGTCGGGTGCTTGTCGTGGAGCTCGCGATACAGCGCCTCGGCTTCCTTGAGCTCGATCTTCGGCTCCTTCGGTTGCTCGCAGTCGCCCTTCTTCGTCGAACACTTCTCGAGCTGGCGCGAGAAGTCGTCCATCTTGATCAGGTAGAGCCGGCGCGCTTCTTCCCAGAGCAACTCGGCGAGCTTGAACATGCCCTCGGCGCGCGAGTCGCCGGTCGGCCTTTGCTCGGGCGGTGGTGGCTCGAGGAAGCGGCGGAGCAGGCCGATCGCTTCGAGCCGCTTGTCGTCGCGGCGTTTCTCGGTCGTGTTGAGGAGAGCCTTGAGCTCCTTCGTCAACACCGGCGCTTCGGGCGCGGGCGGCCGCTTGCGGATGTAGAGCTCGGAGGTCGGGCCGCGCTGGACGTCGATCTCCTGTGCTTGCTTCTGCGCGAGCGCGGTCGCCGGGACCAAGAGTGCCGCGAGGACGATCAGGGCCTTCATCGGAAGCCCTCGTACTCGTCGGACCAGTACTCGCCCTGGAACGGCCAGTACTCCTCGTCGTCGCCGATCATGCTCGCGTTCCACAAGCGGCCGCGGAGCTCCTCGGGGAATCGACCGGCGGCGAGATCCTGGACCTCGATGTCGAGCTTGCGCTTCTGGCCGATCACCGCGTCGA
>JBDUAS010000590.1:0-2062 GCA_040004535.1 Deltaproteobacteria bacterium
CTCGAGGAAGAGCTCGGGCTCGGCTCGCTGCCGACCGACGAGGCCGAGGTCGCGACGCACGAGCTCGACAAGTACGAGACCCAGCGCCGGCTGTCGTGGGAAGGCGGCCAGCGCGTGGTGTGGGAGTACTTCGACGGCCGCGACTGGGAGCCGCTGTCCGCCGACGACGAGACCCAAGGCTTCACGAGCTCCGGGTTCGCGTTCTTCATCGCGCCCGAGGATTGGCAGCGCTCGTCGAAGTTCACCGAAGATCGCTGGTGGTTGCGCGCGCGGCTCGAGCAAGGCGGTTACGTCAAGCCGCCGCGCGTGAAGATGGTCGTGACGAACGCGATCGACGGGTTCAACCAGGAGACGATCCGCGGCGAGACCCTCGGCAGCTCCGATGGTACGCCGCTCCAGTCGTTCCGCTTCTTGCGCCAGCCGTTGCTCGACGACGAGGTCGTCGAGGTCAAGGAGCGCCAGCACCCGAACGCGGAAGAGATCGCGGATCTCGGCGCCGAGGCCGTGCGCAAGGTCGAGCCCGACAACACGCAGAACAACGAGGTGTGGGTGAGGTGGCGCCGCGTCGACAGCTTCTTCGCGTCGAACCCGCGCAGCCGGCACTACACGCTCGACTACATCACCGGCGTGATCCAGTTCGGCGATGGCCGCCGCGGTCTCGTGCCTCCGGAGGCGAAGAACTCGGTCGTCGCGACCTCGTATCGGATCGGCGGCGGCGCCGCGGGCAACGTCAACGCGAACACGTTGACCTCGCTCGGCCGCGCGCTCGCGTACATCGAATCGGTGACGAACCCGATCCCGGCGACCGGCGGCAGCGACCGCGAGACGATCGAGGATGCGAAGAACCGCGCGCCGTACACGATCAAGAGTCGCGACCGCGCGGTCACCGTCGAGGATTACGAGATGCTGGCGCTGCGCGCCTCGACCCAGCTCGCCCGCGCGCGCTGCGTCCCGGATCGCAGCAACCGTGGCCACGTCACGCTCGCGCTGCTGCCGAAGGCCGACACGCGCGGCGACGAGCTGACCCGCCGGCTCGTGCCATCGAACGAGGTACTCCGCTACGTCAAGCGCTACCTCGACGAGCGCAAGCTGGTCGGCACCGTGCTCAACGTCGTGCGGCCGAAGTACAAGGACCTCTCGGTCCGCGTCGTCTTGATCCGGCGCACCGTCGGAACGTCGGATCGGTTGCGCCGCGACATCGAAGGCAAGCTCCGCAAGTTCCTCCACGCGCTCGTCGGCGGGCGCGATGGCAAGGGCTGGGAATTCGGCCGGCCGGTGCTAAAAGCCGAAATCATTCACCTGGTCGAAGAAGTGCCCGGAGTCGAGGGTGTCGACACCGTCGAGCTGCGCGACGAGCTTCGTAACGTCAGCGTCGAACACTTGCGCATCGAGGACGACGAGCTGCCGTTCCTCGTTCACATCTCGCTCGCGGAGAAGGTCCGCGACGACATCAAGTAATGGTCGCCTGAATGGTCACCGAGGTCCTCAGCCGCCGCGTCGTCCGCGTCCCCGACGTCTCGAACAAGACGTTGGAGAAGGCGCGCATCCTCCTCGAGGACACGGGGTTGAAGAAGATCGTCGTCCTGTATCGCGAGTCGTACGAGGACCGCGACACCGTGCTCGACCAGCGCCCCGCGCGCGGCCAGATGGTCTACGAGACGACCGAGGTCACGATCTGGATCGCTCGCCGCGGCTACCTCGAGCACCTGCCGGCGATCTATCGCCGCAGCGATGCAGTGGGCCGCAACATGGTGCGCGACCTGTGCTTCGTGTTCGAGCACATGTTCGACTCGGTCGACACGAACCTGACCGACGGTTGGCGGTTCTACGATCCACACGTCGCGCCTCCCGAGTTCTTGCAGTGGCTGTCGCACTGGACCGCGTTTACGGTCGATCTCGATTGGCCCGAGGCCCAGAAGCGCGCGCTCGTGAAGCGCGCCGTCGACCTCTACCGGATCCGCGGGACCAAGCGCGGCCTGACCCTGTTCTTGAAGCTGTTCACCGGCCACGAGCCCGACATCCAGGAGAACACCTGGCCGTTCAAGGGCTTTCGGGTCGAAGG
>JBDUAS010000102.1:0-22814 GCA_040004535.1 Deltaproteobacteria bacterium
CGGACGCGCTCGACAAGCTCGAGCTCGACACGCCGGACCTGATCATCTCGGAGACGAAGTTTCCGACGGACCTCGATGGCTTCGAGTTGCGCCGTCGCGTGCGCGGCTCGCCCGACTGGGCCGAGATCCCGTTCGTCTTTCTCACGGCCGAAACCGCGATCGAGAACAAGATCCGCGGCCTCGAGCTCGGCGTCGACGACTACCTGACCAAGCCGATCTACATCAAAGAGATCGTCACGCGAATCAACATCCTGCTCCAGAAGCGCCAGCGCGCGCACTTCGACGAGCGTAAGGACGGCGTGCGGTTCGCCGGTCGCGTCGCCGACATGCCGGTCGTCGACGTGATCCAGACCATCGAGGTGAGTCGCAAATCGGGCGTGATCCAGTTCGTCGCGGATCGCCACCGCACCGCCGCGATCTACTTTCGCGACGGCAAGGTGATCGACGCCGAGGCAGGCTCGCTGCAAGGCGAGGACGCGGTGTATCGGCTGCTGACCTGGAGCGAGGGCGAGTTCGAGGTCGTGTTCCGTACGGTTCGCCGGCGCGAGGTGATCGCGACGAGCTCGCAAGGCTTGTTGATGGAGGGCATGCGGCGGCTCGACGAGTGGTCGCGCTTGCTCGAGCAATTGCCGCCGCTCACGCATCGCTTCGAGATCGACACGCCGGAGCTCGCCGGCCGGCTCGGCGAAGTGCCGGACCACAACAACCCGATCCTGCGCGTGATCGACGGCAAGCGCTCGCTGCTCGAGGTGATCGACGCGAGCGACTTCGGCGACCTCGAGTGCCTCCAGGCGATCTCGAAGCTGTACTTCGAGGGCCTGCTCGTCGATCTCGATCCAGACCAACGACCACGGCGCGATACCGGCAAGCCGATGCCGCTCGTGATCGTGGAGAGCTCGCCGACACCGATCGAAAGGGTCGCGTCGGGACCGATGAACGTGGATCACGATCTCGACGAGCCGGCGCCGCGACCGAGAGCTCCGAGCGCGCCACCCATTGCGGCTCCACCGCCGGTCGAAGATGCACCGGCCACAGCGTCGGGGTCCGTCGAGGTCGGCGAGTCCGAGGTGTTGTCGGAAGAAGCCGTCCCGGGCCCGCTGATGGGCGGTTATCGCAACTCGAGCCTCCGGCTGATCGACGAAGCAGTCGCGGCGGCGCAGGCGATCGATCCGTCCTTGTTCGAGAGCGATCTGATCTCGTCGCTGCCCGAGCCGAGGCCGCTCGCGCGGGTGCAGGTGAAGCAACCACGCGAGACCGATCCTCGGATCGAGAACGCGCGCGGAGTCGTCGAGAAAGAGGGCGGGCCACGACAGCGACCGAAGAGCGTGCCGCCCGGGATCAAGGATGCGATCCGGCGCGCAGATGCGAGCGCCGAGATTCCGTTGCCGACGGATGAAGAGATCTTGGCGGCGGCTTCCAGTGACAGCGCGACAGAGGACAGCGAGCGGCCGGCGAGGGCGAGGCCCGAGCGTTCGGGCGATGACGGCTCGGATCCGATCCACGCCGCGCCAGATGCCGAGATCGTTGACGACGATTCCGGCGTACCGATGGCGATCGAGTCAGAGGACGAGCCGAGCGGCGCGAGCTTCGACGACGAGCCAGAAGAACCGACCGAACCCGAGCGGCCTCCGTTCATCGCGCGACGCGACACGACCGGACTGCGGATGACGAGCTCGCACGGTCACGACCGTGCCGAGACCTCGGGCGAGCTCGATACGTCCCCGCGCGCAGCGGGAGCTTCGCCGCGTGCCGACCACGAGCGCGAGCTCGTCACGATCCTGCCGCGCCGGATCACGCGCGAGGTTCCACTCACGAGCGATGTCCAGGCGGTGGAACCGATCTCGCCGGAATCGGCATCGTTCGATGCCGTCGAACCGGCGGCCGCGACGCCGAGCTTGCCGCTACCGCCGCGGTACTCGGTCGCCGGTGGTGTCGCGCGGCCCGCCGGCCCGGGCGCGCTGGTGATGGTGCTCGTCGTGCTCGCGTCACTGATGGCGGGCATGGCGGTCTATCTCTACGTTCACAAGCATCGTCATCAGCCTGCGGTCTCGGCGCTCCGAGACGCTGGAGAGCTGGACATGCACGTCGTCGATGCGACGCAGCTCGCGCTCGAGCCCGATGCGGCCATGGACGTCGCGGCGGTGATCGATGCCGGCGCGCTCGCGCCCGGGCCCGATGCCGCGGTGCGGGTCGCCGCGATCGATGCTGGAGTCCTCGTGCAACGCCCAGACGCGGGCGTACGCATCGCGGTAGCACCAGATGCCGGCGTACGCGTCACCCCGACTGCCGATGCCGGCGTCGATCACAACAAGGAAGCGTCGCGACTCAAGGACGAAGCCGCCGCCGCGCTCGCCGACGGGGACACCGCTCGCGCACTCGACCTCGCCGAACAATCGCTGAAGCTCCGGCGGACTGCGCAGGCGTATCTCGTCCAAGCCCGTGCACTCCAGCGCAGCGGCCGCACGGACGACGCGATCACGGCGGCGACCAGCGCGCGCGACCTCGCCCCCGGCTACTACATGACGCACCACGAGCTCGGCATGATCCTGATGTCGGCTCGCCGCAACGCCGACGCGCGTCCCGAGCTCGAAAAGTATCTCGAGCTCGCACCGAACGACAAAGACGCCGATACCGTGCGCCAGCTCCTGGCGGCACCGTCGCCATGACGTTCCGCGTGCTCGGCATCGAGAGCTCGTGCGACGAGACCGCCGCGGCGATCGTCGAGGACGGCACGCGCGTGCTCTCCGACATCGTCGCATCGCAGCACGAGGTCCACGCGCGCTACGGCGGCGTCGTGCCGGAGCTCGCATCGCGCGCACACATCCTCAATGTCGTGCCGGTCGTCCAGGCCGCGCTCGAACGCGCCGGCATCCCGCTCGAGGAGCTGGACGGCATCGCGGTCACGAATGCACCGGGGTTGATCGGCGGGTTGCTCGTCGGTCTCCAGACCGCGAAGGCGCTAGCGTGGGTCACCGAGCTGCCGCTCGTCGGCGTGCATCACCTCGAAGGCCACCTCAGCGCGGTCTATCTCGAGCCGGAGCCGCCGCCGCTGCAGCACCTCGCGTTGATCGTCTCGGGCGGTCATACCTCGCTCGTGCGAGTCGATGATCATGGCGTACTCGTCGAGCTCGGCCGTACGCGCGATGATGCCGCCGGTGAAGCATTCGACAAGGGAGCGAAGCTGCTCGGCCTCGGCTATCCAGGCGGCGCTGCGCTGGACAAGCTGGCGCGGACCGGTGATCCGAACGCGGTACCGTTCCCGCGCTCGATGACGCTCGAGCACCACGGCTTCGATTTCTCGTTCAGTGGCTTGAAGACCGCGCTGCTCCATCACGTCCGCGCGCACGGCGAGCCCGACGGTCAAGCGCTCGCCGATCTGTGCGCGAGCTATCAGGCCGCGATCGTCGAGGTCCTCGTACGCAAGACGCGCCGCGCCGCGCGCAAGCTCGACCTCCATCACGTCCAGGTCTGCGGCGGCGTCGCCGCGAACTCCGGTCTGCGCGCCGCGATGATCGCCGCGGGCGCCGAGGACGACTTCCGGGTCTACATCCCGCCGCCGGCGAGGTGCACCGACAACGCCGCGATGATCGCCGCGGCGGGCCATTACCATCTGATCCGCGGCGAGCGTGCCGGCCTCGACCTCGACGCCACCCCCAACGCACCGCTCGCACGTCCCGCACCATGACCGACGAGCCTTCCAAGCGCAGCGCGCGCGACCTCCTCGGCCCGTTCCCCGACGCGCGGATCCTGCTCGACAAGTACAACCTGCGCGCGAAGAAGCAGTTCGGGCAGAACTTTCTGATCTCCGAGCGCGCGTTGCGTGCGATCGCCGACGCGACCGTGTCGTCCGACGAGGATTGGATCGTCGAGATCGGTGCCGGCCTGGGGACGCTGACCGCGCAGCTCGTCGAGCGCGTCACCGCCGGCAAGGTGATCGCACTCGAGATGGATCCCGACATGGTCAAGGTGCTGAGGGCCGAGCTCGGCACCGTCGACAACCTCGAGATCGAGCAGGTCGATGCGATGCGCTACGACCTCCGCATGGTCGCGAAGTGGCGCGGCGAGCCGATCGTCGTGTGCGGCAACCTGCCGTATCACATCGCGTCGCAGCTGATGTTCCGCGTGATCGACGCCCGCGCGGACGTTCGCCACTGCGTCGTGATGATCCAGAAGGAGATGGCCGATCGGATCGTCGCGAAGCCCGGGACCAAGGAGTACGGCGCGATCGGCGTGATGCTCCGGACCTACGCCGACATCTCGACGGTCGTCAAAGTGTCGGCCGGGTCGTTTCTACCGCCGCCGAAGATCGACTCCACGGTGCTCAAGCTCGTCCCGCTCGCGCAACCGCGCACGCCGATCGCGAACGACAAGCACTACTCGACCGTCGTCCATGCCGCCTTCGGCCAGCGCCGCAAGACCCTGCGCAATGCGCTCAAGGCGATGTGGGCCGATCAAGAAGTCGATGCTGCGCTCGTCGCCACGTCGATCGA
This sequence comes from Deltaproteobacteria bacterium, assembly GCA_040004535.1. Classification (GTDB taxonomy): domain Bacteria; phylum Myxococcota_A; class Polyangia; order Haliangiales; family Haliangiaceae; genus JABFXX01. Next base: position 4,491 of record JBDUAS010000102.1, read on the forward strand.
CGGCATGCGCCGCGGCGAGACGCTCGACATCCCCGAATTCGGCGCCCTCGCGGCTTCGCTACCGCTGACGACCGGAAAGCTCCACGACCCGCGAGGCTAGCGTTTTCGCGCGACGAATCGCACGAGCGGCTCCTTGCCTCCGCCCCAGTCGGGCGAATCCTCGACGACTTCGTCGCGCACGATCTCGTAGCCGTTGGCGAACAGCTTCGCGAGCTCGCCGCGGTGAAAGCCCTGCCAGCCCTTCGAGCCGCCGCCGTCGGTCGCGGCGAAGTACTCGCACACGAACGTGCCGCCGGGCTTCAGTGCCTGCTGCGCCTTCGCGACGGTCTTCGCGTCGCTACCTGCGTAGATCATCGTGACGAGGTCGTACTTCGCAGAGCCGAGATCGGCCTTCTCGATATCGTCCTCGATCAGCTCTACGTCGACGTGTTTCGCTCGTGCTGCATCGCGGGTCTGTTCGATGCCCTCGTGTGAGAAGTCGATGCCGGTGACCTTCCAACCTGCGCTCGCGAGGTAGAGCACGTTGCGGCCTTGTCCCGACAAGATATCGAGCGCCGTGCCACGCGGGAGTTGGCCCGCGGTCTTCACGAGTAGTTGATTCGGCGCCTTCTCGAACCCGGTGCCGTGCTTGAACACGTCGTTCCAGCTGTCGGTCTCGGCGGACGAGCCAGCCCGCTGCCACGTCCACAGCCCGAGCTTCCACGCGCGGCCGTCCCAGTGCCACGCCAGCGTGTAGCGCCCGTCGTAGACGCGCCCACCACGGCCACCGGAGTCGTGCTCGGAAGCCTGGCCGATGAACACCGCCTCGTCGCCTTTCGCGAACACGTGCTCGTTCGTCCACGTTCGCTCGACGACGTGCGGCTTCTTCGGATCGTACTTCGCGAGCTTCGCGACCTCCTGTGCGCGGTCGGAAGGATCACCTTCCTCGGCGTGGACGAACCCCGGCGATAGCGCGGCCTCGAACGCCTTCGCGTCACCGCGATCGAACGCATCGATCAGCGCGTGGCTCATCTGCTTCACATCGGGCGGCGGTGCCGGAGCACGGACGGCCGGAGCCGAACTGCACGCTGCGAGGATCAACACGGCCGCGATGCGCATCGTGGAAGCCATACCGGCCGGCGTCGCGCGAGATTCCCGTGCTAAGCAGCGGCATGCCCGAGCTGCCTGAAGTCGAGACGGTGCGGCGCACGCTGGCCCCGATGGTGGGCGCGAAGATCGCGAGCGCGTGGACCAGTGGCAAGGGCCTCCACATGGCTCGCAGGCCGCCGCGCGCGAAGCTCCAGCAACTCGCGGGCGCGACGATCACGAGGATCCATCGCCACGGCAAGTACCTCCTGATCGAGACGGACACGCCGAAGACGCTCCTCGTTCATCTCGGCATGACCGGTCGCACGCTGCTCGTGAAGAAGGGCGCGCCGAAGGTGAAGCACACGCACGTCGTGTTGGATCTCGGCGAGCGCGAGCTGCGCTTCGTCGACGCGCGCCGGTTCGGTCAGGTCGATGTCGTCGAACGTGGCAAGGAGAAGGAGCACGAGGGCCTCGCCGTGCTCGGACCCGATGGCTTGTTCGAGCCGGTCTCGGGCGAATATCTATTTCAAAAGTCGCGCAAGAAGCAGGCAACCTTGAAGGCGTTCGTGCTGGACCAATCCATCGTGGCGGGGGTCGGCAACATCTACGCGAGCGAAGCGCTGTGGCGCGCGAAGCTGCGGCCGACGACCCGCGCGCACAAGCTGACGCTCGCGAAGGCGAAGCTGCTCGCCGAGGCGATCCACGAGGTGTTCGACCGCGCGCTGTCGAAGGGCGGGACCAGCCTGCGCGACTTCGTCGATGCGACCGGGGCGTACGGCGAAAACGACGAGTACCTGTGGGTCTATGGCCGCGACGGCGAGCCGTGCCCGCGGGACAAGACGAAGATCCGCCGATCCGTCCTCCAAGGACGGGTCACGTTTTACTGTCCAACGTGCCAGACGTCGTAAGGGTCTAACGGCCCGGGCGTTGGGACCGTGTTAGTGTCGACGACGCATCGCCGACTCGCCTGCGGGCAAAGATGTTCAACGATCAAGCCGACGAAGACCTGATGGTCATGTACCAGAAGGGCGAGGTTCGCGCCTTCGAGGTCTTGTTGTCGCGTCACCGCAAGCCGGTGTTCAACTTCATCTTGCGGTTCGTCGGGGACCGGGAAACGGCGGAGGACCTCCTACAAGAGGCCTTCATGCGCGTCATCAAAGGCGCCGAGGCTTACAAGCGCCAGGCCAAGTTCACGACGTGGCTTTACACCATCGCGAGGAACTTGTGCGTTGACCAGACTAGGAGACGCAAACATCGCAAGCACGCGTCGCTGGATGCTCCCATGGACTCCAGCGAAGAGAGCGGCACGTTGATGGATGTGATCCCCGGCAACGAGATGGCCAGCGATCGCAAGAGCGTCAACAAGCAGCTCCACGAGCAGATGCAGCGGGCGATCGGCGCGCTGTCCGAGGATCAGCGCGAAGTGTTCCTGATGCGCGAGTTCCTCGACATGCCGTTCAAGCAGATCGCGGATGTCGTCGGCGTTCCCGAGAACACCGTGAAGAGCCGCATGCGTTACGCGCTCGAGAAGCTGCGGCTCGAGCTCGACGAGTACAAGGATCTCGCGAAGGTCGCGCCTTGATGGCGGACGAGGCTCCCGACGACCCGCAGGTGAAGGCACTGCGCGCGGTCTGGTTGGCGATGCGCGACAACGACGAGGATCCTCCGGATAGCGGCGTGTCGGCGCTGATGGCGGCCGCGCGCTCGCAGGCGATGGAGATGGCGCCTGCACCGTGGTGGAAGCGGATGTTCGACCAGCTTCGCCGGCCGCCGGTGCTCGCTCTCGCGAGCCTGCTGGTGTTGATCGGTGGCGCGGTGCTGCTCACGAAGCACGACGCGATCGAGAAGGCGCCGACCAGCGCGCCGGTTCAGGAAAAGGAGCTGCCGCACTCGAACCTCGACATCGGTGGTGCTCCGCCACCCGTGGCTCCCGCGACCGTCTCGCCGAGCGTTGTGCCCGAGACCGGCGCGACGAAGGACAAGCAGCAGCTGAGTCCTCCGCCGGTGCATCGTCACCCGACGGAGCACACTTCCGGCGGCAAGGGCATCGCCGGGCCGACGGGCAGCGTCGCGCCGACGTCCACACCTCGCACCGAAGCGGCATTCGAGACTGACAGCACAGGCGTGGCGCCGAGGGCCGACGCCAAGAAAGCCGCCGCCCTCCCGCCGAGCCGCGTGCTCGTCGACCAGCTCGCCGGCCAGGCGCGCCGGGCTGCGCAGCGTGGAGACTGCGAGAACGCGAAGGCGATCGCGACGCGTATCGCGGGCCAAGACGCCACGTACTATCGCGATCACGTCGCGGGCGATCTTTCGGGCTGCGTCCAGGCGCCCGCCGCGGCCGACAAAGCCGCGGCCGACAAAGCTCGCTGACGCGTCAGTTGTTCGGAGCGCCTTGCGCGATCCAGCGGCGTACGATGTCGCGGGTCTCGACAGGCAACTGGCCATCGCGCGGCATCGTGTCGTTGCACGTGTGGTTCGCGCACGTCTCGGCGAACATGCACTGATCGCCGTCGAGCTTGTGCATCACGTAGCTGTGCGCAGGATCTCCCGCGGTGATGTACGGCATCGAGCCGAGCTCGCCGGCCATCGGCCCGACGAGCGACCTGAAGACCTGCGCGGAATCGGCGCCCTTCTCGAGCTGAGCGCCGAGGAACAAGCCGCCTTGGGCTCCGGTCGCGACCCCGTGACAGCTCGCCGACGAGCAGCTCGCGGTCAACACCGGCATCACGTTCGTCTTGAACGACATCGCCGGAGCCATCAGATCGAAGCCCGGAGCGGGCGCGTACGCGACGCACGCGCCGGCATCCGGTCCCCACTCCGGCGGAGGGGTGCCGCACGCGCCGAGCGCAGCGAGCGCGAGCCACCACTTCATGCGAGCGCCTTGGAAATCACGGTTCCAGACGTGATCACCTTCGCGATGAAGTCGTCGTTCGAGCCGGTCGCCTTCATCAACGTCTTGCCGAACGACGCGAGCGAGTCCGTCGGTGCGATCGTGCCGATCGCGGTCGCACCGAAGTCGTTACCGACCGGCGCGATGCCGCCGATGATGCCGCTCTTGAACGGCTTGCCGATCGTGAGCGAGACCTGGTGGTTCGGGTTGTGCTGGCGGCCGTCGATGTTGCCTGCCGCGATCGTCCGGCCGAACACGTTGAGCGACGCGAACGTGACCTGATCGATCAGTGCACCCCGCGCGTTCGCCATCGTCTGGAGCTGGCTCATCAGCACCGCGATCGAGGCGAGCCCACTCGTGGTCTGCGCCGCCTCGTTCACGAGCGCGGTGTCGTTGTGATTGTCACCGCCGAACGGGATGTGGATCGCGACGACCGGCGTCACGTTCATCTGGATCAGCACGATCGCCGCGGTGATCTGCGACGCGACGCTGTTGTCGGTGATGCCGGCGAGCGCGTCGAGCAGATTCTGATCGATGCTCCGGATCTGGGTCTGCGATGTGATCACCGAGTCGAGGTACGACTTCTGCGCCTTCGTCGCGGTCCGCCGGTAGATATCGCTGATCTGCGACAGCGTGTCGTCGCGCAGCTTCTGCAGGCTCGTGATCCCGGCGAGCGTTCCGTTCGGGTTCGCGAGCGTCGCCTTCAGCGCGAGCGGCGGAATGATCGGCAGCGCCTGACCGCCGAAGCTGAGACCTTCACTCGGCGAATTCGCACCGAGCGTGATCGGCTGATTCTGGATCGTGCCGAGACACGGCCCGAGCTGCTTGCCGAGGAGCGACGGCAGCATCTCCTTCGGCGCGGTCGTGTCCATCAGCGACAGCACGTCCGGTTCCTTCGGATGGACCGGCGTGTTCGTCATCAGGTGCCAGACCGTCATCCGATCGAGCACGTACTGCGGCAGCTGACCGCCGGCGGCCGGGGTCGCCCACGGCAGCGCGGCCGTCGTCGCGACACCGCCGAGCGACAGCGACGTCGCCTTCATCGTCGGGTCGAGGTTGTGCGCGATCGTCGCGAGCGGGCCGGTTCCATACGTACCGGGGGCGTTCGCGTTGAGCGGATCGCCGGAGCCCGACGTCGCGAGGATCACGAACTGCGCCTTCGACGGATCCACACACGTCATCGAATCGTCGGCGAATGCGGCCGGTCCCTTCTTCAGGATCGAGACCGGGATGCCGGTGGCAAGCGAACGAAGCCCGAGCAGGCCGGTTCCGAACAGGGTCGATTTCAAGATGCTGCGGCGAGAGAAGGTCATGGCGGCTCCTTACATCCCGATCCCGATGAACGACGGCGACAGACACGCTGCGACGAACGTCGAACGCAGCGAATCGGTTGCCGTGGCGCCTCCACTCTTGGCGGCGGCGAAGTGTGCGGTCAGTGCGGCCGAGACATCGGCAGTGCGCGGGTCGTTCGCGGTCAGGCCCATCACGAGCGAGACGAAGTCGGTGATCGCGGCGGCGGGCTGCGCGCTCGACCACATCTTGGCGCCCGGTTGCTTCGGGTTCGCCTTCGCGTCGATCACCTGCGCCGCGACCTGGATGCAGATGTTCTCGAGGCCGCCGCGATAGAACAGCGTCGGCTGGTTCGGCAGGACCGGAATCGTGCCGCCGCGGCCGTAGCCATCCGACGGCATGCCGCTCACGATCTGCGAGATCGTGCTCTTCGCGACGCCGACCTGACTGCTCTCGTCGAGCTGGCAGATATCGACGAAGCCGAGCCGGTTATCGAGCTGCGCGCAAAGGTGGTCGCGGCGCGACACCGCGATCACCTCGCTGTTCGTCGCGTACGTCTTGGTCTCGGTGACGTTCGTCGTGATCGGCGAGCTCAGCAGCTCCTTGACGAGCGCGTTCCACTGCAGCCCGCCCGACGAGAAGTCGCTGACGATGCGCTGGAACTCCGGGTCGCTCGGATCGCACGCGGCCGAGTTCGCGTAGTAGCAGAGCTTCTGCGCCCACGCGCCGGGGACGAGCGGGTGGGTTGCGAGGATGCTCGCGAAGTCATCGATCGTCGACATCGGCGCGATCACGTGCTGGAACGCGAACAGGCCGGGCTGCTTCGTCAGCGTCGTATCGGTCTGTGGGTTGTAGAACCACGAGTACGTCGACGACAGGATCGATCGCGTCGGGTCGAGCAATTGGTGGCAGCCGTAACACACGGTGCCGGTACCGGCGTGCTCCTGGTCGAGGCCGGGCGTCATCCCGGGCTGGGTGCCATCACTGCCGTCGATCTGCATGCCGGTCGCGACGATCAGCGCCTGGTTGAGTGTGACGCGCATCTGGTTCGACGAGTTGGTCGGCCAGTTTGCCTGGAATGCCGGCGTCGAGAAGAAGCCGGGCCGCGGCGTTCGCACGACGAGCTCGGTCGTGCTGCGCAGCGTCGGTAGATCGTAGAACGCGGTCGGTTGTTCGCCGGCCTTCGGCGGCCGGATCGTCACCATCTTCCAGTCGGTGAAATCGGTATCGAGCATCTGCGTGCCCTTGCCGGTACCGCCGCGGACCGGGCACGCGACCGTGCCGACCTTGTGCGGCGGAATCTCGCCGTAGATCAGCCGATACAGCTGATCCGAGCTGACCGTGACGGTGATCGGATCGACGAAGTTGCACGTCGGATCCGGATACATCTGCGTCGCGAGGTCCGGGTTGTACCAATGCATGTAGTTAGCGCCGCCGACGGTCAGCGTTTGCGCGATCGGAATCGGCCCGGCCGAATTTTCGAGCGTGAACGTCAGCGTCGGGTTCGCCTTCGCGAACGTGTCCGTGATCTTCGCGTTGTCGTCGGCCTGATGAGCTTCGAAGAACGCGTAGAGCTGCATCAGCGCGGGCGTCATCATCAAGCGCTTCGTCTTGAAGCCGTCGGTGAGCGGCTGGCCCTTCGCGGTCAGCTCGAGCACGGTGCGCGCGAAGCTCTCGCGCGCATTCTGAACGAGCAGCGGAATCTCTTTGTTGTTGTTCGGCAGGCCGTTCGGCGGCGCGATGTCGATGAAGTTCGCGTCCGTGATCTGGGTCTGCTGGAACGCCAGCTCGAAGAACACCATCATCTTCTGCTGGTACTGCGGCGTGGCCATCCACGTGTCGATCAGCTGCGGCAGTGCATTCGGATCGGCATCGATGGCGGCGATCTCTTCACTGGAGGGCGGCAGGCCGACCAGGATGTTCTTGACCTTCGCGACGTAGACCTCGGGTGGGTCCCCGACGAACGGCGTCGAGCTGTCGTAGCTAGGACCGGTGCAACTCGTCGCGCCCAACAGCAGGGCGAGACGAGCGACGTGGGGCAACGTGCTTCGCATGGTCATGACGACGGTTGATTCAGCAAGACCGCGGCCAGTTAAACCGGACCAACCATGCGGACATGGGAGTGAAAACGCGGCGCTTTCCGCCTCGTTGTCGGCTTCTCCCCGCAACAGGTTGTAGGGTCGACCCTGCAAAATCGGGTGGGCAGAGAAGTTGGCGAGCGTCGGGGCGTGGCGCGACATTCGCAGCGAGGACGCCTCTTGATGAACGTGAAGATGTGGCTATGTGTCCTGCTGATCGCAGGCTGTAACGTCTCGAGCGACACCAGCGACGACCGGCCTCAGACGTTCGAGTTCATCACCCAGGCGATCCTCAAGCCGAGCTGCGGCACGGCCCAGTGCCACTCCGCGCTGAAGGCCGTGAAGGGCGACGTGTTCGACAGCGTCGATGGCGCGCGCACGACGATGACGGTCACCCACACCGACCTCGTGTTCACGTGCGAGCAGCTGGAGCCGGCGGAGACGTTCCCGTGCGGCGACGACGCGTTGAATCTGTCGTACCTCTACAAGGTCATCGACGATAAGGACATCGAGGGCGATCGGATGCCACTCGATCAAGCGCTGTCGAACAAGGACATCGTGTTGATCCGCGAATGGATCCGCGACGACGCACCGGGGCTCAACTGATGCGCGCTCTCGTCATCGTCATTGTCGTGCTCGCAGCATCACGTGCCGCGGTGGCATATCCGCAGTTCCAGCTCGTCAAAGATCAGACGTGCTCGGCGTGCCATCTCTCGCCGGCGGGCGGCGGTCTGCTCTCGGAGAACGGGCTCGCCACCGCGGAGACCATGTCTCAGTGGGGCACCGCGCCGGAGGTTTTCTACAAGAAGCTGCCGCTACCGACCTGGCTCGAGCTCGGCGGTGACGTCCGCGGCGCGGGCGGCTTCGATCAGAGCGACACGGATGACAAGGGCTTCGTCGTGTTCCCGATGCAGGCAGATGTCTACGCGGCGGCGACGTTCGGCGCGTACTCGGTCCACGTCACCGCCGGCATTCGCGATCCGCAGGACGGCAACACCACCGCAACGCTGTTCGCGTCGCGCGAGCACTGGGTCCAGTGGCAGCAGAACCCTGGCGAGACCGACGGGCTGTTCGTGCGCCTCGGTCGGTTCATGCCGGTGTTCGGACTGCGCGAGGCCGAGCACCCGTATTACGACCGGCGCTACGGTGGGTCACCGCTGTACGGCGAGACCTACGGCGTGGCGGTCGAGCTCGTCAAACCAGAGTACGAGATCCACGCGACGGGATTCATCCACGATCCGATCTTCAAGGACTCGATCGAGCGCGGTAACGGCGGTGCGCTATACGCGGAGGTGCGGGTGACGGAGAAGACGAGTGCGGGCGTCGAGGCGAAGGTCGACATCACGCCCGACGACAAGACCACGTACGTCGGTGTCGTCGGCAAGCAGGCGCTCGGAGGCAACGTGCTGATTCAGGCCGACGTCCAGTTCGTCCACCACAAAATCGATGCTGGCGGGATCGAGAATCAGATCGTCGCGACCGCGATCGGCTCGTACTTCATCGGCCCGTTCATGATCGATCTGGGCCTGAACGACTACCACGAGAACCTCGCGTACAAGCTGCTCGATCAAGAGGCCGTCGACCTCAACGCGCACTGGTTCGCGACCTCGCACCTCGAGCTGATCCTGACGAATCGCTTCCAGATGCTCGCGTTCGGCGCCGACGGCGAGAGCTCGGGCTACTCGCTGCTGCAATTACACTATCGACTCTGAGTAGACGGCTATGACTGCGGCAGCGTGACCGTCACGATCAACCCGCCACCGGTACGATTTGCGAGCGCGACTCGGCCCCCGTGCGCTTCCGCGATCTCGCGGACGAGCGCGAGGCCGAGGCCGGTGCCGCCGCGCTTCGTCGAGTAGAACGGCAAGAGCGCGTTCGACAGCACGGTCTCGCTCATGCCCTGGCCGCGGTCACTGACCTCGATCGCGACCGCCGCGTGAAGCTTGCGCACGCGCAGGCCGATGTCACCGGCCGGCGATCCCGACTCGTGCGCGTTGCGCAGCAGATTGACGAGCGCCTGCTCCAGCTGGGCCGGATCGAAGCGGCCGGGTTGCTCGGGTAGCGGTCCCTCGATCTCGAATGCGACCTGCGCGCGCAACCGATCGGCCAGCTCGCGCCACGAGCGCGCCTCCGGCCGCGGGGCCGGCAACTTCGCGAACCGCGCGTAGCCCGAGATGAACTGCTCGAGATGCTTCGCGCGCTCGGCGATCGTCGCGAACACCTTGTCGAGTTGTTCGAGCTTCCCCAGCTTCACGAGCTCGCCGCCGGAGTGGGCGAGCGAGGCGATCGGGGCGAGCGAGTTGTTGAGCTCGTGGCTGATCACCCGGATCACCTTCTTCCAGGTCCGGACTTCCTGGCGGTGGAGCTCGACGGTCAGGTGGCGCAGCACGAACAGCTCGTGCGCGCGGCCGTTCAACCGGAATCCGCTGCGCGCGAGATAAAAGATCTCTTCTTCGTCATCGCGCTCGACGACGAACAGACCATCGCCGCCGCGGTCGACCGCTTCGCGCAACGCCTCCGGTGCGACCTCGAGCAGCGTCGCCAGCTTCACGCCCTCGAGCCGGCGGCCCACGCCGAGCAGCTGACGTGCCGCGAGGTTGCCGTAGACGATGTGGTCGGCGTGATCGACGAGCAGCATCGCGACCGGTGTGTTCTGGACCATCGTGTCGAGCAGCAGCTCGCGCTGGACGAGCGCCTCGCGTTGGCCTCGCAACGTGGCGCCGAGCGCATTGTGCGCGTCGACCAGCTCGCCGACCTCGTCGTCGCGCTTCCACGCGAGCCCGAACGCGAAGTCACCATCGCGGTAGCTCGTGACCGTGCCCGCGAGCGCCCGGAACATCGCCTTGACCGGAGCGAGCACGCGCCCAGTGGCCCAGAACGCGATCGGCAAGAAGATCAACAGCGTCACGGCCGCGGCGAACACCGGATCGTCGAACATGACCTCGAGCTCGAGCACGCACGCCACCGCGAGCGCGGCGATCACGAACGCGAGCATGCCGAGCCGCCAGGACAACGAGATACGTGAGCGTTTGTCGGCCATCACTCGCGAGGGATGTTGAGCTTCTCCATCCTCCTGTAGAGCGCCTGCCGACTCAAGCCGAGCTCCGCCGCAGCTTGCGCGATCACGCCACCCGCGCGAGCGAGCGCTGCTTCGACGGTCGGCCGATCGAGGTCTTCGGTCGCCGCCGGTGCCGCGACGGCAGCGAGGCCGAGATCCGCGGGCGTCAGCTCCGCATGGGTCGCGAGCAGGGCCGCGCGTTGCAGCGTGTTCTTGAGCTCGCGCACGTTGCCGGGCCAGCCATGCGCGCGCAACGCCGCACACGCCGCGGTGCTCAGCTTCTTGTCCGCGGCGAGGAAGTGGCGGGCGAGCGGGAGGATGTCGTCCGCGCGCTCGGCCAGCGGGGGCACGCGGATCTCGATCGTGTTGAGGCGGTAGAACAGATCCTCGCGGAACGTGCCCGCGCGGATCATCGTGTCGAGGTCGGCGTTTGTCGCGCTGATCACGCGGACCTTGACCTGGCGCTCCTTGTTCGAGCCGAGTCGTTCGAACCGGCCGGTCTCGAGCACGCGCAACAGCTTCATCTGGCCGTTCGGCGACAGGTTGCCGATCTCGTCGAGGAACAGCGTGCCGCCATCGGCGGAGTCGAACTTGCCCTCGCGCGCGCGATTCGCGCCCGTGTACGCGCCAACCTCGGCACCGAACAGCTCGGCCTCGAGGAGCTCCGACGGCAGCGCGCCGCAGTTGAGCGTGACGAACGGACCCGTGCGCACGGCGGAGTTCGCTTGCACGATCTCCGCGATCTTCTCCTTGCCGGCGCCGTTCGGTCCGGTGATCAACACCGGCACATCGGCGCGCGCGACCTGACACGCGAGCGCGACCACCCGCTCCATCGCCGGATCCGCGAACACCGCGTCGCGCAGGTCGTAGCGCAGCTCGAGCTCGGTCCTCCGGCGATTCTCGTCGGCTTTACGGCGCGCGAGCTCCCGGCGGGTCACCGAGAGCTCGAGCAAGTTCTGCACGCTCGTCAGCAGCTTCGTGTCGTCCCAGGGTTTCGCGAGGTAGTCTGCGGCGCCGGCCTTGACGAGCTCGACCGCAGCCTCGAGCTGCGTCCACGCCGTCAGAAGGATCACCGGCATGTCGGGGAACCGCGCGCGGATCGCCTTGAACAGGGCGATGCCTTCTTCGCCCGACGTCGTGTCGGCGCGGAAGTTCATGTCCTGGATCACGACATCGACCGACTCGCTCGCGAGCAGGTCGAGGCCGGCCGCCGGCGACTCGGCGCTCAGCGTGCGGACATCGCGCAACGAGAACAACACCTCGAGCGCCGTCGCAACGGCGGGGTTGTCATCGATCACGAGCGCGGTGGCCACGCGTCGAGCCTACACGGAGCGCGTGGCGATCGCGGGCGGGATGGCAGCTGCTCGTAGCGCGGGCCCGAGGACCGCGACCTGGCCGAGGAACCACAGCAGTCCCGCACCGATCGGCAGGAACTCCATCGGCAGGCGCTCGACCTGGTACTTGCCCATCAGCCACAGGTTGATTCCGTACGCCAGGATCATGCCGAGCACGATCCCCGCCGTCGCGAGGATGAAGTTCTCGGTCTGGAAGTAGCGCAGGATGTCGCCGCGGGTCGCTCCAAGCGCGCGCCGCACGCCGATCTGTCGGGTCCGTTGCTGGACCCAGAAGCTCGCGAGCCCGATCACGCCGAGCGCGGTGATCACGAGCAGCGAGATCGAGACGATGCCGAGGACCCATGCCATCGCGCGGTCTTCGGTGAAGTGCTCCTTGCGGACGTCGGCGAACGTCTGGCGCTTCATGACCAGGCGCACCGGATCGACCTTCTTGAGCGCGGCCTCGGCCGCCGCGAGGACTTCTGCCTTACGTGCCGGATCGCAGCGGATGAGATAGTTGCCGCCGACCGTGAAGTCGACGTCGAGCGGCATGACGATCGCGTACGTCATGCCGGTCGGTTGAAAGTCGTTCGGGCGAGCGAGCGTGTCGATGATACCTACGATCGTCGACGGCTCCTTGCCCCACACGTACAAGACCTTGCCGAGCGCGTTCTGGCCCGGATACATTCGTTCGGCGACGCCCTTCGTGATCAGGATCGACGCGATGTGGAGGTTCGAGCCACCGCCGTTCGAGTACTCCACGTACTCCTCGGGCGTGAGGTCGCGGCCCGCGATCAGCTTCACGCCGAGCGTCTCGATCAGATCGCGGCTTCCCATGTAGGTCGCGACGTTGATCGGTGCGCTGGGATCATCGGGGATCGTCGAGATGCTCGTGTTCCACGACGAGTTGCCGAACGGCACCATGTTCGTGACCGCGGCATCCTTCACACCGGACACGGCCTTCAGCGCCTCGAGATCCTGGCGCGTGACGACGCCGGGATCCGCTTTCTTGCCGATGCCGGCGATCTGGATGCGCACGATCTCGGCTTCGGCGATCCCGCTGTCGCGATCCATCAGCGCGAGCCGCTGCCGGATCACGAACACCGCGTTGCACACGATCGCACAGGTGAACGCGATCTCGAGGATGATCAGGATCGACGCCGTGCGGTGACGGCGAAGCGTGGAGATGATCGGGATGAAGTCCATGGGATCCTCAGTGCGATTTGAGCTGGAGGGCCGGAGCGACCTGACAACCACGCCATGCCGGTAGGAGGCCGGCGAGCACGCTCGATACGAGCGCGAGCCCGAACGTCGCTGCGAGCATCGTCACGTCGAGATGTGCGAGGTGGCCGTATGCGCTGACGCCGTGACGGATCGCCCACAAGCCGAGTCCGGCGAGCAGGAGTCCGAGGACGCCGCCGACGAGCCCGATCACGCCGGCCTCGATCAACAGCTGCATGAAGATGGACACCCTCGATGCACCGAGCGCGCGGCGCACGCCGATCTCTGCCGACCGGCGCAGGAACTTCGTGAGCAACAGGCCGATCGTATTGACGAGACAGACGATCAGAAAGCCGAGCGCGACGACGGTCCCGAGCTTCGCGTCCGCGGGAATCACTTTGTTGTAGTCGAGATAGTCCGTGACGTTGCGCAGCCGGATGTTGACCGGCCGTTCGTAGTGGCCCGCGCGAACCTGATCCGCCCAGTAGCTCGCCAAGAAGTCGTGATACGCGACTTCCTTGGCATCGCTGTCGAGCTCGACCCACAGCTGGATCCATTCGCACGGTGCGCCGAGCGCCTTGGAGTCATCGTGCTTGGAGTCCCAGCAGTTCGTGCTGCCGTTGTGACCGAGGTCGAGATCGATCGAGGTGGTCCACGGGAGATAGAGCTGCTCGCCCTGACCATAGGCCTCGGTCATGAGGTCGTAGAAGTGCGGGATCGGCTGCCAGTTATCCAGCACACCGACGATGCGCATCTCGGTCGTCTCGACGCGCAGCGAGAAGCCGACGACGTCGGTCGAACCGAACAGCTTCTCCGCGAGCTCCTTTCCGATCACCGCGACCCTGCCGTGATTCGCGTCGTCTTGCGCCGACCACGGGCCGCCCTTGAGGAACGGTACGTCGAACATCGGGAAGAACTCGTTCGAGGTCCACCGCGCGTCGATGTTGAACGGATCGAGCCCTGCTTTCGAAGGCACGATCGTCGCGTACCCGCCGGTCATCAGCGCCTGGTGATCCGCGCGATGCTCGCGGACGAGCGTCTCGGCGTCCTGACGCGTCGACTGTTCGAGCGGCTCCTCGCCGGGCGTATAACCGCGTAGCGGGCGAGGATCGAGCTGGACGTAGTGCAGCACCTTGCTCTTCTGCGGGATCGGATCCTTCGCGAGCACGTGCATCACCGTCAGCATCGTCATGCTCGCCCCGACGCCGAAGCCGATCGCGAGGACCATCAGCACCGTCAGCGAGAAGTTGCGACGCAGCGAACGCCACGCGAGGTCGAGGTAGTACCCGAGCATCACGCGATCGTCTCCGCGGTCGAGAACGCCTTCTTGACGTCCTTCTGGACGAGCGCGGGGCCACGCTCGACATCGGCGGCGACGCCGTCGACGATATGGACGTTGCGGCGCGCGCGTGCGGCGATCTCCGGATCGTGGGTGACGATCACGACGATCGTGCCTTGCTCGTTGAGCTCCTCGAGCAGCTGCATCACTTCACGCGCCATCTGCGAATCGAGGTTGCCCGTCGGTTCGTCGGCGAGGAGCAGCGTCGGGTTACCGGCGATCGCGCGTGCGATCGCGACCCGCTGTTGCTGACCGCCCGACAGCTCGGCCGGGTAATGCTTCTTGCGCGATGCGAGGCCGACGCGCTCGAGCGCGGTCTCGATCCGCTTGTGACGCTCGCCGCGGCTCATCCGGCGGTAGCGGAGCGGCACGTCGATGTTGTCGAACAAGTTGAGGTCGGGGATCAGGTTGAAGCTCTGGAATACGAACCCGATCTTCTCGTTGCGTAGCTTCGAGCGCGCCTTGTCATCGAGGCTCTTCACGTCGACGCCGTCGAGCGTGTAGACGCCGCCGGTCAGCTCCTCGAGCATGCCCGCGATGTTGAGGAACGTCGTCTTGCCGGAGCCCGACGGACCGGTGACCGCGACGAACTCGCCCGCACGGACCTCGAGGTTGAGGTCGCGCAACGCGTGGGTCTCGACCATCTCGGTCCGGTACACCTTCGAAACATCTTTCATGTGCAACATGCGGTTCTCCTAGTTCGCGAGCCGTACGCGCTCCGCGGTGCCGAACGTGTCGGTGCCGCTCACGACGATCTGATCTCCAACCTTGGCGCCCGAGAGCAGCTCGACGGCATCGAGGCTGATCGAGCCGGTCCGGATCGGCCGCTTCTCGGCGATGCCGTCCTCGACGAAGTATGCGAAGTTGCCGCCGCCCGCTTCGAGGAACGAGCCGCGCTCGACCTTGATCACGTTCGTCCGCTCTTCGATCAAGATCCGCGCGGTCAACCGTTGGTTCTGGCGGAGGCCGGCCGGGCGCTTGTCGACGAACTCCAGGCGCGTCGCGACATTTCCCGCGACGACCTCGGGCGAGACCGAGCGGACGCGGCCGGGGAACGTCGCGGTGCCGGAGCGAATCTCGGCGGCCATCCCGAGTGCGAGGTCGCGGGCGAACGCATCTGGCACCTGGATCTCGAGCTCGAACGCGCCGAGGTCGACAACCGTGAGGATCGGCGTGTTCGCGGTGACGACCGTGCGTTGCGCGACGAGCAGCGAGCCGACCTGGCCGTCGACCGGCGACGTGACCTCGAGCGCGGCGACCTGGCGCTCGAGCTCCTTGACGACCGAGCGCTGGCGGCCGAGGTCCTGGGTCTTGGTTCCGAGATCGAACGTCAGCTCCTTGCCCGAGAGCCCGGCATCGATCTTCGCATGCGAGAGCACGATGTCGGCCTTCTTGAGGAGATCCTCGGAGCGGCGCAGCTCGAGCTCGGAGATCACGCCCCGACTGAACATCTGTTGGTTGATCTCGACCTCGCGTGCGGCGGTCTGGCGATCGACCTCGGCCTGCGCGATCGCGCGCTGCTGGTTCGCGTGGCCGTGCTCGATGTCGAGGCCGGCGCGGCCGACACTCGCTTCGAGGCCGGCGAGCGTTGCTTGCTCCTGTGCGAGCTTGGCTTGAAGCTCGGGGCTCGAGATCGTGGCGAGCGATTGGCCGTGCACCACTTTGTCGCCGGCGCGGACGTGGAAGTCGACCGAGCCACCGGCGATCGCGTAGAGCGTCGGGCTATTCGCGGCGACGACGCGGCCATCGGCGACCACGTCGCGAACCAGCGTGCCTTGCTCGACCGTGGCGATCCGCAGCCGCGACATGTCGATCGATTTGGACGCGACCAACCAGTGGCGGACGAGGTACCCCACACCGGCCAGGAGCCCCAGGACCACCACGATGGTGGACAGCCATCGCCGCCAGGGCCGAGAAACCTTCGGCTTGGCGAGCATGACGTCGGTCGCGGAGGTATCGCGGATCATCGGAGCATCGCCACCTATCGCAAGGTGTGTGCCCAGCTAACCACACGAGATGATTCACCGTACCGGTGTCCGGTTCCGCGAAAAAGTGTCCGGATACTGTCCGCCCGGACACCGCAAACCTCGCAGCTACGCGAACAGCTCGGTCTGCGGCCCCGGCAGCGACGTGTCACCGATCAGGTCATGGACGTACGTGTGCGGCCACGACCGGCGCGCCTCCTCGGGCAGCTTGCCGTAGCGCTCGCAGTACGCGCGGACCCACTTGCGGGTATGCGCATTCGAATAGCCACCGCCGGTGATCGGCCCGAGCTCGGGCTCGTAGCGCGCGCGGATCGCGTTGAACCGATCATCGCGCAGCACTTTGGCGACGACCGAAGCCGCTGCGACCGCCGCGTGATGATCCTCGGCGTGATCGACCGAGATGAACTGCTCGTAGCGCAGGCCGAGCGAGCTGAACATGCGCTTGCCATCCGCGATGATCTTGTCGCAGGTCGGCGCCGCGGAGATCATCTTCACCGCGATCTCGCGCTCGAGCACGTTGAGCTCGTTGCGGGCGACCCGCTCGTCGATCTCGCCGTGCGAGACCTCGATCACCGTGACGAAGTGTGCGCGCTTGCGGATCTCGATCGCGAGCTCGCTGCGCAGCGCGTGGGCATCTTCGCCGGCACCGTATGCCTTCGAGTCGCGCAGGCCTTTGCGGGTGAGCGCCGCCGCCGCTTTCGAATCGAGCGCGACCGCCGCCATCACCATCGGCCCGACCGAGGGTCCGCGTCCGGCCTCGTCGATCCCGAGCGTCAAACGATTCGGGAAGCGGTTGGTCGGCCGACCTGCCGCCTTGGTCTTGCGAGGCACGCGGGCATCCTGGCAAACGCGGATCACCTGGTCAATCGCGAAGTCGCGAGGTCGCAAGTTCCAGAGCCCGGGCGACGCCGACCTCGAGATCGAGTGCCTGCACGCCCGCCACCGCGCACCAGTGATCGAGTCGGCCGGCGATCGCCCCGAGTGCCTCGACGGCGGCGCGCTCCAACGGCTCTCCGATCTCGTGATCGAGATCCGGCGCGCTGCGATACAGCGCGTGATAGATCGCGTCCTCCGAGAGCTCGAGGCGCGGCACGTCGTTCTTGAAGAACGAGTCGATGTAGCCGCCTTCGAGATAGCCGCGCAGATATGCACGCGCGCGCTCGAACACGCGCGCCATCGCGAGCCCGATCCGATCCGCGGCGACGCGCTCGAGATCGCCGGCGACGTCGTTGCCGAGGAACGCGCCGAGCGCACGTGCACCGGCCTCCGCGCCCCGACCGCGTTTCGCGAGGTCCGCCGCGACGCGCTTCTTGCCGCCCTCGATCGCGGACTCGAACCCCGACGACAACAACGCCAGCAAGTACTCGCGATCCGCCGCGGTCGCGGTATGCGACGAGAATGGCAAGCGGCGCGGCCGCACCAGATCGAGCACCTCGCGCGCGGCGCGGTGATAGAGCTGCGCCATCTCCTCGGACAGTTGCTTGCGCTCGACGACGACGGCCTGATCCGCGAACGCGCGCGCAGACGCATCGAGCTCTTCTCGCCCGGCGCGCGCCGCGGTGACCGCCGCCTGCTCCTGCGTACGACTCGAGGCGATCATCGCTTCCGCCTGCGCGATCACGCCGCGCAACAACCGCGCACACGCATCGCGCTTGAGCGCGCGCGCCTGCTGGAAGAACCGCTGCTCGAGCTCGGTCATCAGCGTCGCCCAGTTGCCATCCGGCTGCGCCGGGTCGCGCTTCCATGCCATCGCTTCGCGTGCCGACACCGGCACGATCGTCTCGACCAGCTCGCCGAGCTCCTTGCCGATGAACTCGACCACTTCCGCGCGCTCGCCCGCGTCGAGCTGGTCGGCCTTGTTGAGCACGCCGAGCACGCGCTTGCCCTCGTCGCGGATCGACTGCAGCGCCTTCTTCTCGCTCGCCTTGCCGCCCTGCGCCGCGGTGAACACCCAGACGACCGCATCTGCCTTCGCGATGAACGCGCGCGCGGTCGCCTCGTGCTCTGGCTGGATCGAGTTGAGGCCGGGCGTATCGACGATGTTGATCTTCTCGAGCTGGG
>JBDUAS010000342.1:0-6815 GCA_040004535.1 Deltaproteobacteria bacterium
GATGTGGCGCGAGGTCCACGATCTGCGCCGCGCCGTCGATGCGCGCTGGGAGCTGCTCGGGACGACGAGCGTGATGATGGAGCTGCGCCGCCAGATCGCGAAGGTCGCGCCGACGCGCAGCCGGATCTTGATCACCGGCGAGAGCGGCACCGGCAAGGAATTGATCGCGCGCGCGATCCACCGCAACTCGAGCGTATCGAACGGAACGTTCGTGAAGGTCAACTGCGCGGCGATTCCACCCGAGCTGATCGAGAGCGAGCTGTTCGGCCACGAACGTGGTGCGTTCACCGGCGCGGTCGCGAAGAAGCGCGGCCTGTTCGAGGTCGCCGATGGCGGCACGATCTTCCTCGACGAGATCGGTGACATGGCCCTGCCCGCGCAAGCGAAGGTGCTGCGCGTGTTGCAGACCGGCGAGTTCACGCGGGTCGGCGGCGAGAAGAGCATGCGCACGGATTGCCGTGTCGTCGCGGCGACGAACCGGGACCTCGAAGAGATGGTCAAGACCGGTACGTTCCGCGAGGACTTGTACTTCCGGTTGAACGTCGTGCCGATCCGGTCGCCCGATCTGAAGGAGCGACCCGACGACATCCCGTTGCTCGTCGAGTCGTTCATCCGCGAGTGCTGCGACGAGAACGGCCTCGGGTACAAGCCGGTCGACGATCCGGTGCTCGAGCGGCTCAAGCAGTACGAGTGGCCGGGCAACGTGCGCGAGCTGCGCAACGTCGTCGAGCGGCTCGTGATCATGAGCGACGAGGTGATCCGCGACAAGGATCTCCCGCCGTACCTCGGCGGGCCGCGCAGTGCGACGCAGCGAGGCAACTCGGGACCGATCAACGCGATCGATCTCGGCCGCTACGCGGGCAAGTCCTTGCGCGAGTTCCGCGAAGAGGTCGAGTCGGAGTTCATCCGGATCCGGCTCGCAGAGTTCGACTGGAACATCTCGCGCACCGCGCAGGCGCTCGGGATCGAACGCACGAACCTCCACAAGAAGCTGCGCGCGCTCGGCATCCACCGTGGCGAGGGCTCGGGCGGCGATCACGAGTAGCGCCGCGGCGCTGGTCGTCGTCGCGTTGCTCGCGAGTAGCGCGGCGGGCGAGCCCGACCCGCAGGCCGATGCTGCGGCGCTGTACGCGGAGGGCCGCAGGTACGAGGACTCGCTCGCCGATCCGGTGCGCGCGCTCGCGATCTACGAGCGCGTGCTGCGCGAACATCCCGATGCGAGCGTCGCGGTGGCGGCCGAGCAACACGCGGCTCATTTGCGCGCGGAGCTCGCCGGCGGTCATGCACAGGAGGCTCGCGACTTCGCGCGGCTCGTTGCAGACGCCGATCAGCTGTCGCCCGACGCCGTGATGAACCGCGGCGACGCGCTCGCCGCCGCGGCGTGGAGCGGCGCGCCCGAAGCCGAGCTGTGGCTCGCCGAGTGGTTGCGGCGCGCGGGCCGGTTCCCTGCGGCGGACGCGCGTTACGCGAGGCTGCTCGCGACGTGGCCCACTGTGCCGGAAGCGAGACGCGCGGCGTCCGGTCGCGCGGGTGCGGCAATCGATGCACGCGCGTGGGCGCGCGCGCGCGAGCTGGTCGATGCGTTGCCGGCCGCGACGCCGGAGGATGTGGTCGTGCGCGACGATCTGCGCGCCGCGCTCGCTCGCGGCCAGTCGCGCGCACGATGGTCGACCGCCGCGTGGGTGTTGTCGCTGCTCGGGTTCGGCTTGCTCCTCGCATCGCTCGCTGAGGCCGCGTTCCGCGGTGGTGCGCGCAAGCCCGCGCTCGCGCCGCCCGTCGAGATCTGGTTCCTCGGTCCGATCGCGATCGTGCTCGCGGGCGTCGCGGTCACCGCCCATCAAGCGATCGCGCCTGCCGTGGTGCGGATCGCGCTCGCAGGTGTCGGCCTCGCGTGGTTGTCGGGCGCGACGCTCGATCTATTGCGCGCACGCGACCGTGCCTGGAAGGCGCGTGCGGTCGCTCACGTCGTGTTGTGCGCGATCGGCGTCGTCGCGGTCGCGTATCTCGCGCTGACCGCTGGCGGCCTCCTCGAGTTGCTCTGAGCGGGCGAGCTTCGGCTGCATCCCAACAGCGGATCGCGCATGTTAGCCTCGGTGCGAATGGTGATCGACGAACGCCCGCTTGCAGTGCCGGCGCTGCTCGCGCGCGTGGCGGCGGGTGACGCGGCTGCGGTGCGCGAGGTGTTGTCGCGCTACGCGAACCTCGTGTGGTCGATCGCCCGCCGGTTCGAGCCGTCCGATGCCGAGGACGCCGTCCAGGAAATCTTCCTCGATCTGTGGAACAGCGCCGGCCGCTACGACCCGACGTGCGGCAACGAGGTCACGTTCATCGCGATGATCGCGCGCCGCCGCCTGATCGATCGTTGCCGGACGCGCCGCCGCCGGCCACAAGACTCTTCGCACGTCGAAGACGTCGTGCTCGAGGAGCTCGCGGCGGATGGGACCTCGCCCGCGGCTTCCGCGGATGCCGCGAAGGCAGCGCACGCGCTCGACCAGCTCCGCCCCGAGCAGCGCCAAGTGCTCGTGCTCTCGACGTGCCACGGGCTGTCGCACGGCGAAATCGCTCAACAGACGGGCATGCCGCTCGGCACCGTCAAAGGCCACGCCCGCCGCGGGTTGCTGTCGATCCGTGCGGCGCTTTTGGCCGTACAAGGGGACGTGTCGTGAAAGGCGATCCGTTGCATCCGCGCGGCGAAGAGCTCCTCGCCGAACGTGCGCTTCGCCCTCTCGATGACAAAGAGCACCGGGAGCTCCAGCAGCTCGGCGTCGATGACGACGATAGCTTTGATCGTGCCGCCGCCGCCGTCGTCGTCGCGACGACCGTGATGGAGCCGATGCCGGCCGCGCTGATGGAGTCGATCCTCGCGAAGGCGCCCGGGGCCGGCACGCTCGACTGGAAGCGAACGCTGCCCGGCGTATCGATGCCGCCTCCCGCGGATCTGCCGCGCGACACGCTCGTCGGCGTCGAGTTGTCGGATCTCGCACCGAAGGATCAGCCGACGACCGAGCCGCTGATCGCGCAGAAGGAGATCGCGGCGACCAAGTTGATGGGCGTGCCGTCGGCCGCGCTCCAGACGTTGCCACCGCCGATGGTGAAGCGGCCGCCGGCGATCCGCACGCCGCTGCCGCAGGACTCGCAGCCGTTCTCCGTCGATACGCCGCCACCCGCCGTCCCGATCACCCGCGATCGCAGCACGCCGATTCCGGTCTTGCCGGCCGAGGTCGTGACGATGCCGTCGCGCGACGAGATCGCGCAGCGCCGCGCCGAGCGCCGCGACGCTGTGACCGTCCCGCTCCGTCCCGGATCGCGCTCGGTCCTGCCGTGGCTCGCTGCCGCCGCGTGCCTACTCGTCGCCGGCGGCGCCGTCTGGTGGGCGTACACCCAAAAGTCCGAGCCCACGACGCTACCCACCGTCGCCACGTCACCCGCGACCGAGCGCGCCGCTTTGCTGTCGAGCGCCACCGACGTCGCGAAGATCACCTGGACGATCACGCAAGACCCGACCTCGCGCAGCGCGACCGGCGATGTCGTGTGGTCGCCATCCGCGCAGCGCGGCTACATGCGGTTCGTCGGCCTCACGCCGAACGATCCGACTCAGTTCCAGTACCAGCTGTGGATCTTCGACAAGACCCGCGACCAGGCCTTCCCCGTCGACGGCGGCGTGTTCGACGTCAATTCGAACGGCGAAGTCGTCGTCGCGATCAATCCGAAGCTCCACGTCAACGACCTCGGCATGTTCGCCGTCACCGTCGAGAAACCCGGCGGTGTCGTCGTTTCGAAGCGCGAACGCATCGTCGTGACCGCGATACGTACCTAGACACCGTGCCCGAACGGATCCTTGCACGCGGAGATTCGGTTCGTACATATGGGGGGCACCCTCCCGATCAGCGTTCGTAACAACCGTAATTACATGCCTGTGCCGTCGCAGCGACCTTCACGCCGCGGACAGCGCGCAGTCGGGAGCCTCGAGCGTCAGGAACCTCGCGCCAAACCGCGCCACGAGCTGGAGCCGCGGATAGAGGAGGTCCAGCTCAGGTCGTCGCCGGGAGCCCGACGGCTACGACCCGGACATCGCAAGCAGGGCTCTTCCGTGTGAGCCAGGTTGCGTCGTCCGATCAGTTTCAAGAAGGCGTGAGCGGCAACGGTCGGCGAGTGCCTGTGGCCGTTCGAGTTGGCTATCAGCGTGAGGCAGCGGTCTTGCTGGCGCGCGTCGAGGCCAGGCGTAATTACGGTTGTGACGATCCCGGCTCGAGGGTGACCCCACCTATATGTACGACGAGAGTGGCGCGTGCGAACGAGAGAGGCGCGACTGCGACTCGAGGGGAGGCTCGTGCCTTCTGTCCGCTTCTCGGACAGTCGCGATGTGCAGATGTCAGGCCTCCGTTGTATCGATCGAGCATGTATTTCGAGAAGCACTTGGTTCGCGTCGGCAACAGCCTCGGCATCGTGCTCGACAAACCCGTGTTGCGCGCGATGGGGCTGGGCCGCAAGACACGGGTGTGCGTTCGTACGGACGGGCACCTGATCGTGATCGAGCCGACGAAGAAACCTGCATTCGATCCGGGCCGAGCTACGCGAGAAGTGCACGCGATTCGACTCGCATGTGCACTCGATACGACTCGTGCGCTCGATGACTCGCTGTCACCCGATCAGATGGCGGAGCTCGGCGCGGGGCGCGTCTTGGTAAGCTCGTACAGGAGTGAGCTCGCGAGAAAGACGTCATTCGATGAACGATGGTTGATGGTCATCGATCGCCTGGATCACGTGCGAGAAGCGTTCGATGCAAATCGCAACTCCGTGGAGGCGGTAGCAGCTGCGATCGAGGCGGTCCCCGGTCCTCCCGGCGAAGGAAAGCTCAGCTAGGGACGAGCGGCACCACCGACGACGCCGACCGCGGCGGTTACGGTCCATCTCGGTCCGTTCAGCGAAGCGGTGTTGCGCTAGAGTAGGGCCATGGCGCAGCGCCGGGGCCGCATCCTCGCGATCAAGTGGGGCATGAACCCGAACTCGTCGAGCCTTGGCGTCGACGTCACGTTCTTGCTCGTCGGCGCGACGGCGCTCGCGATCGTGACGCCGATCGTCGGCACCTGGTTGCGCTGGCGCGTGAACAAGCCGCGCGCCGACGTGAAGTGATGTGGGCGAACGCGCGCGAGCTCGTGCGATCGGTGCGCGACCGGATCGCCGGGGCGCGTCCGATGCGGCGCGTCCGGTTCGAGCAGTTCGGCGCGATCGTCCAGCTCGCGTGGCCGCGTGCACTCGTGTTCGTCGATCGCGCGATGGCACGGCGAGTCGCGCGATCGACCGGCGAGCCGGCCGCGTGGCGCGGGCGCGAGACCGAGCTCGGTGACACCGTGCTGAGTGCGCCGCTCGAGGCGCATCTCCAGCTCACGAATCAATGCAGCGCGGGTTGCACCGGCTGCTACACCGGCGCGTCGCCGCAAGGCGCACCGCACGAGTGGGGACTCGTCGAGTGGAAGCGCGCGATCGACACGCTCGCCTCCGCAGGCGTGTTTCACCTCGCACTCGGCGGCGGCGAGAGCGCGATCTTGCCGTGGCTCGGCGAGCTCGCGAGCTACGCGCGCGCGAAGGGGTTGGTGCCGAACCTGACAACGTCGGGGCTCGACGGTCTCGACTCGCTCGTCCAGATCGCGGATCGGTTCGGCCAGATCAACGTCTCGCTCGACGGACTCGGCGCGACCTACGCCGCGGTGCGCGGCTTCGACGGTTTCGCGCGGGCCGACGCGGCGATCCGCCGGCTGCGCGAGCACAAGCGCGAGATCGGGATCAACACCGTCGTCACACGCCATAACTTCAGCGAGCTCGACCAGATCTTCGCGTACGCGAAGGAGCGCCGGCTCTCGGAGGTCGAGCTCCTCCGGTTCAAGCCGGCGGGGCGCGGCGCGCGCGCGTACGACGAGCTGCGCTGCACGGCGGATCAGCACGACCGGTTCTTGCCGACGATCCTCGCAGCCGCGAAGCGTCACCGCGTGCGGGTGAAAGTCGATTGCTCGTACACCCCGATGCTCGCGCACCACCAACCCGATCGCGCGTTACTCGCGGAGCTCTGCGTGTACGGCTGCACCGGCGGAGACTTGTTGATCGGCGCGAAACCCGACGGGCGAATCACCGCGTGTAGCTTTGCACCGCCGCCACCGGAGCTGGTTCAGATCGGCAAGCAGCAGCGACCGCGCGTGACCGAGCTGGAAACCTACTGGACTCAGCCCGGTGCCTTCGGCGCATTTCGCACGTGGCGCGATGACGTCGCCGAGCCCTGCGCGTCGTGCGAGTACCATTCGCTGTGCCGCGGCGGCTGCAAAGTCGTGAGCGCTCACGTTCGCGGGGATGCCTCGGCTCCGGATCCCGAATGCCCTCGCGTGCGTGCTATAGAGGCTCGCACATGAAGACCGTCATGATCATCAGCGACGCCACCGGCGAGACCGCCGAGCGCATGGTGCGTGCGGCGACGTTGCAGTTCACCGAACCGGTCCAGATTCGGTTGTTTTCGCGCGTGCGCCTCGAGAGCGAGCTCGAGCAGATCCTCGAGAAGGCCGCGGAGCTCAAGGCGCTGGTCGTCTTCACCGTCGTCAATCAGGAAGAGCGAGATCTGATCTCGAAGCTCGTCGAGCGTCACAGCATCGAGACAGTCGACCTGATGGGCGCGTTGATCTCGAAGCTCGCGCTGTACCTCCAGGCGCCGCCGGCCGGCGTGCCCGGCCTCTTGCACATGATCACCGAGGACTACTTCCGCCGGATCGAGGCCGTCGAGTTCGCGGTCAAGAACGACGACGGCGCCGAGCCCCGCAACCTGCCCAAGG
>JBDUAS010000103.1:0-22741 GCA_040004535.1 Deltaproteobacteria bacterium
TGCGCAAGCTCACCGGTCAGATCTCGCGAACGCGGACGACCGTGATCTTCATCAATCAGCTGCGCCAGAAGATCGGCGTGGTCTACGGCAACCCGGAGACCACGACGGGTGGCAACGCGCTCAAGTTCTACTGCTCGGTTCGGCTCGATATCCGGCGCAAGAAGGCGATCAAGCGCGGCGACGAGACGATCGGCAGCGAGGTGAAGGTCAAGGTCGTGAAGAACAAGCTCGCGCCGCCGTTCCGCGAGGCCGAGTTCGAGATCTTGTACGGGACCGGCGTCAACAAGCTCGGCGAGCTCGTCGATACCGCCGAGAAGCTGGGCGTCGTCGAGAAATCAGGTACCTGGTACTCGTACGAAGGTGAGAAGCTCGGTCAGGGCCGCGACAAGGTGCTCGCGCACCTCGACGAGCACCCTCGGCTGCAGGAGCAGATGAGGATCGCGCTGGTCGCCGAGGCCAAGCGCGTCGCCGCCGGCCTTCCGGGCGTGCACCTCGGGAGCCCGCTGGGGGTGCAGCAGATCCCGGCAGGCGTCGCGAGCGCGTGACCTACGTAGTGCAAGCACTCACCTTCGGTCCCCCGTAGGCGAGGCTCATTCTGGGGGCTTGCACGACAGTTCGCGGGTTTACCGACGGAACTTGATGCATTTGGTTGCAGTTCGAAACATCCCACGAGCGTTCGATTGACGGTCGGAGCTACGAGTTCCTACCCTTCTAGATGTTGTGTCTCGTGTCCGTTCCGTACTGATCGTCGACGACGACAAGCGAATGCTGCAGTCGTGCGAACGCGCGCTCAAGTCGGAGCGCGACGTGTACATCACGACGGAGCCCGCGCGCGCGCGCACGCTCGCGCGTTCGTTCAAGCCGGACGCGGCGATCGTCGACCTTCGCCTCGGCGAAGAGTCGGGGATCGATCTGATCAAGGACCTCCGCCGCTTGCACCCCGACGTCAAGGTCGCGCTGCTGAGCGGATATCTATCGGTAACGGTGACGATGGCTGCGGTGAAGGCAGGGGCCGAAGTGGTGCTGTCGAAGCCCGTGGGTGCGCGCGAGATCGTGCGCCACCTCGAAGAAGGCACCACGCCGGAGCCCGACATTCACGAGACTCCGTCGCTGGAGCGGGTGGAGTGGGAGCACATCAACCGCGTCGTCGCCGATACGAAGGGCAACCTGTCCGAGGCTGCTCGTCGGCTGGGCATCTACCGCCAGACGCTCCAACGCCGGTTGCAACGCAAGCCGCCGAAAGCAGGACGCTAGTGACCGCTGTACATCACCTGTCCATCATTGCCGCCAACGATCGCTACGGCGACGAGCTCGCTCGCCGGATCGCGCCCGACCACGTGCTCGCGATCACCGATCGCGAAGATCTGGTCGGCCGCCTGGTCGCGCTGTCGAACCAACTCAGCACCGCGCCACGCGTGCTCGATCTGGTCGGCATGACCGGCTCCGACAAGCTGCTCACGTTTCACGGCCGGGCGCTCGACACCCGGATCGGTCGCGTCCGCGCGAACTATCGCGGGCTCGCCGATCAGGGCGTGCTCGCGAGGCTCGACGTCGTCGGCGTCCGCCTGATCGGCTGCATGTCCGCGGTCGGCGAGCCGGCGCGCCGGACGATCGCGCGGCTCGCGGAGATCATGGACGTCGAGGTCACCGGCACGACCGACCTCGTCACGATCGACGACTTCTCGGCGACCGGCTTCGTCTCCCCGCCGCCCCGCCGCTGGAATACCGGCACCAGCCTCGACCTCGATAAGCTCACGTCCGGGCCGCTCCTCGCCGGCGCCCGCGCGCTGACCGTTGCCCAGGCGCGCGAGGTCCTCGCGACGATCCGGCGCGACGCCGGCGTCGATCTACCGGGCCTGCTCGCGGTGCCGCACGCCGTCCTCGGCCTGCCCCGCGGCGATCACTTCCACCATCTCGAGCTGATACTCGACCACGAGCTCGTCCAGGCCGGCGCGACCGTGTTCCCGGTCGACGACCCGCGTGCGCTGCGCGCGGTGCTCGAGCGCTAGGCCATCGCGCGATCGGCGATCAGCTGGTGCTCGACGAGCCGGCGGTAGCTGCCGCGGCGCTCCATCAGCTCGTCGTGCGCGCCCTGCTCGACGATCTGCGCGTTCTCGATCACGATGATCCGGTCAGCATCGCGCACGGTGCTGAGCCGGTGCGCGATCACGATCGTCGTGCGGTCGGCCATGATCCGGGCGAGCGCGGTTTGCACGGCCGCCTCGCTCTCGGCGTCGAGGTTCGACGTCGCCTCGTCGAGGATCAGCACGCGAGGGTTTGCGATCAGCGCGCGGGCGAGCGCGATCCGCTGCTTCTGGCCGCCGGACAATTTCGTGCCGCGCTCGCCGATCACGGTGGCGTAGCCCTCGGGAAAGCCGGTGATGAAGTCGTGCGCGTTCGCGTCTTTCGCGGCTTGTGTGATTTCGGCGTCGGTCGCGCCCTGCTTGCCGTAGGCGATGTTCGTGCGGATCGATCCGGAGAACAGCACGGGCTCTTGCGCCACCATCGCGAGCGCGCCGCGCAGGTCGCGCAGCGACAGGTCGCGAACGTCGACGCCCTCGAACAGCACCCGGCCGGCATCGACGTCGTAGAACCGGTACAACAGCGCCAGGATCGTCGACTTGCCCGCGCCCGACGGGCCGACCACGGCGATGCTCTCGCCCGCCTCGATCTTCAAGCTCACGTCGCGCAACACGGTCTGCTCGTGGCGCGCGGGGTACGCGAAGCTGACGCCCTCGAGCTCGATCCGACCGCGTCCCACTGGTAGCGGTGTCGTCGTCGCGGCGTCGCGGATCTCGGGCTCGGTGTCGATCACCGCGAACAGTCGATCGGTCGCGCCCGCCGCGCGCTGCAGCGAGCCCCACAGCCCCGCGAGGTCGGCGACCGCGCCGGCGACGATGAACGTGTACAAGAAGAACGACGTCAGATCGCCGGGGCTCAGCCGGCCTTCGATCAACGCGCGGCCGCCGAGCCACACGACGGCGGCGATCCCGACGTAGCCGGCGGTCATCGCGGTCGAGAAGAACCACGCGCGCCAGCGCACGAGGTCGAGGGTCTTGCGAAACGCGCTCTCGACCCCGCCGCGGTAGCGCGCCGCCTCGTGGTTCTCGCGGACGAATGCCTGGACCGTCGCGATCGCGCCGATCGACTCCTGGACCTGGCCGGAGACCTCGGCGAGCTGATCTTGTACGCCGCGGGTCATGATCCGGATCTTGCGGCCGAACACCATCGTCGCGAGGACGATCGGCGGCACGATCGCGAGCATCAGCAGCGTCAGCTTGACGTCGATCACGAACAGCATGATCAGCGCGCCGATCATCTGGACCGCGTTGCGGGTCGCCATCGACAGGTCTGATCCGACGATGTCCTCGACGACCGTGACATCCGACGCGAGCCGACCGACGAGCTCGCCGGAGCGGCGCTCGTAAAACCACGCGAGCGGCAACGTGATCAACCGATCGACGACCATCGCGCGGAGATCCGCGACGACGCGCTCGCCTAACCAGCTGATGCTGTAGTGGCGCAACCAGACGAGCACCGCGTTCGCCGCGAACAGCGCGAGCAACGCGACGACGATCACGTCGAGGTCGTGGGTGTCCTTCGAATGCATGCCGACGTCGATCGCGTAGCGAGCGGCCTGCGGGTACGCGAGCGTGATGCCCGATGCCGCGAACAGCGTGACCACCGCGAGCACGAACCGGCCGCGATGCGGCTTCACCAACGCCGTCAGCCGCCACAGCACCGCGAGCCGGCGCTTGTCGCTTACCTTCGCACCGCCTTTGGCGGTGCGAAGCGTCAGGCGTTCGCCCGACTTGTCCGCTTTCGCGGGACCCTTTTCAGGATCGTCGACATACACGTCGCTCACGAGGGGCATTGTACTGGCATCCATACTAAAACCCCCGCCATGCCTACCTGGCCGATCGCCCTGGCACTGGTCTTTGCCGCCTGCGGCAAGCACGCGTCGCTCCTCGATGAAAGCCAGGCCGGCGGCGCCGCCGACGAGCTGTGGGACCTCGCGCCGGACGGCACCGAGGTCGGCATCGTCGCGACCGCGCGCGCGATCGGCCTCGTCCTCGACGGCGTCACCGCGGTCCAGGCACTGGTCAAGACGGGCGACTTCGAGCCGATGAGACCGACCGCGAACGCGCTGATCGGCGCGCTGCTCGGCCGCCCGGATGCGACGCCCGCGGACGCCGGCCTCGCGCGCGACCGCGGGTTCGCGATGTTCATCACCGCCGATGGCGTGGTCGGCGTGATGCCCGTGACCGACCGCGACAAGTTCATGGCGACCAAGCACGGCAAGCGCGGCGACGTCGACTCGCTGAACGGCAACAGCTGCAAGCCGCTGCGCCATCTCTACATCTGCACGACGAACGACAAGCTGTTCGATCGGCTCGGCAAAGGCAGCCTGCGCGGCAAGGCGGCGCTCGCCGGGGGCCGCGGCGATGTCGAGCTCTACGCGCCGCAGCTACCGCTGCTCGGCGGCGGCCCCGGCGACCTCGCGATCACGCTCGAGCTCGAGCCCGGCCAGATCGCCGCGCGCGGCGTGTGGACCGGCGCACCGGCCGGCACGCTCGGCGCGTTATCGGGCGTGTCGGCGCCCAAGCCGAACGCGACGAACGCGAGCGGGTTCGTGTCGTTCGATCTCGCGAAGCTGCTCGGCGACGTGCCCGCGCTGCCGATCGTCCCGGGCGTCACCGCGGATGTGCTCGCGAAGTCGCTCGCCGGGCCGCTCACCGCCGTGGTCCCCGCCGGCACGGTCGACATCCAGATCACCGTGCCGCTGCTCGACACCGCGCCGATGAAGACGGTCCTCGAGCACTGCAAGGAGCTCTCGATGTTCCTCGACCTCACCGAAGACCAACCGAAGGACGCGTGCCGGTTCCGGATGCAGAGCGCGAGCGTGCTGGAGCTCGAAGCGTGGGTCGATGAAGGGGCGAAGCAGCTCCGCATCGGCGCGCATCGCGGCGCCGCGAGCCCCGGTGTCCCGTCGATGCCCTCGGCGATCGGGCGCGAGCTCGCGCAGGGCGACTGGACCGGCGTGTTCTGGGGCCGCGGCACGATGCTGAACCTGACCGGCGTCACGCCGAGCACGCTCGCGATTCCGCCCGAAGGTGCCGCCGCGCTGCACGCGATCGCACTGGTCAACGAGCTCGGCGTCGGTCTCAAGGTCGACGCGAAGGGTGTCCGCCTGCGCGGCGTGTTGCGCACTGCGTGGACGAATCCTCGCGAGGTCGCGA
This sequence comes from Deltaproteobacteria bacterium, assembly GCA_040004535.1. Taxonomy (GTDB): domain Bacteria; phylum Myxococcota_A; class Polyangia; order Haliangiales; family Haliangiaceae; genus JABFXX01. The sequence goes on from JBDUAS010000103.1 coordinate 5,241, forward strand.
ACCCGGTGATCGCGATCGGTGGCGACGAGATCGTACATGGTAAGGCAACCGTCCCCGGCCAAGCGCTAGCGCTCGCTCACGCGGATGCGCCATTCGCGCAAGACTTCGCCGCGGGGCAAGGTGGCTTGATGGTGCCCGCGGCGGCGCTCGGCATCGCGACCGCGATCATTATTCCGGCGATCGGGGAATTACTCGGAGGCAACACGGGTCCGGATCAGCCCGGCGCACCGTTGCCCGAAGACGATCATTCCGTGCCGTAATCGCGAGCTGCGATTACACTCGCCCGATGCGTCGTCCGTGGTGGATCGTGGCCGTCCTGTGCGCGTGTGGTGCTGCGAAAACGGCCCCGCCCCCACCGACCCCACCGGTGCTGACCAGGACGGTCTCCCCCGCCGTCGAGCACACACCTGGCGATCCGGTCACGCCGTTAGATCCAGAGATCAAGGTCGGTCACCTCGCGAACGGCCTGACTTACTACGTGATGAAGCACGGCAAGCCCGAGCAGCGCGCGTCGCTGTGGCTCGCGGTCAACGCCGGCTCGGTGCTCGAAGATGATGACCAGCGCGGGCTCGCGCACTTCGTCGAGCACATGGCGTTCAACGGGACGAAGCGGTTCCCGAAGCAGGACATCGTCGACTTCATCGAGAAGGTCGGCATGGAGTTCGGTGCCGACGTCAACGCGTACACGTCGTTCGACCAGACCGTCTATCAGCTCACGGTGCCGACCGACGATGCAAAGGCGCTCGCGAAGGGCGTCGACATCCTGCGCGACTGGGCCGGCGATATCTCGTTCGATCCGATCGAGGTCGACAAGGAGCGCGGCGTCGTCCTCGAAGAGTGGCGCCTCGGCCGCGGAGCCGCCGCGCGGATCGAGGACAAGCAGTGGCCCGTCGTGTTCGCCGGCTCGAAGTACGCCGAGCGCCTCGTGATCGGCCTGCCCGACATCATCAAGACCGCGAAGCGCGACACGCTGTATCGCTTCTACAAAGACTGGTACCGGCCCGACAACATGGCGGTGATCGCGGTCGGTGACTTCGATCCGGCGCAGCTCGAGAAGGAGCTCCAGCAGAAGTTCGGCGACCTCCAGAACCCGACGCACGAGCGGCCGCGGATCACGGTCGCCGTGCCCCGCGATCAACCGACCGCCGTGACCGTCGCGACCGACCCCGAGCTGCCAGCGACCCAGGTCACGATCTACGACAAGCTCGAGCACCGCTCCGAGGCGACGAAGGGCGACTTCCGGCGCTTCCTCGTCGAAGGTCTCTATCACCAGATGCTCGGCGCGCGGTTCTCCGAGCTCGCCGAGGAGCCGGATGCGCCGTTCCTGTTCGCTGGCAGCACGACCGGCAGCTTCGTGCGCGCCAGTGATCTGTTCACGCGCCAGGCCGAGGCGAAAGAAGGCAAGTCCCGCGAGGCGCTCGCGGCTGTGGTCAAGGAGATCGTGCGCGTCGACAAGTACGGCTTCGGAGAGCGCGAGCTCGATCGCGCACGGCGCAGTGTGCTGTCCGTGACCGAGAAGGACGCGATGGAAGCCGACAAGGTTCCGGACCCCGACCTCGCCGACGAGATCACGCGCAACTTCTTCACCGGCGAACAGATGGGTGGGCGTGCCGTCGAGCTCGCATACACGCGCGAGATGCTGCCGACGATCACGCTCGCGGAGCTGAACCACCTCGCGCAAGCGTGGGCCAGCGACAAGGGCCGGGTGATCGCGATGTCTGGACCGGCGACCTCGAAGCTGCCGAACGAGACCGAGATCCGCCAGATCTTCGCAGCGGCACAGACCGCTGCGGTCGAGCCGTGGAAGGACGCCGGCGGCGACCAACCGCTGCTCGCGCATGCACCGAAGCCGGGCTCGATCGTCACCGAAACCCACGATGCGAAGGTCGACGCGACCGTCTGGACGCTGTCGAACGGCGCGAAGGTGATCGTCAAGCCGACGCCGTTCAAGAACGACGAGATCCTGTTCGACGGCTGGCAACCCGGCGGCACGTCGCTGCTCTCCGATGCGGACTTCGCGCAGGTCCGGTTCTTCGGCTTGATCAGCTCGATGGGCGTCGGCGAGCTCGATCCGATCGCGCTCGAGAAGGTGCTCGCCGGCAAGGTCGCCGATGTCAGTGCTGGCTACAGCGAGCTCGCGGACATCGTCGGTGGAACGACGCGACCGGCGGACCTCGAGACCATGCTGCAGCTCGCGTATCTGCGGATGACCGCACCGCGCAAGGACGCGCGCGCGTTCGCGGCGTGGCAGCGCGATCAGCTCGAGTTCGTGAAGCACCGCATGGTCACGCCGGAAGGTCAGTTCTGGGACGCGATGACCGCGATCGAGACCACGAATCACCCGCGCCACCGTCCCGGGACCGAGGCGCAGCTCGCGCAGGTCGATGCCGACAAGGCGCTCGCGGTGTTTCACTCGCAGTTTTCGGAGTTCGGCGGGTTCACATTCGTGTTCGTCGGCAACGTCGATCCGAAGACGCTGAAGCCGCTCGTCGAGACCTACCTCGCGAGCCTACCCTCGACCGGCAAACGCCGGCACTGGAAAGACATCGGCGTGACGTGGGCACGCGGTCCGGTCGAGAAGACGATCGTCGCCGGGACCGAACCGAAGAGCTTCGTCTCGCTGACGTCGATCGCGCCGGATCGCTGGTCGCTCGATAGCGCGCGCGATGCCGAGGTGTTGACGAAGGTGCTCGAGATCCGGCTCCGCGAGATCCTGCGCGAGGACATGGGCGGGGTCTACGGCGTCACCGTCAACGCGGCGCTCGCGAAAGAACCGACCCAGCGCCGCGAGTTCGAGGTCATGTTCGGCTGCGATCCGCAGAACGTCGACAAGCTGAAGCAAGCGGTGTTCACCGAGCTCGCGCAGCTCGCGAAGGACGGCGTCGGCGAGACCTATCTCGCGAAGGTCCGCGAGCAGCTACGCCGCGAGCACGAGACCAACGTCAAGGACAACCAGTGGTGGATCCAGGCGATCCACGAGGCGTACTGGACTGGCGAGGACTTCACCGCGATCACCGACGCGAACGCCGAGATCGTCCGCACCACGAGCGCGAACGTCCAGGCCGCCGCGAAGAGATTCTTCGACCCCAAGCACTACGTGCTCGGGGTCATGAAGCCTCGCTGATCTCGTACTCGTACTCGTACTCGTACTCGTACTCGTACTCGTGTCACGTGCACGTGCACGAATCCGAAGCGCCCGGATCCGGATCCAGATCTGGTGAGGACGGCTATGCCCGCGATCCGGGCCACCTCGGCGCGCCGTGATCGCGCGACGATCGACCGCTCTCTTCGCCGACGTGCACGTGCACGTGCACGTGACACGTGTACGTGACTACTTCTTCTCGGTCTGCGGCACGCGCACGGCCTCGTACACCGACTTCGGATCGAGGAACCGCTTCGCGGTCGCCTTGACGTTGTCGCTCGTCATCCGCGCGAGCGTCTTCGACGTATCCGGGATGTCGTTCGGATCGTCGCCGAAGTGGAACGCCTGGATCAGGCGCTGCGACCAGAACCGATTCGTGCGCAGGTCGGTCTCGCGCGACCGCGTGTAGATCTGCTTGATCTTGTCGAGGTGGTCGGGGTCGACGCCGTTCTTCACGATGTTCGCGATGTCGTCGTTCGTCGCCTTGACGAGCTCGTCGACGCGGTCCGGCGAGCAGCCGAACTGGATCACGAACGCCCGCTCCTGATGCGGCGCGCGCTGGATCGAGCCGAACGCGCCGACGCCGTAGACGCCGCCCTTGTCCTCGCGCAGATCCTCGCGCAGGTAGTTCGACAGGATCTGACCGAGCGCGTAGACGTCGCGCTCCTTGTCCATCGACCACGCGTCATCGCCGTGGAAGTCGAGCTTGACCGACGCCTTCGGCTCGATGCCGAGGGCGAACTGCTTCTTGACGACGCCCGCGACCTTGCGGATGCCGAGGTCCTTCTCCTTCTCGTGGCGACCCTTGCTCGGCATGCTCGCGAGGTAGGTCTCGACCATCGGCCGGATCTTCGCGAGATCGAACTCACCGACGATCACGAAGTTCCAGTCAGCGACGTCGCCCATCCGATCCTTGTAGAACGCGAGCGCCTTGTTCTGATCGATCTTCGCGAAGTCCTCGGGCTTCGGCAGCGAGCGCCGGAGGTTGCCCTTGTACTCGGCCTCCTGCGATTGCTTGAAGAACTGGAACTCCGGCGAGCGCGCCTGGTTCGCGAGCTGCTCCGCGTTGTTCGCCTGCCACACCTTGAACTGCTCTTCGTCCTTGCGCGGCGCGGTGACCCGCAGGTACGCGAGCTGGAACATCGTCTCGAGATCCTTCGATGACGAAGACCCGCTGAGGCCTTCGGTGACCTCGCTGATCATCGGATTCACGCTCACCGTCTTGCCGGCGAGGATCTTGGTCAGCGTGTCGGAGTCGTAGTCACCGACGCCGCCGATCGTCGCGATCGCCGTCGCGAACCGTGCGTTGTTGTAGTCCGCGTCCTTGACCGTCGCGGTGCCACCGGGCGAATCCGCCGACAACACGACCTGATCCTTCTCGAAGTCGGTCGGCTTCAGGATCACGTGGGCGCCGTTCGACAGCGTCCACTCGTAGACGCCGATCTTGTCGAACGTCTTCTCCTTCACGATCTTGCCGGGCTTCGGCGGCGTCGTCATCAGCGCGGTCGGAATCGCCTTGTCTTCCCAGGCCGGGATGTCGGCCTTCTCGACCTCCGCGATGATCTGCTTGACCCGTTCCGCGGTCGGCTTGGTCTGAGTCTCGGGCACCGAGATCTCGATCGCGCGATTCTCGGCGCCACCGAACGTCTTGATGTCGGCGTTGACGTCGTCGACGGTGATCTGCGCGAGCATCTTCTTCGACAGATCGCGCTCGGTCTCGGGCGCGACGATGAACTCGCCGGTCAGGAAGTTGCGGACGATCTCCTGGACGATCAACCGGCTGTCGAGCGTCGGGTGGCGCTCGGCCTCTTCGTCGAACTGGTGCGCGAGCACGATCTTCGCACGCTCGACCTCGGGCTTCGTGATGCCGTGGCGATCGATCCGCACGGACTCGGTCAACAGCGCACGCAGCGCCTCCTCGAGCTTGCCGTTCTTGACGGTCGCGGCGCGCAGGAAGTCATCGGTCTCGCGGTTCGCATCGAACATGCCCGAGAACGCGTTGAGGAACGCCGCGTCGGGGCGACGGCGGAGCACGGCGAACCGCTCGTTGATGACCTGGCGATACAGCTGCTCGGTCACGATCCGCTTGAGGTCGTGGAGCGACGCCTTCGACCGCGACGGGATGTAGTTGTGGATCACGATCTCGGCGCTCGGCAGCTCCTTGTCGCTCTCGATCGAGATCCGCGTGCCCTCGGCCTTCGGCAGACCGCCGAGCACCTTCGCCCTCTCTTTGCCTGACGTCGGGTTCTTGAGATCGCCGAACCGCGACGTGATCTCCTTCTCGACCGCTGCAGGATCGATGTCACCGACGACGATCACCGCCATGTTGTCGGGGCGGTACCAGTCCTTGTAATAGCGATACAGCGCCGCGCGATCGGCCTTCTTGAGGATCTCCGGATCGCCGATCACGTTGTGATCTGCCCACCGCGTACCCTTCAGCAGCACCTTGTTGTGCTTGTCCTCGAGCCGCGCGTCGGCGCCGCGGCCGAGCCGCCACTCTTCGAGGACGACGCCGCTCTCCGACTTGACCTCTTTGTCGTCGTACGTCGCGTCGCCGGCCCAGTCGCGCAGGATGTCGAGGCCCTTGCCGATCATCGCGGCCTCGGTCGGGACCTCGAGCTGATAGACGGTCTCGCTCTGGTTCGTGTACGCGTTGAGGTCCGCGCCGAACCGCATGCCGATGCTCTGGATGTAGTTGACGATGTCTTGCTTCGGGAACCGCTTCGTCCCGTTGAACGACATGTGCTCGGCGAAGTGCGCGAGCCCGTTCTGATCGGTGTCCTCGAGCATGCCGCCCGCGTTGACCGCGAGCCACAACCGCACGCGCTTCTCGGGCTTGCCGTGCTTGCGGATGTAATAGGTCAGGCCATTCGGCAGCACGCCCTTCTCGAGATCCGGTGCGAGCGCCAACGGCTGATCCTCCGGACTGACCGGCGGCTTCGTCGTCGGAGCGACGACCGCCGTCGTGTCGGTGGGCGGCGGTGCGGGCTGCGTCGGTTCTTGCGGCTTCGAGCCACCGCACGCGAGCAGCGTGGCGGCGCACAGCGGGAGGATGCGTTTCATGGCGCGGACCATGACACGACCCCAGGGCGATTCGCTACCCGTCGCCTTCGCCGGTCGGCAGATCGGCCTCGGTCTGACCATCCGGATCGAACAGCGCCGCGAGCTCCTCGGCCTTCTTCGCTGCGTCGCGACGACCCAGCTCGATCAGCTCGGCACAGTAGTCGCCGTCGAATAACAGATACGACAGGAGGTCGTTCTCGTGCGCGGCCTCGCCGGCGGTCAGCTGCTTGATCAACCGGCGCGCGATCAGGCCGGTCACCTTGACCCGGCCGGCGCGGACGAACTCGGCGGCGATCGCGCCGATGTCCTCGGAAGGCCGGATGTGCGTCGCGTGGATCCGGCGCAGCGGCGCACCGCGCAGGCGTACCAGCTCGTGGTTCATGATCTCTTCGAACTTGTCGCCAAACGACGCGGCGCCGGCCTCGAGGATCATGTTGATCCGCTGCATGCGCATCAAGTCGTACTCGGTGTGATCGAGGAGCAGCGCGTTCAACGCCTTGCCGGCGAGGAACAGCGGCTTCGGGTACGCCTCGGTACGCTCCTTCTGGATCGCCTTCGGTTCGGGGGCGACGTGCTTGAGCGAGATCAGCAGCATTCGATCCGCGCCGAGCCGGATCGCGGGCGACATCGGCGTGTTCTGACGGAGGCCGCCGTCGGTGAAGTACTCCTCGCCGATCTTGACCGCGGGGAACAGCATCGGAATCGCGGCCGAGGCGAGCACGTGACGCGGCCCGATCCGCGCGGCGCGGTGGCGTACGAACGGATCGCGACTCCACTCGCGCGGGATGGGCTCGGCGCTCGACAGGAACACGACGGTGTGGCCCGTGCCGACGTGGGTCGCCGATACCGAGAGCGCGTGGAGGTGGCCGCCGCGCAGCGAGCGCTCGATGCCGCGCCACGGGATCGTGCGGATCACGAACCGCTCGAGGCCGCTCGTATCGAGCAAGCCGCCGTAGCGAAAGCTACCGGGTAGTGGCGGCGGTGGATCGCCGCCGAACATCAACTTCGCGCCGCGCCAGATGTCGCCGGCCTGGAGGCCGATCAGCTCCTCGATGCGAAGCGAGCGCCATGCGCTGACGATCTGGTCGGCCTGGGTCGCCGGATCCGACATCGTGGCTGCGAGAAATGCCGCGTTGATCGCACCGACGCTCGTACCGGTGACGATGTCGATCGGGACGTGGCGACCGAGCTGCTTCGCCAGATCCGTCCGGATGTAGTGAATGATCCCGGCTTCGTACGCACCACGCGAGCCACCGCCCGACAGCACGAAACCAACTTTGGGGCGGACTCGCCGTGCCAACGTCCCATTGTCGCGTCCCGGCGTAGGTAGGCGCAACCATTCGGTGGTGATGTTGTCCAAACGTCATGCGCCCCGCCCTCGCCGCGCTCGTGGTCGCTGGGATTTCGGCGACCGCCGGCGCCGATCCGATGCTGTACGAGTGGAACGCTGACGTTCACGATGCGCGATCACAAGCCGGAGGTGGCGGCCACGGGCGACGCGGCGGTGGCGCCGCAGGGAGCGCCCGAGGCTCGATGTCGATCCGTCGACGCCGCTCGGCAGCGTGCGGCCGACGCCCTGATCTCGGATCCGGACTACGGCTCCGGTCCGGCTGGATGTCGATCCGACAACCGCTCGTCGGCGTGCGACGGACGCCGTGATTTGGGATCGTGCACGTGTACGTGTCACGTGCACGAGTACGATCTCGCTTACGGCTGCGGTCCGCTGCCAGACGCGCCGGGATTAGCGACGTTCTCGCCACCCGCGTCGGGCAGCGTCGGCGTGATCACGGTCGTCGGCGCAGGGACGAGCGGCGCCGGGGTCACGACCGTCGTCGGCGGCACCGGCGGCAGCCTCGGGATTCCCGGCGTCGGATCGGAGCTCGCGACGCCCGCATCGATCTCGTCGCTCGGGATCCGCTCGAGCCGCGCGTGGATCACGCCGCTCGTGATCGGTACGAACCGATAGCGGGCGACCGCATGACCGGGCAGCACGAACGTGAACTCGTGCTCGTGGCCGTCGGCCATGCCGCTCCAGTATGCGGGCGTCGGGCCGAGCGGCAGACCGTCGACCGCGGCCTCGGCGCCGTTCGGCGACGACCGCAGGATCACGTCGATCGGATGCGCCGGATGATTGCTTGGCTGCGGCCGCCGCGGATCATCCCGCACCGGCGTGGGCTGGTCGCTCGTCACCGGCCCGAGCGCCCGGGCAGCGGGCGCGTCCATCGGCACCGCCGCTGGCGCGGGCGCGCGCGACTTACCGGAGCATCCGGCGATCGCTGCGAGGACGAGCCAGCGCATGCCGGAGAAATAGCATGCGGGAACGGGCCGGGGGGCAGTCCCGGGCGCGGCCGCGCCCGAAACCCGAGCGAAGCCGATGTTTTCGGCGAGCTTCTCCGCGCCGCGAAGGCGGCGCGTTGTGATCAACGCTTGCGAGCCCGCGCGGCGGCCTCGACCTTGTGGCGCTGCACATCGTCGAGCACGCGGCGCGCGCCGTGCCACGCGAGGATCCGCGCCTTGCGGATCGTCGCTTCTTGCTGGGAGACCAGGTCGATCGCGCGCGAGATCTCGGCATCGCTCGCGCTGACGTTATCGAGCGCGCGCTGGAGCTCGTCGGAGGCGCGGTCGAGCTGCGCCTTCGCCTGCGCGACCTGGCGATCGCTCTCGGCGCGCAGCCGCTGGATCTGGTCGCGCTGCGGCCCCTTCAACGACAGGTCGCCGAGGCCACGAACCGCGTCGTCCATGTCGTCCTGATCGTCGACGTCGGGCACGCCCACGACCTCGTCGTCACTGTCGCTCTCGCTATCACTGTCGTCGCTGTCGTTGTGATTGTTGTTGCCGCTGAAGTTCCAGTGGGTCTTCTTCGACCAGTTCTTGCCGAAGTTCTTCATCGCGTCCTTCGACATCTTGTCGCCGTACTTGTCCATCTCCTTGCCGAAGTCGTCCATCTCCCTGCCGATGTCGTCGCCCATCTTGCCGAGCTCCTCGCCGAGCTGATCGAGGTCGCTCGCGTCGAGATGCGACAGGCGCTCTTCGACCTTCGTGCGAACCTTGTCGAGCCGCTTCTGGAGCTTCTCGCGCACCTCGGCCGGCAGGCTGGAATTCCGGATCGCCTCCTGCGCCTGCTTGATCGAGCTCTCGACCATGTCGTTGACGCCGTCGATCTGGATCTTGCCGTCGTGCATCTGGATGTTGATTCCACCACCGTGGCTGTGGCCATGACGTGGGGGCGGCGTCGGCGGCGTGGCCGGCGTCGCGTACGGTGCATACGGCGTCGGCGGTGCCGGTGGCGCGGGCGGGACCATCGGCCGCGCCATCGGCCGCGGATCCGCTTGCGCGACGACGGTCGCGTCGCTCGACGGATAGTAGTTGCCGTAGCCGCGGCCAGAGTCAGCGTGGGTGAACGCGCTGCCGAACAGCACGCCGCCGGCGAGCATCGACGGGAACACGAGGGTGAAGAAAGTACGAGTACGGCTCATGGCTCGGATCCTTTGAGGATCGCGCGGTAAGGCGCGAGGGACTTTTCGATGCGGCCCCAGTGGGCCGTCAGGTGACGGTTGCGGTCGACGTTCGCCATGCGCACGAGCGCGCGGACGTCGTCGTCGACTTCACCAGGCTCGTGGGTCTTCCACGGGTCGTCTTTGTGCGCGGTCGGCGGTTGGATCGCCGGCAGCTGGAGGTACTGCGGTGGGATGTACGCGATCGAGTCGGCTTGCGGCTGGCGAACCACCAGCATCGCGATCGCTGCGGCGGCCGCAACCAGCACGCCACCACCGGCGGCGTACCGGCGATGCCGGCGCACGGTGATCCGGTGTTGCGCACCGGCTGTCATCCGGGCCGCGAAGCCCATCCCTGGATCTGCGTCGCGCGCCATCATGCCTAGCTCGACTGGAAGCGCGATCAAGCGCTTGCAATGCGGGCACTCCGCGGCGTGCTCGGCGAGATCTCCCAGCTCTTCTCCGAGCGCGACACGCTCGGCAACTCGATCGCAGGTCTTCATCGGTGCTCCTCCATCAAATCTCGCAGCCGTGCGAGGCCGCGTACGAGATGCGTCTTGGCCGTGGCCGGTTCGACTCCCAGCATCGTGGCGATGTCGCCGACGGCGAGGTCGTGGCCATAGCGCAGCACGAGCGCGGTGCGCTGCTGTGCTGATAATTGGTCGAGGCGATCGAACAGCGCGCCGAGCTGCTCGTGCGATGCGAGCTGCACCGCCGGGCCGGCTTCGGCGACACCGTGCATGCGCTCGACGATGTCCTCGCGCGGCGCGGCGATCTCGGCGGGCGCGGCGGTCGGCTCGGGGCCGCCCTTACCGCCGGGCAACCACCCGAGCAACGCCCGGCGCAGCTTGCGGCGGCGCAGCGTGCGCAGGCACATCGTCGTGACGATCCGCAGGAACCACGCCGGCGCGGCGTCCGGATCGCGCAGGTCGTCGATCGCCTCGCACGCGCGGGCGAGTGCTTCCTGCACGGCTTCTTCGGCCTCCGCGCGGTTGCCGAGCAGGTCGTAGGCCACGCCGTAGCCTTTGCGTGCCGGACCGGTCGCGAGCTCGGAGAGCAGACGGGCCCTCGCATCCGTTCGAGATGCCACGTCTAGTCGTCCGCCGGTGAGGGACATGTTTCGCACGCTGGTAACAAAAGAGCCTCGACGACCCCGCACGGTGGACACGTGAAGTAGGGACCTTTTTTCATGTAGTGTCGAGTACATGCGACGTATCGCGATGACTCTGGCGGGGTTCACGCTCGGCATCCTCGTCGTGATGACGGCGATCTCCTTGGTCTCGGGGGCGAGCCAGGAGCAGCACGAACATTTCGCAATTCCCGCGCAGTACGGGTTCCAGCTCCTCGAGCACGCCAGTGTCCTGCGCGCGATCTTCGCGCTCGATATCGCGTTCCTCGTGCTCTACACGAGCTTCTTCACGGCCCTTTCGAAGTACCTCGGCGAGCGCGGCCGGCCGTTCGTGCGGCTCGCGCTCGGGTTCATGATCGCGACCGCGATCCTCGACATCATCGAGGACCACCACATCATCGCGATGCTCGACGAGGCCGAACGCAACGTGCTGCCGTCGGCGACCGAGATCGCGGCGCAATCGGTGCTGAGCGCGACGAAGTTCTCGGTGTCGTACATCTCGCTCGTGTTGTTCGGGCTCGCGATCCCGCGCGACACGCGGCTTGGCTGGGCGCTGTCGCTGTTCCTCACCGTCGGCACGCTCGCGTCCGCGGTGATCGGCTACGCGCTGCCGCCGTCGGCGCAGGCCGGCTTCGATAGCGGGCGCTGGGTCGGGTTCGTGATCGGGTTCGCGCTGTCGATCGTGTGGCTGCGAACGCAGCCCGACACCGGCGAGGTCGTGGTCACGGGACCCGGGTCGCGACCGTAAAGCCGATCCGCGCACCGCCGCCCGGGCGCTCGCCGATCCACGCGCCGCCACCGTGGGCGACCGCGATGCGGGACACGAGTGCGAGGCCGAGGCCGAGGCCGCCGCCGGACGACGGCGAGAACGCGCGGAACGCTTCGTCGCGCTTGTCGGCCGGTACGCCCGGGCCGGCGTCGTCGACTTCGACCGCGATCTGCGCGCCACGGCGCTCGACCTTGATGCCTACGACCCCGCCGCCGTGAACCCGCGCGTTCTCGACGAGGTTCGCGACGGCGCGACGAACGAGCGTTGGATCGACCGGCGCGTGGGTGTCGCCTTCGGCAGCGATCGCCTCGGCCGGCACGCCCGCGGCATTCGCGACATCGGCGGCGAGCTCGCCGAGATCGATGTCGCGGCGCTCGAGCGAGCCAAATTCCAGGCGCGACGACGCGAGCAAGCGGCCGACGAGGTCGTCTAGCACGAGCACTTCACGCTCGAGCTCGTCGAGCGACTTCATGTCGCCGCTGTCGCGCGCCGTTTCGACGAGCACCCGCATGTGACCGAGCGGCGTGCGCAGCTCGTGCGAGACCGCCGCGAGCAGCTGGCGCTGATCGCTGAGCTGGGTCTGGATCTTCGTCGCCATGTCGTTCAGCGCTTTCGCGAGCAGGCGCATCTCGCCGCTGTGTTCGAGCGGGTCGAGGCGGGTCTCGAACTTGCCCTCGCCGATCTCGGTCGCGGCCTTGATCGCGAACATCATCGGCCGGGTCAGCCGGAACGCGACGCCGCCGGAGACGATCGAGATGCCGCCTAACGCGATCATGTAGTACCACCAGTGCGCGAACGGCCACAGGTACGTGCCGGTCGCGACGCCGCCCGCGAACAGGATCGCGAACCACGTGAACATCCGGCGGCGCATCCGCGACATCAGCCACCACGGGGTCCACCGGTTGCGATCCGTGGTGCGCATCCACATCTCGCGCTCGGCGTGCATCTGCTCGAACCGTTTGCGGCGGTGCTCGTGGCGGTGCATCCGATGCTCGTGGCGCTGGCGGTAGTGTTCCGCGCGCTGACGATCGTGGATGCGCTGGCGCTCCTCGCCCGGGGCGAGCGAGAACACCTCGCAGTTGCCCATCTTGACCGTGCCGACCACGAGCAGGCGCGGCTTCGCCGGATCGATCGTCGACGTGGTCTCGCGATGCTGCATCACGTTTCCCGCGACGCTCTCGACCTTGACGTCCACCGCCATCGTTTCCGGCACGGTGATCTCGAGGTTGCCGAACCGGACGTTGCAGCGAATCGTCGTGAGCCCCGGGCCGAGCTTCGCCTCCCGGAAGTCGAGCTCGCAGTTGCCGAGCTTGACGAACACGTCGAGCGTCTGCGGGCACGTCCACACGCCGCGGCGCTCGACGTTGCCGAGCTTGACCCGGATCTCGTCGTGGTCGAGGACGATGTCGCTATCGCGGTACGGGTTCATTCGTCGGCCGATCTGGCTAGGGTGTAGCCGATACCGCGCACCGTGCGAATCCGTTGCGCGGCGTCGTCGCCGAGCTTCTTGCGCAGGCGCGAGATGTGAACGTCCACGGCGCGCTCGTTGACCGCGACGTCGCCGCGGCCGGCGAGATCCATCAGCGCGGAGCGCGGTACGACGCGGCCGGCACGCCGCAATAGCGCGAGCAAGAGATCGATCTCGAGCCCGGTGAGCTCGACCGGCTTGCCGTCGACCCACGCTTCGCGCGCAGAGCTATCGACGGTGATGCCGGCGGCCGTCAGCTTCTCGGCGACCGCCGACGGATCGGCGCGCCGGATCACCGCGCGGAGCCGAGCGAGCAGCTCGCGCGGCGAGAACGGCTTGGCGACGTAATCGTCGGCACCGAGCTCGAGGCCGACCACGCGATCGGCTTCGTCGCCACGCGCGGTCAGCATGATCACGGGCGTGCGGTGCCCTGCGTCGCGAATCTTGCGCAGCACGGCGAGACCGTCCATGCCCGGCATCATCACGTCGAGCAAGATCGCGTCGAAGCCGCCGGCGACGAGCGTGTTGAGCCCGGCCTGGCCGGTGCTCGCATGGACGAGGCCGACCTGCTGCGGCTCGAAGTAACCGGTCAGCAGCTCCGCCAGGCGGGCGTCGTCGTCGATGAGGAGCACGCGCACGGGATTATTCTCTCACACGCGATAAGGGCTGCCGCCACCGCGACGCCACCAGCCTTGATCGAGCAGCGAGGCGAGCTGCTCGCGCTGCTTGTCGTCGAGCACCGCGTGGACGTTGCGGAGCGCGTCGAGGATCGCGGTGCGGGCGTCGCCCGTCGCCGTGTCGACCCGGCCGAGCACCGCACCGAGCGCCGCGTCATCGAGCACCGGGCCGCGGAGCGCCGCTGCGAGATCGCCGCGCGCATCCTCGAGGCCGTAGCGCGAATCGCGGAGCTTCGACTTCAGGTGATCGACCTCGTTGATGATCGCGCGCTCCTGGGCGGGCGAGCAGTCGAGGCGCGAGAGCACCATGTAGAGGCCGCGACGCCCGTAGCTGTGGCCACCGTGCCAGTGCTGCCACGGCGGGCCGAAGCCGTGGTGACCGCCACCGCCACCGCCGTAGGCGTAGGAGTGGTGATAGTGGCGAGCGCGACGTACCGCGACGAAACCGAGAATGCCGAGTCCGAGTGCGAGGCAGATCATGGGATGTCCTTTCGCTTGCCCAGGATGGCCGCGTGGTGTTTCGCAATCGTTAGCCGGGTTGTGAAGAAACCTTGCAGGGCTTGGCGGTCTGGCCCCGTGTCCGGCGGTTGTCGGACAACCGCGTCCGCCGGCCGGACCGCTCGGACGGTTCGCGCCAACGTTTCGCGGAGTTGGCGTTGGCGCGATTCGTGGTCTTGGGCGTGGTGTGGTTGCTCTCATCCGTTCATGCACGCTGGTCGGGATCGATGCGGTGCCCGTCGATGTCGAGTGCTCGATCGCGCCGGGGCAATTGCCGTCGTACTCGGTCGTCGGCCTCGCGTCGCCGGCGGTCAAAGAAGGCAGCGTGCGGATCCGCAGCGCGTTGCGCGCGGTCGGCCACGACCTGCCGCTGAAACGCGTCGTCGTCAACCTCGCGCCCGCGGATCTCCGCAAGAACGGCTGCGCGCTCGATCTGCCGATCGCGCTGTCGACGCTGATCGCCGACGACATCTTCGACAGCGCGCAGCTGACGGATCTGCTCGTGATCGGCGAGCTCGGCCTCGAGGGCAAGCTGCGCAAGGTCAACGGCGTGCTCGCAGCCGCGATGCTCGCCCGCGATCGCGGGATGCGCGGCGTGATCGTGCCGGAGGCGGTCGCCGCGGAGGCGCTCGTCGTCGACGGGATCGAGGTCTACGCCGCTCGCAATCTCCGGCAGATCGTCGACGCACTCGCCGGAACCGCGGAGATGCCGGTGGCCGAAGCGACCACGCCGCGGCGACGAATGCAGCGCCGCCACGAGCTCGTCGATCTGGCCGAAGTCCGCGGCCAGTTCGACGCGCGGTCCGCGATGGAGATCGCCGTCGCCGGCGGTCACAACTTGTTGCTCGCCGGGCCGCCCGGTACCGGCAAGACGATGCTCGCGCGCCGGGTGCCGAGCGTGCTCCCGCACATGACTCGCGACGAAGCGCTCGAGACAACGAAGATCTACTCCGCACTCGGCCTGCACGATGGCGGCCTGATCGAAGAGCGGCCGTTTCGCTCCCCGCACCACACGATCTCGAGCGCCGCGTTGCTCGGCGGTGGCTCTTCGCCACGCGCAGGCGAGATCTCGCTCGCGCACAACGGTGTGCTGTTCCTCGACGAGCTACCCGAATTCTCGCGCGCCGCGATCGAAGGCCTCCGAGAGCCGCTCGAGGAACGCGCCGTCTCGATCATCCGGATCAACGGCATGCTGCGCTTGCCGGCGTCCTTCCTGATGGTCGCAGCCGCGAACCCGTGTCCTTGCGGCTGGCTCGCCTCGAACGTCCGCGAGTGCACGTGCTCGCGCGCCGCGATCGATCGCTATCGCGCGCGGTTGTCCGGTCCGTTGCTCGATCGCATCGACCTTCAAGTCCACGTCCATCCCGTCAAGCTCAAGGATCTTCGCTCCGACATCGTCGGCGAGAGCTCGGCGCGCGTGCGCGCGCGCGTTGTCGCGGCGCGCGACCGCCAGCTCCATCGCCTGGCACCGTTCGGGATCAGCACGAACGCCGAGATGACGACCTCGGTGCTACGAGCCACTTGCCCGCTCGATGCGATGGGTGAAGCGACGCTCGCGCTGATCGTCGAGCACCGCCGCACGCTCACCGCGCGGTCGATCGATCGCATGCTGAAGGTCGCGCGCACGCTCGCGGATCTCGAGGGAGTCGATGCGATCACGCCGAAGCACGTCGAGGACGCGTCGAAGTTCCGGACCAGCGACCCGCTGTCCGATCCGTTGCTCGATGCGGCGAATTCCGGACCTACGCCGGAGCGTCCCGGCCCGGTTGTCTCGATCTAGAAAGGAAGCAAGGTCATGTCCCCTCTCGCCAAGAAGCTCTACACCCAGCTGCGCAAGCGCGTCGTCGCCGGTCGGTCCTCCATCACGTACGCCGCACTCGCGAAGGCCGCGGGTGATGTCCACCCGCGCTCGCCCGCACTCCACGCGGCGCTCGGAGAGCTCGCGAATGCGTGCCGTCACGCAGGGCTACCGGTGCTCCCCGCGATCGTATGGAAGGCCGGCTCGAATCGGCCGAGCACCGGCTACTACAAGGTCGCGCACCCGCGCGCGCACACGGATGAAGCGAAGCTCGCAGCGTGGGAGCGGGAGCACGCGAAGGTCGTCGGTGATCCCGCGGTGTTTCCGCAGACGCTCGACGCGCATTGAGTATGTCGGCGATCGCCAAAAACTGGCCTCGCGAGCCGTGGGCCGGGGATCGAACGATGAGCGCGACCGGATTGGCGGATACTCCTTCGATGATTTCGTGGCCCGAGATCTGTCGGCAGTACCCGAACGAATGGGTCCTGCTGCTCGATGTCGAGGACGAACCGAACGGGATGATTCGGTCAGAGCGATGATCGTCCTCGAACGAATCGCTCCGTAGCTTCAGCCTGCGGCGGTGCCGCAGCCGCTGCAGAACTTGGAGCCGGCGGGCAGCTGCGTGCCGCAGCCGGTGCAGAACACCTTCGCGTTCGAGACCGGCGCCGTGACGGGCTTGCCGCAGCCGGCGCAGAACTTCGCACCGGGCGCGAGCTTCGTGCTGCAGCCCGGGCACTGCGCGGCGATGCCGTACTGCGCGTGCGCATCGAAGCCCGAGACCTGATCGACGGCGCGCAGCTTCTCCTTCGCCTGATCGGCCGCGATGTGCGCCTGCGCGGACGCCGCTTCTTCGGCGAGATCGGGCGCGCAGTTCTCGCACATGCCACGCTCGGCGTTCCAGCAGACCTCCGGACAGACCCAGATCCCGCAGTGCGTGCACTGATGGAACTTCGGCTTGATCTCCCCGACGGCGGCCTGGAACGCGCTGTCCCACTGCGGACCGCGCAGGCCATCCTTCATGTACTCGCCGGCCTGGCCGGCGGCCCACAGGCTCCCGCCGCCGAACAGGCTACCGAGCCCCTTCGCGATCTTGGAGCCGACGCCGAGGGCGCTGGCGTGGAACGTCGAGCGGTAGCCATTGCCACACTTGTCGCAATGGAACTCGAACTGATAGCCGGTGTCGTTACTGTGATCGGTGTAGTTACGGGTAAAGGCAATCGCGCCCATAGCCTGGGAATTTACAACGAAATGCCTCGGAGAAATCGGCCTTGCGCGCCGGGTAGGGTGCATGGGATGGGATGAGGATGCAGTCCCGCCCGGGAATCGTCACGGTTTCGGTTGTCCTCTGGTGTGCCGCGGTCTCCGCGACGCCCAAGCCGACCGTGCCGTCGCTCGTCGGGGCGACCAAGGTCGAGATGCTGACGGCGCCGACCGGGTTTATCGACGACGCGATCGCGTTCGAT
>JBDUAS010000591.1:0-2050 GCA_040004535.1 Deltaproteobacteria bacterium
CGGGATCGGGATCGGGATCGGGATCGGGATCGGGATCGGGATCGGGATCGGGATTGCACTCGGCGCTGACGTCGTCGTGCGCGACGCTACAGGGCCGCGCGATCGTGAACGTCAACGACAACCTCGGCATCGCGTTCACCGGCAGTGATTCGCCGTACACGTTCCTCGGCTCGATCCAGTTCGAGCTCCCCGACGGCTTCACCGGCCAAATCCAGAACCCCGAAGCGTGGGACGGCTCGAGCCCGCGCCACATCGTCGCCGTGACGTCGCCCGCGTACGAGCTGCACGGCAACCATTGCTGGATGATGACGACTCCGCCCGCGGGAAGCGTCACGGTGACGAAGCTCGATCTCGCGGCCGGCATCGTCAAGGCGACGTTCAGCTCGCTGCCGCTGCACAGCTGCACGACGACTGCGACGTGCACGGTGTCGGGCACGATCGAGACGACCGGGCAGGGTGTGTTCGACTAACGCCGCTTCGGCTTGAATGCCACGACGATCGCGGCGCCCGCGGTCAGCAGCAGTGCGTGGATCGCGACCCAGGACAGCACGGAGAGTGCGGTGGACATCAGCTTTCGCCTATTGAACTCAACTTAACAACGATTTGACGCACCGCAATGTAGGTGCGCGCAGGTCGTGGAAAGTTAAGGCCAACCGGGGATCGAGCAGGTGTCGTAATGGCCCGTGCGGAACGCTTCGCTCGCCAGGATCTGGCGGTGCATCGCGATCGTCGTCGGCACGCCTTCGACTTTGAATGCCGCGAGCGCCGCGAGCATCTTCGCGATCGCCGCATCGCGATCCGCGGCCTTCACGATCAGCTTCGCGAGCAGCGAGTCGTAGAACGGCGGCACGACGTATCCCGCTTCGACATGGGTGTCGACGCGGATGCCTTCGCCACTCGGCGGTTGCCACGCGGTGATCGTGCCCGGTGCGGGCGCGAAGTTATTGCTCGGATCCTCGGCGTTGATCCGGCACTCGATCACGTGACCGCTCGGCACGAGCTCGGCCTGTTTCCACGGCACCGCACCGCCGGCCGCGACCGCGAGCTGCGCCTGCACGAGGTCGACGCCGGTGCGCATCTCGCTCACCGTGTGCTCGACCTGGAGGCGACAGTTCATCTCCATGAACCGCAGCGTGCCGTGGTCGTACAGCATCTCCATCGTGCCGGCACCGACGTAACCGATCCGCGCCGCCGCGCGCGCCGCGGCCTCGCACGCCACCGCGCATTGATCCGCGGTGATCGCCGGCGACGGAGACTCTTCGATCAACTTCTGGTGATTGCGCTGCACCGTGCAATCGCGCTCGCCGAGATGAACGGCCCGGCCGTAGCGATCCGCGAACACCTGGATCTCGACGTGGCGGCCGCCTTCGATCAACTTCTCGACGTACACGCGATCACCGCCGAACGCGGCGCGCGCTTCGGCCTGCGCCTCGGCGTATGCGGTCTCGACTTCACCGGCCGCGCGCGCGATCCGCATGCCGCGCCCGCCGCCGCCGTTCTCCGCCTTGAACAGCACGGGATAGCCGACCGTATCGGCGACCCGGCGCGCTTCGTCGGCGCCGCTCAACACGCCGTCGCTGCCGGGAATCGTCGCGAGACCGGCCGCCCGCATCGCGGCCTTCGCCTTGGTCTTGCTGCTCATCATCGCGGTGACCTGCGGCGGTGGGCCGACGAACGTCACGCCGTACTGCGCGCACAGCGTCGCGAGCAGCGGGTTCTCCGACAGGAAGCCCCAGCCCGGATGCAACGCGGAGCACTGGGTCTGCACCGCAGCCTGGACGACGCGCTCGACGTCGAGATAGCTCTGCGCCGCGCGGCCGGGACCGAGCACGACATGCTCGCGACCGCGCACGTACGGCGCGTCGCGATCGGCTTCGCTGACCGCGAACACGGGCACGATGTGCATCGCATCGCACGCTCGCGCAACACGGACCGCGACATCGCCGCGGTTCGCGATGAACAATCTGTGAAAGGTCACGCGCCGAGCTTCAACATGCACGACTCGACGTTCGAGACTTCGAACTTGCCGGCCGCTTCCATGTCGACCGAC
>JBDUAS010000104.1:0-22667 GCA_040004535.1 Deltaproteobacteria bacterium
GGCAGCACGCGATTTTTCGCGCGGTGTTCGGCCTGATTTGAGGGGATGTCTCAGGGTATTGCAGTCTTTATTCGGAACAACTCAAACGCAGTGCTAGATCGGGTCTCGTCTTCTAGTTCGACAGTTGTTGCGGGCTCGACTACCGGTGACACGTCGATCATTAGTGTGTCGAACTCTGTTTTCATTCAACCGACATTGGGACTGTCGTCTGGCAGGGTCGCCGTGCGTTTCTCGACAATCATCAATGCGCCTCAACTTACCTGCATAGACTCCAGCCATTGTCCGAGCTTCGAAAACTGCATTATTTATGCGAGCGGCAACACGGATGTGGCGTCTTCAAATGACATGATGTTTTCTTACGATGTGATGTTTCCACAAACAATCCTCCCCTCAACCCAGCTTGGTCTGATCACGAGCGATCCCAAGTTCAAGAACACCGCCAACGACTTCCACCTCACACTCGGAAGTTCCGCGATAGACGCGGCCGATCCAACCGCGGCGCCGAACACGCATGATCTGGATGGAACGACTCGCCCCCAGGGCGTCCGGAACGACATCGGCGCGTACGAGTATCACTAGGCCGACACGGCGATCACCTTCGCGACCTCGCGCGCAGTGAAGGCGGCGGATCAGGTCGTAAGCCGGTCGAGTGACTCGCCGTACGACAAGTACACGCTGATCGGCGCGGTCCCGTGCGCGGTGCTCACCGTCTACCTGTTCGCGACCCAGACCAAGACGATCGATGCCCGTACCGCGGCGCTCGTCCCGGTCGATCACGGCGCCGTCGCCACCTACGCGTTCACCTGGTAGATTCGGCGCGATGGAAGCGCCCCAGTCGTTCGAAGAGTTCTGGCCGTATTACGTCTCGCAGCACCGCGACAGGACCTGTCGCCGATTGCACTTCGTCGGCACGACGATCGCGATGGGCTGCGTCGCCGCCGCGCCGTTCTATCCGCCGGCGCTGCTCGCCGCGCCGGTCGCGGGCTACGGCTTCGCGTGGATCGGCCACTTCGCGTTCGAGAAGAACAAGCCGGCCTCGTGGCTCGGCGCGAAGGAGCTCGTGTGGTCGCTGCGCGGCGACCTACGGATGTGGACGAAGATGCTGACCGGCGCGATGGACGCCGAGATCGAGCGCCTCGCCGACAGCCATGGCGAAGAGACCGACGCGATTCACGCGCAATACGCGGCCCACTGATCGCGGCAACTATGATTGTCATTAGGTCCGTCCTTTGGTCATAATAGTTTCACCTTGCCGCGACGCTCGTCAGAGGTCCTTCCGCTCGTTGCACGGATTCTGACCGCGCTTGGCGAGAACATCCGCTTCGCGCGCATGCGACGTGGGCTGTCTGCACAGCTCGTCGCGGAACGCGCGGGAATGTCGCGACCGACGCTGCGTGCAATCGAACGCGGCCAACAAGGCGTCACGATCGGAGCGATCGCGAATGTCCTCAACACTCTCGGGTTGGCCGAGAGCCTCGCACTCGTCGCGGCCGACGATCGACTCGGGCGGCAGCTCGAGGATGCTCGGCTCGAGGCTCGCCAGCGCGGTCGAAAATCGAAGGCTTGAGGGATGTCTAGCGCTCGATCAGCCGGCGCTCGCGAGATTCCCAGCGCCACACCGGACCATGCCCGCTGAGGTGCACGCCACCGCGCCACTCGTCGATCCCGTGGTCCTTCACGCGATCGATCGCACCTGCGAGCGCCTGGCGGCCGAGTGCAGTGATGCCATTGTCGTCCGTGAATCCGAGCGTCTTGAACGTCGCGAGCGTGTGCGCGAGCACGACGTCCGTCATCGGATAGCGCGGATCGATCGCCTGCACCGCGGGCACGAGCGCGGTCTCGCCACGCGCGATTGCCGCGAGCAACTGACGCTCGGTGCGCGACAAGCCACTCGCGGGATCCGGCAGCTCTTCGAGCTGGCGCTCGAGCGCGCCGGCGAGGAACGGCAGCGCCTTCACGCGCCTGACCAGGAACGGCAGCGCGCGCGGATCTGCGGAGGTCACCGCGATCCATGCGGTCACCGCTTCATCGATCGCATCGCGCGACAGCGGCGTGCGCCGCGCCCACAGCTCGGCGAGTTGCTCGGGCTTCAGCTGGCCGAGCCCGAGGAAGTTCGGGACGTCGGGGTGACGGTCGATCGAGACGATCGTGAGGGTCTTCGGCAAGCCGCGGCGGGACAGCCGCGACAGCAGGCGGACGAGCGCGAGCTGGTCGAACAGATCGTGCTCGAACCACAGGATCAGCTCCTCGGCGCCGGCCGCTTCGTCGAAGCTCTTGTCGTAATCGGCGAGCCGCTGCGCGTGATCGGCGGCGTTGCCGCGGCCGCGAGTCGCCCAGAACTCACCGCGCCCCTTGTAGTGCTCGGCATCGCCGATCGGCAGCAGCGGGCCTTGGTCGAGCGCGTCGGCCCACACGCGGATCTCGCCGGGAAGATCGGCGAGCGAGAGCGAGTCGGCCGTCGAGTCGCCGTTGCAGACATGGACGATGCGTTCCATGCCGCGTTGGTATCACTGATCTCGCGCGGCTGCCTCGGCATCGAGCCAGCGGACGATTTCGGCGGCCTGATCCTGCGACCACGACGGTCCCTCGTGCGGCCGCCTCAACAGGATCTCGGCCTGGGACGCCACGAAATTTCCGTTTCAAGTAGGAGCTCGCGACGATCGACTCGTACGTGAGCTCGATCGGGTCGCCGACGCTGTGGCACACCGTTCAATGGGTCGCGAGTAGCGGCGTGATCTCGTAGTCGAAGATCTCGCGCGGCGTGTTCTCCGGCGGCGTCGTCCCGCTCGGGTCGTCGAACTGCAGTGGCTGAAGGACACAGCCCGCTAGAACGAGTGGCAAGAAGCGGATCACCCCATGTCTCGATCCTACGACCGTGACAAGCCTCGCTGATCGCGACCTCCGTCGATGTCAGGCGAAGTCTTCGAGCGTCAGCATGACCTGACGATGAAACGGCCGCGAAGGACAACGACTGCTCGGGCAATTGTTGCCATAGCGTGCCAGGTTCATGCCGCACGGCGTCAGCTCGCTGCGCTGAGACCGCAACGGTGTCAGGGGGTTCCGGTGTACAGATGCTGCACAAACATGGACGCTCGTCACATGCGTCTCTCTCCTCTGATCGCGCTCGCTCTGATCGCGGGTTGCCACGACCCTCGGTCCAATCCAACACCTGCCGCCGCCGACGGAGCGGAGGTGTTCAGCGCACAGGGGTACGACGTTTCGCCACCGCTGCGCGAGCTCGCGAAGTTGCCGCGACGGGAACGGCCGGCCGACGAAGAGCTCGGGGAAATGGAGGAGGTCAGGCCCAACCCGTGGGCGGCTCGGCTCGTCGCCGCGGAGACCGATCACAGCGGCGAGGCGATCATGCAGCGAGTGCCGGGTCCCGCCGCGATCCCGCCGACGACGGCGAACTTCGAGGGCCAGGGCGCGGGCCTCGCCGGTACGAACGTCGGTGGTTACCCACCCGATACCGATGGCGCCGTTGGACCGAACCACTACGTGCAGGTCGTCAACACGTCGCTCGCCGTATTCTCGAAGACCGGCACCGTGATGATGGGCCCGATGAACACCAGCATGGTGTGGAGCGGGTTCGCCGGCATTTGCGCGACGAACGGCTTCGGCGACGGCATCGTCAGGTACGACCAGCTCGCGGACCGCTGGGTGATCAGCCAGTTCGCGTTCGCACTCCAGAACAACCAACCGGTCCAACCGTTCATCCAGTGCATCGCGATCTCGACGACGCCCGATCCGATGGGCACGTACACGCGCTACCAGTACAGCTTCAACAACAAGCTGAACGACTACCCGAAGATCGCGATGTGGCCGGATGGGTACTACCTCACGTACAACCTCTTTAGCGGGAACTCATTTGCGGGCGCAGATGTATGCGCGATGGATCGCACCAAGATGCTCGTGGGCGACGGCACCGCGACCACTCAATGCTTCACGCTCTCGAGCGAGTTCGGGCTCCTGGTCAGCGACCTCGATGGCAAGACATTGCCGCCCGCGGGCGCGCCGGTTCACATCGTCGACCTGAACGACAGCACCAGCCTCGACTACTATTCGCTGAACGTCGACTTCGCGACGCCCGCTAACAGCCATCTGTCGACCGCGACGTCGATCACCGTGCCGTCGTACACCCAGCTGAGCTCGGCGCCGACGAGTGCCGGCTCGCTCGCCACGCTCTCCGAGCGCGCGATGAATCGGTTCGTGTATCGTAACTTCATGGATCACGAATCGCTGGTCCTGTCCCACTCGATCTCGGCGGGTTTGCGCTGGTACGAACTCCGCAACCCGACGTCGCCGACGGTCTTCCAGACCGGCTCGTACAAACCTGACGCGACGACGCGCTGGATGCCGAGCATCGCGATGGATAGCGTCGGCGACATCGCGCTCGTCTACAGCGCGTCGAGCTCGAGCACCGCCGTCGACATCCGGTATGCAGCCCGGGCCAGCACCGATCCCACGGGCACGCTCGGCTACGGCGAGGGCATCCTCATGCATGGTACCGGAACGCAACCGACCAACATACCGGGGGCCCGGTGGGGCGACTACGCGTCGATCAACATCGATCCGACCGACGACTGCACGTTCTGGGCGACCCACGAGTACTACGCGATGGGAAACACCGTGTGGAGCACGCGCATTGGGTCGTTCACGCTGCCGTCGTGCTCGTCGTTCGCGCTTGCGCAGCCCGACGCCGAGACCGTCGCACAGGGCGGGACCGCAACCTATACGGTTGCAACCTCGACGTCAGCCGGCGCGGCGCAGACCGTGGCCCTGACGGCGACCGGTCTGCCGACCGGCGTCACCGCGACGTTCAGCCCGGCAAGTGTCATGTCGGGCGCAACGAGCCAGATCACGTTGACGGCGGATCCGACCGCGACGCTCGGCAGCGCGAGCTACCAGGTCGTCGCGACCGGAGCCGCGAGCGCGAAGAACGCCACCGTCGCGCTGACCGTGACGGCAAAGCCCGCCGAGCCCGACGCCGGTATGGGCAGCGGCAGCGACGGCGGCAACGGCTCGCAATCGGGCGGCTGCTGCAACGTCGGGGCAGACCACTCGGCGCCGGTTGGCGCGACGTTGCTGATCGGCCTTGTGGGGTTCGTGCTCGGTCGTCGTCGCCGGCGCTGAGAGTTCCCCGTCTTTGATCGTCTCTGCCACGCGGCCGCGCGAGCGCGCACGCTAGGGTGCGCGCATGAATAAGCTCGCGATCCTCGTCGCGCTCACCGCGTGCGGCGGCGACAACTCCACCGCGATCGATGCCAGCTCCCAGCAGCACGACGCGAAGCTCGCCGACAGCCACGCCGCCGGCGGCAACGTCGTCACAGGCACGCTCGGCGGTAATTCGTTCGGCGCGCTCGACGCGGTCGCCAACGCGGTCACCGCGAACGGCTTCGACTTCGACATGATGTCGACGATGGTCGAGATGACGACGTTCGCGAACGAGTGCTCGCTCCAGATGACGTCGACAGGCACGCCGAACGGCCACCTGTTGATCTTCGATCTCGCGAGCACCGACAGCGCGGGCCACTCGGCGCCGATCAGCGCGCCCGGCACGTACACGGTGTTCAGCGGCTCGGCGGCTGCATCGAGCAAGCTCTCCGAGGTCTACTACGAGGTCGACGGCGCGAACTGTCTGAAGGCGAGCACCGAATTCGCGACCTCGGGCACGGTCACGGTGACCTCGGCGACGGCGCCGCTCGCGGGCACGTTCGACGTCACGTTTCCGGATGGCCACATCACGGGCTCGTTCTCGGCCGCGAATTGCGCGGCTCTCGATCCGAACCGTACGCCGCTCAACGGCTGCTAGCTCAGCCCCAGGCGTGACGCAGGAACAGGAGCATCGCGGTCACCAGCACGATGCCGATGACGGCGGTGTGAAGGATGTACGTTTGGGCGGGCTTCTGACTGCTCATGGGGCGGAGTCTATCGCTTCTGGTTGAGAGAGTACTTCTTCATCTTGTCGATTAGCGTCACCCGCGACACCCCGAGGCGGCGTGCCGCTTCCGATTGATTTCCGCCGGTTGAATCGAGAGCGCGTCCGACGAGGCCACGCTCGAACGCCTCGACCTGCTCCTTGAGCGACGGTCCGTTGCGCGCGTCGATCGGCGGATCGGTGTGATCCGAGTCGGCGACCGCGGGCAGCGAATTCGCGCTCGAGCTCGATTCTGCGGCCTGGAAATCGGCGAGCCCGATCACGCCGCCGCTCGACAAGGCGGCGAGCCGCGCGATCGTGTTCTCGAGCTGGCGGACGTTGCCGGGCCAGTCGGTGTGGACGAGTGCGTCGACGAGCGCACCCTCGAGCGAGACGTTGCCGAGCCCGAACCGCTCGCCGTAGCGGCGGGCGAACTCGTCGGCGAGCGCAGGGATGTCGTCCTTGCGATCGCGGAGCGGCGGCACGACGAGCTCGACGACCGCGATCCGGTAGTACAGGTCTTCGCGAAACGTCCCGGCCTTGACGTCGGCGGCGAGGTCGCGATTCGTCGACGCGACGACACGAACATCGACCTTCTCGATCCTGCCGGAGCCGACCGGCTGGATCTCGCCTTCCTGGAGCGCGCGCAGGAGCTTGGCCTGGATCGCGAGGGGGAGCTCGCCGACCTCGTCGAGGATCAGCGTGCCGCCATCGGCTTGCGAGAAGAACCCGGGTCGCGTGGCCGTGGCGCCGGTGAACGCGCCACGGACGTGACCGAACAGCTCGGCATCGGCGAGCTCGGCGGGCAGGGCAGCGCAGTTAAACCGGACGAGTGGCTTCGAGGACCGCGTCGATTGCGCGTGCAGCAGCTCGGCGACGAACTCTTTGCCGGTGCCGGTCTCACCGCGGACGAGCACGGTGACATCGCGCGACGCGACTCGCGACGTCGCTTCGAGTAAGCGGCGCATCGGCCGCGAGTCGCCGACGATCCGGCGGCCGAGCGTTTGTTCCGCGGCGAGCCGACGATTGTCGACGCGCAACCGGCGCGCCTCGAGCGCGCGCTCGATCACGACCGCGACCTCGTCGATGTCGAACGGCTTGGTCAGGTAGTCGTACGCGCCTTGCTTCATCGCGGCGACCGCGACCTTCTCGGAGCCGTGCGCGGTCAGGAGGATCACCGGCAGCGACGGATCGCGCGCGGCGATCTGCGTCATCAGCTCGAGCCCGTCCATCCGCGGCATCGATAGATCGGTGAGCACGGTCTCGGCGTCGTCGAGCTTGGTGAGTGCCTCGATCCCGTTCTTCGCGGTCGACACCTTGTGACCGCGCTCGATCAGGAGCTCGCTCAGCGTGAATAGAACACCCGGCTCGTCGTCGACGAGCAATACGCAGCTCACGCGCGGGCCTCTGCGATCGCGGCGCGACCGGCGAGCTCGGGTGCCGCCGCGGGCGAACAGGGCAACTTGATCGTCACGAGCGTGCCGCGACCGACGGTGCTCTTGTAGCCGATCGTGCCGCCGTGTTGAGTGATCACGGATTGGGCGAGGACCACGCCGAGGCCGGTGCCGTTCGGCCGGGTCGTGAAGAATGACGTGCCGAGCCGAGCGAGATCCTCGGCTGAAATTCCGCGGCCGGTGTCTTCGACCTCGACGACCGCCTCGGGGCCGCCGTTGCGCACGCGCAGCGTGACCGCGCCTCCATTCGGCGTCGCCTCGATCGCATTCGACACCAGGTTGATCAGCGCTTCCTTCAAGCGCCGGGGATCGCCTTCGACCCTCGTCCCCGCGCCTTCGAGTGCGAGCGACACACCGGCTTGATCGGCGCGACCTGCGAGGACTTCGAGCACGTCACGCGACAGCTCGGTGACGTCCAGCTTTTGCGGCTTGAGATCCTCGAGCGGGCGGCTGAACGACAGATACTCGCGCAAGATGGTCTCCATCCGCGAGATCTCGGACGCGACCACCATGAGCCGCTCCTGCGTGCGCTCGCTCTCCGGCGTGCGGCTGACGAGTTGACACAAGCCCTTGATCGACGCGAGCGGGTTCTTGAGCTCGTGCGCGACCTTCGCGCCGACCGACTGCAACCGGCGCAGCTGGGCTTCGGCATCGCCGAGCCGCTCTTCGCGCAAGCAGTCGAACTCTTCGCTGGTCTCGCTCGCGATCTGGCTGAGCTTGCCGACCAGCAGGTGCAGCATGAACAAGTTCCAGCCGAGCTGGACCATGATCGCGATCGCATACAACGTGTTAGGCAGCGCGGGCCCGACGATCTCCGACGGCAACGACACCATCGCGATCGCGAACAACCCGTTGCCGAGCGCGATCCAGCGCGACACCGACTGTGGGCCGAAGAACAGGAGCGATACGATCGCCGGGATCAAGCACCCCGGTAAGAACGGGGAGTGCACGCCGCCGGTCAGGCCGGCCATGCCGACCACGAACAGCTGCGCCATCACGTTCATCTTGATGAACGCGTGCTCGACGCGGCCGAGATCGCGGGTCTGGCGAATCACCAGGCGATGACCGCCGACGAACCCCAGATACGTCGCGACCATCGCGACGATGCGCCACGTCGGATAGTCCGCAGCGAGGAGGATGCCGACCATCGCCGCGAACACGATGCAGCCGATCACGCTCATCAGCTTCGACGTGCTCCGCGCTTCCCGTAGGAAGAACTGATCACGGTGATTTCGCCAGACGGCGTCGGTCGCGGCCACGGCAGGGCGTTGTGCCAGCGGCGTGCCAGCCTCGGTGGATGCCGGGGTCATGACCAACTCTATGCTCGATCTGCGGATAGCGGCTCGGGATATCGTCTCGAAACGTGACGCCGACGATGCTTCGTAGTCACGTTTCGTGACGCTCGGTGTAAGGCCACCCGACAGCACCGCAAGAAAGGCGACGCGAAAACCTCGGTTTGGCAGCTAGACCCGGTGGCACGCACGATGCTTTGGTCGCGCTCCATGAAGGTTCGCTTCTCGTTTGTAGCCCTGGCGGCGGCGGCGGCACCCGCGTTCTCACAACCGGCACCCAAGGCCACGCCGAAGGGCGGGCCCACGCCGGCGCTCGGGCCGAAGGCCGCGGAAGCGGCGGATGATCCGAACGCGTTCGAGCGCGACCTCGACGCCTTGTTCGTCGCGAACGGGCTCACCGCGGATCAAGCCGCGTCGCGTGCCGCCGCGGTGTCACCGACGGTGCAGCGCCGGATCGCGGAGGTCGAAGCGCAGATCGCAGGCGCCGAGGCGACCGAGCTCCAGCAGGTCCCGCAGGTCGGCGGCAAGCTGCAGTACACGCGCAATAGTGTCGTCCCGCCGTTCACGATTCCGATCGCCGGGATGAACGTCGCAATCCCGTCGTCGCTCGCCAACAACTACGTCGCCGAAGCGAACGTCAACATCAACCTGTCGGACTACATCTATCGTTATCCGAAGCTCGTGAAGGCTGCCAAGCTCGGGCTCGAGGTCGCGAAGACGAGCAGGGCGTCCGCGATGGTCGATGCCGGCCAGGACGCACGCCTCGCGTACTACGAGTGGTTGCGCGCGAAGCTCAACGTGCTCGTCGCGCAGCGCCAGCTCGTCCAGATCCAGGCGACGGTCGGCCAGATTCGCTCGCAGTTCGAGGTCCAGCGCGTGTCGAAAGCCGACCTCCTGCGCGTCGAGTCGCAAGAAGCCGAGGCCGAGCAGACGCTCGATCAGCTGAGTAACCTATCGCAGCTACGCGAGGAGCAGCTTCGCCTGTTGATCGGCGCGAACAACAACGAGCCGCTCGCGCTCGGCGAGGACGTTCGCAAGGATCTCGCTGCACCGTCTGCTGCACCGCTCGACGACGCCGTGCACAAAGCGGTCTCGCAGCGCCTCGATATCCGCGTGCTCGTCGAAGGCATCGCCGCGAAGGAGCATCAAGCGGAGGCCGAAAATTCGGCATACTTCCCGCGGCTGACCGCGTTCGGCGTCGCCGATTACGCGCGTCCGAACCAGCGGATCTTTCCGGTCGTCGACGAGTTTCGCGGTACGTGGTCCGCGGGCCTCCAGCTGTCGTGGACGCTCAACGACACGTTGATCGCCTCGACGACCCAGCACCGCCTTCGCGCCGAGACCGACGAGCTGCGCGCCGACAAGGACAACCTCCTGCGCGGCGCTCGGATCGAGCTCCTCAACTCGCAGCAAGCCGTGCAGCTCGCGGTGCACGCGCTCCAGACCTCGGCGAAAGGCCTCCAGGCTGCCGAGGAAGGTTATCGCGTGCGCAAGGAGCTGTTGAACGCAGAGCGCGCGACGGCCGTCGAGCTCGTCGACGCCGAGACCGATCTGACCCGCGCTCGGATCAACGCGCTCAACGCGCGCGTCGATCTGCGCGTCGCGCTCGCGCAGCTCGTCCACGCGCAGGGCGACGACGCGATCGCGACGAAGTCCGCGAAGTAGTTACTTCACCGTCGCGGTCGCGGTGACCGGCGTCGGGCTCGTCGTCCCGAAGCCATTGACCGTGCCGCCGCGCGTCTCGAATCGCAGGCGGCCGACGGCGCCGCCACCGCCTCCGCTGTAGGTCGTGTTGTTCGCGCCTGGGTTGCCGCCGGGATGTGCCGCGTTACCGCCCGCACCACCGTCGCCGTGATTCGACGCGCCGCCGATCGAGGCGACATCGTCGGCGGACGCGTTCGCGCCGGGGCTCGAGCCCGGGCCGCCGCCACCGCCGCCACCACCGTTCGCGGCGACCGTACCGACGAGTATGATCATCGGCGCTTCGAGCAACACCGTGCCGCCGCCGCCACCACCACCACCGCCGCTCGGGTCGCCGGCACCGGCGACGCCGCCGCAGCCACCGGCATTGATCGTCCCGGTGATCGTCAAGTTTCGATTCGAGACCAGCTGGACCCCGCCGCCACCACCTCCACCGCGCGCCGCCAGCGCCAAGGTTTGAGCTCCCGAGGAACCGCCACCGCTGCCACCGACGAGCGTGATGATCGCCGCCTCCCCGTACGCCGGGCCGCCATTCGGTCCGCTGCCGACGATCGTGCCGGTCCCGCCCGCGCCGCCAACGGCTCCGTAGCCGCCGCCACCGCCGCCATCGCCGACGCTGTTCCCTCCGGCGCCGCCGCCCGTCCCCACGCCGCCACTGCGCGACGCGCCGCCATTCCCGCCTCCGGGGCCGCCCGTCTTGTCCGTGCATGCACCGCGCGCGTCGACGTCGCCGGTGATCGTGATGTCACCGTTCGCGACGAGCGCGACCGAGTACGCGCCGGTCAATGCGATCTGACCGAGCACCACGCTGCTCGCGCGAAACACGGCGACCTTGCCCCGCACTTCATAGTCGACGCCGGCGATCACGCCGAGCCCGGGCGCGCGATACTGCGTCGAGCCGACGAGGATCGAGCCATCGCTCGTATTGATGGTCGCGCCCGAGAGCGCGAGGTCCGCGAGGACCGACATGTCCTGAAGATCTGCGGGCGTCACCGCGCCGCCTTGCGGTTGCAACACACCGCAGTGCGGGTCGCTGTTGCCGTCGCTCGCGCTCGAGGGGAGACAACCCCAGTCACAGGATTCGATCATCGGTGCGACGCCCGGGCCACTGCACGTCCGCAACGTGTTCGCCCCGATGCAGTCGACCGTCGCCGCCGTGCACGTCGTCGCGTCGATCGCGACGGGCGAATCGCCGGAGCTTCCCGCATCGCCGGTGCTGGGATCGTCGATCCCGAACACCTGCCGGCAGCTCGCTGCGCCCACGACGAGCGCCAGGCCCAAGACGACTCCTCGCACCCCGCGATCGTATCAAACAGCGCGAACCGACAGCGTGTCGGGAACCCT
Organism: Deltaproteobacteria bacterium; assembly: GCA_040004535.1. GTDB lineage: Bacteria > Myxococcota_A > Polyangia > Haliangiales > Haliangiaceae > JABFXX01. The sequence continues at coordinate 11,709 of JBDUAS010000104.1, forward strand.
TACAAGCGCGTGGGCGCAAACTCGCGTAACCACCGGTTCTCGAGGTGGACCCGATGGCAGGGTCCATGCATCGTAGCGGTCGCCATGCGTGCCATTGTTCTCTCCACGCTCGTTCCTGCCCTGGTGCTCGGTATCGGCTGTAAGAAGCCCGACGACGCGAACGCTACGGTCGCGAAAACACCGACTCCGACGGTCAAGGCTGCGACGATCGTGGCGGCCGAGGCACCCACGCCCGACGTGCTGACGCTCACCGGTATGATCACCGCGGACCAGCGGTCCGACGTCACCGCCGACACGCAAGGCAAGGTCATCAACGTGATGGTCGAGCGTGGCCAGCACGTGAAGCTCGGCCAGCCGGTGGTCCAGCTCGATGTCCGCTCTGCCGCGCTATCGGCGCGCGAAGCTCAGGCGGCGTTGCAGTCGGCGCGCGTCTCCAAGCAACTCGCCGACGACGAATGCGCGCGCACGAAGCAGCTCCTCGACAAGGGCGCGATCACGAAGTCCGAGTTCGATCGCCAGAACACGCAGTGCTTGAACGCGGTCGAGCAGGTCGCGCAGGCCCAGGCGCGCAACGATATGATGTCGAAGTCGGTCGCCGACGGCATGGTGCGCGCGCCGTTCGATGGCGTCGTCTCCGAAAAGAACGTCTCGCCGGGTGAGTGGGTCGCGCCCGGCAAGGCGCTGTTCACGCTCGTCGATGACGACCCGTTGAAGATCGAGCTGTCGGTCCCGGAGAAAGCCGTCACCGTGATCAAGAAGGACCAGCGCGTCGAGATCGTCGCGGTCTCGCAGCCCGACAAGAGGTTCGGTGCGACCATCAATCGGCTCGGCGCCGAGATCGGCAAGAGCCGCGCGCTCACCGCCGAGGCCGTGCTCGACAAGGACTCGGGCCTGGTCCCGGGCATGTTCGCCGAGGCCCACATCATCATCGGCCAATCGCCGCGCATCGTGTTGCCGGCGGAGGCCGTCGTCCGTCGCGGTGACACGTGGCACGCGTTCGTCGTCAAGAACGGCGTCGCCGAGGATCACATCGTCCAGCTATCCGCGTCTCCCGGCGACGGCAAGGTCGCGATCGTCCAGGGCGTCGACAAGGGTGACAAGGTCGTCGCCAAGGTCACCGACCAACTCGTCGATGGCGTGAAGGTCCAGGAGTAAGCCATGCAATGGCTCGCAGATATCTGCATCCGAAGGCCGATCTTCGCCTTCGTGCTGGTGCTCGCGCTCGTCGTCGTCGGCGCGGTCGGCTATTCGAACCTCGGCGTCGACAAGTTCCCGAAGGTCGACTTCCCGCTCGTCACGATCGTCACGCCGTACCCCGGTGCGTCGCCGACCGCGGTCGAGACCGACGTCACCGAGAAGGTCGAAGCGGCGGTCAACACCGTCAGTGGCCTCGACACGTTGACCTCGACGTCGACCGAAGGCGTCTCGCTCGTGATCGCGCAGTTCGATCTCGAGATCGATCCCGACAAAGCGTCGCAGGACATCAACGATCACCTGTCGAGCGTGCTCCGCGATCTGCCCGCCGGATCGCGCCCGGAGGTCCGCAAGGCCGATCCGGACGCCGCGCCGATCATCGTGCTCTCGGTCAAAGGGCCGAAGGGCACGCCGGTGCGCGACCTCACGCACTTCGCCGACAAGCAGGTCAAGAGCCGGATCGAACGGCTCTCCGGCGTCGGCCAGGTCGTGATCCTCGGCGGCCGCGATCGCCAGATCAACGTCAACCTCGATCCGATCCGGCTCGCCGCCGCGGGCGTCTCGGCGTTAGAGGTCCTGCACGCGATCAGCGCGGCGAACGTCAACGTGCCGGGTGGTCAGATCGATACCGGCCCGAGCCACAACACGCTGCGCATCACGGGCCGCGTGCTCGATCCGCAGGAGCTCTGCCGGATCGTGATCCGCCAGCAGGGTAACAACCAGATCCGCGTCGCCGACGTCGTGGTTCCGCCTCCGAACGCGCGGCTCGGCGAATGCGTCGACGACTCCGAAGAGGATGCCGAGACGTCCGCCGTCTACAACGGGACGCCGTCGATCGCGCTGCAGGTCCGCAAGCAGACCGGCACGAACACGGTCGCCGTCGTCGACTCGATCCAGGCCCAGGTCACGCAGCTCGACAAGCAGCTCCCCGCCGGTTATTCGGTCTCGGTCGTTCGTGATAACTCGCTGCAGATCCGGACGGCCGCGGATCAGGTGCTCGACCATCTCAAGATGGGCGCGGTACTTGCCGCGCTCGTCGTGCTGCTGTTTCTCGGCAGCCTTCGCTCGACGGTGATCGCCGCGCTCGCGATTCCCGTCTCGATCATCTCGACGTTCGGCCTGATGCGGCTGTTCGGCTTCACGCTCAACATGATGACGCTGCTGGCACTCGCACTCGCCGTCGGCATCGTGATCGACGACGCCATCGTCGTCCTCGAGAACATCTATCGGTTCATCGACGAGAAGAAGATGAAGCCGTTCCCGGCCGCGCTCCACGCGACAAAAGAGATCGGCATGGCCGTGCTCGCGACGACACTGTCGCTGATGGCGGTGTTCCTGCCCGTCGCATTCATGAGCGGCATCATCGGTCGCTTCATGTACAGCTTCGGCCTCACGATGGCGTTCGCCATCCTGGTGTCGATGATCGTCGCGTTCTCGCTGACACCGATGCTGGCCGCGCGGATCCTGCCACTGCCGGCACCGGAAGGGCAGGAGCGCAAGAGGTCGATCGTCGAGCGCTTCAGCGACGGCATCTACCATCCGATCGCGCGCGTCTACTCGGGCATCCTCGCGTTCTGCCTGCGCCACCGCTGGGTCGTCGGCCTCGCGATCGCCGCGACGTTCGCGGTCACGATCCCGATGTGCGGCAAGCTCGGTGGCGATTTCCTGCCGCAGAACGACGAAGCGCAGTTCGAGATCTATCTGCAGGCTCCGGAAGGCACCACGCTCGAAGCCTCGACCCTGATCGGCGAGCGCATCGCGCGCCAGGTTCGCGAATTGCCCGAGGTCGACTCGACGCTCGTCACCGTCGCCGGTGGCGATCAACGCCAGTCGAACGTCGGCAGCATCTACGTTCACATGACCGATCCGGACAAGCGCAAGCGCGGCCAGTTCGAGGTCATGCAGGACGTCCGCAAGAACATCCTGCCGAACGTGCCCAAGGGCGTCCGCGTCGCGGCGCAGCCGGTCAACGACTTCTCGATCGGCGGCCAGAACGCGATGGTGTCGTACGTGATTTCGGGTCCGGATCTCGACAAGCTCGAGAAGTACGGCAAGCAGGTGCTCGCCGAGATGAGCAAGGTGCCCGGCGTCGTCGACCTCGACTCCAGCCTCCTCGATCCGGTGAACGAGACATCCGTGCGCCCGGATCTCGACCGCGCGGCGCTCCTTGGTGTCGACCCGGCTGACATCACGAGCACCCTCGCTGTGCTCGTCGGTGGCGTCGAGGCCTCGCAGTTCGAGGACAAGGGTGACCAGTACGTCGTGTGGCTACGCGCCGCGCAGCAGTTTCGCGATGACCCCGGCTCGTTGTCGCTGATCCAGGTCCCGTCGCGATCGCTCGGCCAGGTCCCGCTGAGCGATGTCATTCGGGTTCGCCCGGGCACCGCGATCTCGAAGATCACGCGCCAGGCCCGCGAGCGCGCCGTGACGCTGACGATGAACGTGGCGCCCGGATTCTCGCAATCGTCCGTCGCCTCGGCGATGGAGAAGACGATGAGCAGCCTCGACATGCCGCCCGGCTACACGGCCGAGCCGTTCGGGCAGTCGAAGGAGTTCAAGAAGATGGCGAAGGCGTTCGCATTCGCGATCCTCCTCGCCGTCGTGTTCATGTACCTGACGCTCGCGGCACAGTTCGAGTCGCTGCTCTATCCGCTGGTCATCATGCTGTCGCTGCCGCTGACCGTGCCGTTCGCGGTGATGTCGCTGACGATCACCGGCGGTAGCCTCAACATCTTCTCGATGCTCGGCATCATCGTGCTGTTCGCGATGGTCAAGAAGAACGCGATTCTTCAGGTCGACCACGCGAACGGGCTGCGCCGCCAGGGCCTGCCACGCACCGAGGCCGTGATCGCGGCGAGCCGGGACCGGTTGCGTCCGATCCTGATGACGACGTTCGCGTTCGTCGCGGGCATGGCGCCGCTCATCACGAGCAACGGCATCGGCTCCGGAATGTCCAAGGCGATGGCGCAAGTCGTCGTCGGTGGTCAGACCTTGTCGCTGCTGCTGACGCTCGTCGCCATCCCCGTGATCTACACGTGGTTCGACGACCTCGCGCGGCTGTTCCGGACGTCGTGGGTCGGGACGCTCCTCGGCATCCTGTTCGGGCTGATCGGGGCAGCCGTCGCGATGGCCTTGTTCGCGGTAGCGGTGAAACCGATGATCGGGATGGCGGCGATGGCGCTCGGCTTCATCCTCGCGCTGTTCGCGATCTGGTTCGGGTTCAAACTCGGATTCAAGGTCGGTCAAGGCCTGGAGCGTTCGTTCCCGTGGCTGAAGAGCAAGATCACGGCGGCGGATCGTGGTGCGGACGAGCTCGGCATCATCGACATGTACGCGGCGAATAAATAAGCTCATCCGGAGTCCGTCACATAAGACCGAATCGGGGTTCCGATCCCGATTCGGTTTTGTTATGAAGCCACTCCCTCGCACTCGCCGTGCTGTGATCATGACGAAGACCACTCGAAGCAATCGTTCAGCCCGAGACCTTCGCAGCCTGTTGCATGTTCCGCAGCACGACCTCCAGAGCCAGGTGACCACCCGGCTCGAGCGGCTCGGGTTTCCGGCACTGCGCCAGGCGCACATCCAGTTGCTGTCGTCGATCGGCCCCGAAGGGTGCCGGCTCGCCGAGCTCGTCGCCGCGGTGTCGCTGCCCAAGCAGACCGTCGGTGACCTGATCGACGACCTCGAGAGCATGCGGATGGTGGAGCGCTTCCCCGACCCCGACCACGGCGTGATCAAGCGCGTCCGCCTCGGCCCGAAGGGCAAGGTGTGGGCTGCCGAGGTTCGCCGGGTCGCCGCCGCGACCGAGGCGCGCTGGGCGACCCGGTTGGGCTCGAAAAAGATGAAGTCGCTGCGCGCTTTGCTCGAGGAGCTCGCGGCGACCGTGGAGGCCGCCCCGTCGGACTCCGCGAAGCACAAGCAGCGCGGCTAGCCGCTAGGTCACCGGCGGCTTGTCGGGCGTGGGAATCGCGCGCAGCCGGTAGCCGAAGCGGTGCCGGCTCTCGATCAGGTCCCCGATGTCGGACTTGATGAGCGCTCGGCGGACTCGACGCACGAGCTGCTTGACGTGGTTCTCGCTCGGCTCGCGCGTATCCCACGAGAGATCCGCGATCAGCTCCGACGACCGTACGAACCCGCGCACGAGCTCGGGTTGGTGCTCCTCGGCGGCCATCCGCCGGATCATCAGCGCCATCAGCTCGAACTGGGTCGTCGTGAGCTGGACTTGCTTGCCGTCGACCTCGATCAACCCGCCGCCGCCGCCCGTCGGCTCGTGCATCCGGAACCGCATCTCGGGCAGGCCGACGTTCGTCGTCTCTTCGTCCTCTTGGAAGTCGGGGACGAGCGGCGCCTTGTTCGCGATCGGCGGCAGCTCGGCCGGCATGTTCGGCGGCTTGATCGTGCTCGTCACGGTTCGCGTCACCCGCGGCGAGGGCAGATGCTCGACGTTCGACACGATGTAGAACGCGATGTGACCGAACCGCACGCGGTCGCGGCTCTGTACGACGACCGGACCTTCGATCAGCTTGTCATCGTGAAACGTCCCGTTCGCGGAGCCGAGGTCGCGCAGCGTCCACACGCCGCTGTCGAGTGTGAGGTGGGCGTGGTGACGCGATACGCTGGGCTCGAGGATCGCGAGGCCTTGCGAATCGATCTGGCGGCCGACGAGCGTGCGCGCTTCGAGGCGATGCACGCGTCCCCACGGATCGAGTAGCGCCGCATCCGTCGGCCGGATGATCCGCAAGATGATCTGTTCGGGCGTGATCCGGATCGGCGAGGACAATTCGTCCCGACACTCCTCGCACAACACGCCAACCTCGGGATCGCGCTCGCCGCAGATCGGACACTTCATCCGAGTCCATCCTAGCAAGAATCGCGAGCGCAATCGCCGCACTAGAACCCTGCAACCGCCATCACAATTCCTCTCAACGCGACGCGGCTACTCCCACGAGCTGTAGGCGCGGCCCTGGACGGGCTCCTCGTCGCGGCTCGCGCTGACGGCGAGCTTGAACGAGAATGACCGAGCCGAGACCCCATCCTCCCCGGCGGTCATGACCTGGAAGTGGAGGTGCGGCGTCGACGAGAAACCGGTATTTCCCGAGAGCGCGAGCTCGTCGCCGCGGTTGACCGGCATGCCGGGCTGGACCTCGACGCCGGCAGGCGCCAGGTGCATGTACTCGCCGAGCGTGCCGTCGTCGTGGAGGACGAGTACCCAATTAACCCGCTTGTACTCGAGAAAGTCCGGGGTGGTGCCGGCGCCCTGCGCCGCGGCGTTGGTCGCGACGACGATCCCGGGCCGCGCCGCGAGGACGTGGGTCGCGACGGGGCAGTCGAAGTCGACGGCGTACTCGTTCGAGCCGTGATGCGAGAACGCGCCGTGAAACCCTTGGAGCACCGAGAACCGCTTGCCGCTGCGATACGGGATTCGATAGGTGTACGCGGTCGGCCGCGCGTCGGGGTCGCCGAACCGCGCATGGAACTGCATCTCGCGGTGGTACGACGCCATCCGATCGATGATCCGCATCGTCGTCAGGATCACGGGTGCGCCGCTGCCGTTCGGCGTCGCTGCAGGCGGCAACACGGCGACGCCGGCGCTCGGCTCGAGCGGCGACAAGTTGTCCAGGTTCTCGAGGTGCCACGCGATCACGAGTGGCACCGCGTAGTGATTGCGCGCGATCTCGATCACGCGATCGTCATCGCGCCGCATCTCGAACTCGATGCGTCCGCCGTCGAACGCGAAGTCGTACGAGCGCTGGACGCTGACCCCAGCTTGCGCCAGGTCCTGCGTCTCGGGCGCGTTGACCTGCGGTGGGTCGTACGTCGCGGGGCCGTAGTACGGCTGCGAAGCAGGTGGCGGCGGGCAGGCGGACAGCAGCACGAGCGCTGTCGCGAACAGAACCAACCGCACCTCCGGCATCCAGGGCTATGGTAGCAGCGCGGCGGACGACCGGCGTGACGCTCGGTATCGCACCTGGGTGCGGGCGACGCGGTCCCACGGTGTGCGCTTGCCGGGAGTTCGCCAGGCCGACACGAACAGCGTGAGCACGGTCAGGACGCCGACGATCAGCGTCGCGAATGGATCGAGGTAACCCAGGTCGTACCGGATGAGCACGGTCGCGATCACCGGGCCCAGCATCGTGACCTCGCGCACGAACGCCTGCGTCAAGGAAGGACGCCGGTTCGAGACGATGTCGACGACCTCGAGCTCGAGCAAGGCCTTGCCGGGGGTCGTGCCCCAGCGCGCGAGGCAGAGCGTGGAGAACGCGAAGACCAGCCCCAAGGCAATGTTGCCGTCGAAGTTGCCCCTGCGGAACGGGATCATGGCGGTCGCGAACACGATCCCGACGAGCGTGATGTCGATCAGGCTCGCGACCGCACGCACCGACGCGCCGGCAGGCCGGGTGTGCAGCGTCGAGACCATCTCGATCTCGCGGATCAGATCCTCGTACGTCGCGAACCGGTCTTTCGGATCGGGCGCCATCATCTTCGCGATCAGCGCGTCGACCGAGGCGATCGCGGTGCGCGCGTGACCTTTCTTCGGGACGTGCGGACGCGCGGCCGTCGCGTGGAGCGACATCAATCCGTCGACGGTGTCAGCGAAGAACGGCGGGTGGCCGGAGACCAGGTGAAACAGCGTGGCGCCGAGCGCGTAGATGTCGGCGCGGAGGTCGATCGACTCGCCACGCGCTTGCTCCGGCGCCATGTACAGCGGGGTGCCGGCGAGGCTGGTCTGTGCGACCGGACCGTTGGCGGCTTCGGGCGTCGCGCCGACGAGCCCGAAGTCGAGCACCTTGACGACGCCGTGCGCGTCGGCCATGAGGTTCGACGGCTTGACGTCGCGGTGCATGAAGCCCGAGCGCTGGGCCTCGCGCAGGCCGAGCGCGGCGGCGCGGATCGCCGAGAGCGCTTCCTCGACGGGCAACGGGCCGTCGGCCGCGCGATCTGCGAGCGTCTTGCCGGCGAGGTGCTCCATCGCGAAGTACAACCGACCGTTGTCCTCACCGATGAAGTAGATGTGCGCGACGTTCGGGTGCTGGACGCGTGCTTGTGCCCGCGCTTCTCGGATCAGGCGATCGCGCGCGGCGCCGGACGTCGCGGAGCCGGTCGGCAGCACCTTGATCGCGACCGGCCGATCGAGCGCGAGGTCGGTCGCGAGGTAGACCTCGCCCATGCCGCCGGCGCCGAGCGGCCTCTCGATCCGGAAGTGACCGAGCTGGACGCCGCTGCTGATCGCCTCACCGATCTGCGGGCCGCGCACGCTCGGTCGCGCGCCGGACGGTAGCGTGGCCGTATTCGCCAACGCCTCGTCGGCGATCTCCTGACCATCGGCGCGTGCCACCGACGGAGCATAACCTTGACTCCGGGGCCGCTTCGCATACCTTCACCGGGAATGGCCGCGTCCGATCGCAGTTGGACGATCACACCGACATTGCTCTGGTTCGGGGTGTTCCTGGCCACCGGCTTGTGGTGGTTCGACGGCGATGTTTCGGCGCTCGCGCACCGGTTGACCGTGAAGCGCCAGGATCAGACGACGAAGGCCGGGCCGGTCGTCGCGCCGCCGTCGACGGTGGTCGCCGAGGCCGATATTCCGGACGAGCCCGCGCCGAAGCTCCCGCCACCGGCCGCGGGCAGTCACGACGTCGGCGCGCTCACCGACACGTGCGTGCAGCCGCTCGGTGCAGCGCCCGATCAGTGCAAGCAGTGGGCGATGGACGGCTATTACAAAGCCGTCGTGGCCGAGAAGGCCGGCAAGCTCGGTCATGCGGTGCGCGTGTCGTGGTACGGCGACTCGGTCGTCGCCGACGATCAGATGGCGACTCGGCTGCGCGCGCGCCTGCAAGGTGAGCTCGGCGATGGTGGACCCGGCTTCGTCTGGGTCGTGCCGCCGCATCGCTTCAACGAGAACAATGCGATCAAGCGGTCGTTCACCGGCACGTGGTCTCCGCACACGATCTCGCTGATGCAGATGCCGGATGGCCTGTACGGCGTCGGCGGCAGTACGGTCGAGACCGACGGCGGCCACTCGACGATCAAGCTCGCGAGCGGCAAGGTCACGAACGTCGAGCTGTACTACCTCGCGACGCCGAAGGGCGGCACCGCGACGGTCACCGCCGACGGTAGCGAGGTCATGAAGGTCGATACGTCGGGCGAGCGCGCACCGGGCTGGGCCACGGGCACGAGCACCGGCGCCGCGACGTTCGAGGTCAAGACCGAGCATCGCGTGCGGCTGTTCGGGATCGATCTCGAGAACACCAGTGGCGCGGTCGTCGACAACCTCGGTGTCGTCAGCACGAACGTCAAGAGCTTCGCGAACAACGCGCCCGAGCACTGGCAGATCGAGCTGGGCCATCGCGCGGCGGATCTGATCCTGATCATGATCGGCGCGAACGAGGCCGAGTGGCTCGGCCCGAAGGACAGCGATACGAAGCACTATCAAGAGCACTACGAGAAAGTGCTCGCGGTGATCCGCAAGGCGCGCCCCGATGGCACGTGCATCGTCGTGTCGCCGACCGATCAGGCCGAGGCCAAGGACGACGGCTACGAATCGCGGCCGGTGATGCCGGTGCTCGTCGACGCCCAGAAGAAGGCGGCCGCGGCGCAGGGCTGTGCGTTCTACTCGACGTACGCGTGGATGGGTGGCAAGGGCTCGGCCGCGAAGTGGTTCAAGCACGGCCTCGTGTCGAGCGACTTCCAACACCTGTCGAAGAAGGGCGCCGACAAGATGGCCGACGCGCTCTACGACACGCTCGCCGAAGGAACGAAGACGTATGCGCATCCCTGAGCTGACCGCACTCGCTCTGGTCGCAACCGTCGGGTGCGGCAGCTGTGATGGCGATCGTGCGAAGAACGTGAAGACACCGCTCACGCCGGGCCGCGCGACCGAGGGCAGTGCAGGTGCGGCGCTGCTCGGATCGAACGCCGAGCAACCGCTGCCGGCGACCCAAGGGTATCTCGACGCACCTGCGGGCACGCTCGACGCGCTGTTCTCCGGCCTCGCGGTCGCGGATCGCGGCGATGTCGGCGGCCGCGTCGTCCTGGACTTCTTCGGCGACTCGCACACCGCCGGCGATTCGATGACGTCGCGGCTGCGCCAGACCTGGCAGGCCCGGTTCGGCGATGCCGGCCGCGGCCTCGTCGGTGCCGGCAAGGTGCCGACGAGGCACTACTACCAGCGCGACGTGCGCTACGGCAAGCAAGGCGACTGGCACGCGATGGTCGGCGGCGCGCGGGGCGATACCGAGCCGTTCGGGATCGATGGCATGCGCGTCACCGGTAAGGGCAAGGGCGCGCAGCTGTGGGTCGAGACCTGCGCGGAGTGCGGCGCCGGCAAGACGGTAAGTCAGTTCGAGATCCTGTACTACGCCGCGCCGGATCACGGGATCCTGCGCTATCGCGTCGACGACAAGCCGTGGCAGCAGCTCGCGACGAAGACCGCGCCGATCGAGCCGCCGCACCCGGCGCGCCAGGTGATCACCGTCGACGACGGGCCGCACAAGCTGACGCTCGAGCACGGCGGCGGTGGCGTCCTCGATCTGTTCGGCGTCGTGATGGAGCGCGCGAAGCCGGGCGTGATCGTCGATTCGCTCGGCGTCGTCGGCCGGCGGCTCGGCAGTCTGCGCTCGTGGGACTGGTCGATCATCGGCGAGCAGCTCGCGACGCGTGATCCCAAGCTCGTCGTGTTGCAGTACGGCACCAACGAAGCGGACGACCCCGATCTCGTGCTCGAGGATCTCGCGCGCTACTACGACGAGACGATCTTGCGGATCC
>JBDUAS010000343.1:0-6783 GCA_040004535.1 Deltaproteobacteria bacterium
AGCTTGATGTGGAACAAGCCGTCGGAGCGTAGCTCCGCGCCGGTCGTCGAGATCGCGGCGTAGGTCTTCTTGGTCTCCTCTTTCTTCAAGAGGTTGTCGCTCGCCTTGAACCGCAAACAGCCCGCGACGACCGAATCATCGAGCGTCGACGCCATCGTCATCTGGTAGTCGACGTGGAGCTCGCCGTCGGGCGACGTGATGTTGAACCTCTTGACCTCGAACTTGCCGGGCTTGTAGCTCGACGAGTGCGCGTCGGCGTCGCCGACGGCGGCGGTGAACACCGCGTGGACATCCAGCGTCGAGATGTGGACCTCACCGAAATCGATGCCGTCGCCGACCATCACCTGGTTCGTGCGGTTCTTGAGCAGCGGCTTCAGCTTCGTGTGACCGTCGCCGAGCGTGCAGCCGGTCGGGCACGACAGATCGATCGTGCCGTCGGCCTTCGTCCAATCGGTCGCGGTGCGGCCCATCTTGTTCTTCGCGACCGGCAGGTCGAGATCGACCGCGAAGTCGAGCTTGCCGGTCATCGGCAGGCCGAGCGCGCTGCGCAACGGCAGGCTGGCGCCCGGCAGATCCGTACCCGCGATGTCGAGCTTGACGCCGGCCTTGCCAAACTTGGGCAGCGTGATGTTGCCCTTGATCCGGCCCGCGCCGATCTTCGCGTCGAGATCGACCGAGATGTTCATCCCGATCAGCGATAGCAAGCCGAGGTCGACTTCGAGCTTGTCGATGAAGAACGTCGTCGGCGTCTCACCGGGGATCGTGGCGCGCGTGCGCAGCGACACGGCCTTGAAATAGACCCGGCCCGGCTTCCAGCCGCGCTCGACGCCACCGATCGTGACGTCGTACTGACCGGACATGCTCTCGATCAGCTTGTCCTTCATCCGGTCGTACGGAAACGTCGCCTGCAGCGCGAGCGTGAACGCGAACAGTGCGACGACAACGATCGCGACGTAGCGCACGACGAGCGTGCCGCGCCGGCCGAGCCGTTGCGTGATCGGCGAGGTCACCCGGCCGATCGCGGCGAACGCACCTGCGAACGGTACCTGCGCCACGGTTAGCCGCCCTTCTTGTCGGAGCCGGAGGCGCCCGAGCCCGCACCGCTGCCACTGCCAGGAGGCTCCTTAGAGTATGCCGAGACCTCGACCGTCGCGGACATCTTGTCCTTGTCGCGGAAGTCGCGGCGCAGCTCGAGATGCGTGATCGCGACGGCGCGCGAGTCGGTCTCGATCGCGGCGAAGAAATCTTTGAGCTCGCCGATCGTCATGTGGTCGAGCGACAGCGACGACGAGTTCGTCACGAACCCGTTCTTCGTCACCGCCTGGTGCGGCGAGATCGTGCTCTTGAGCTCGAACTTCGCCTTCTTCGCGGCGTTGTTGAGGTACGTGTCGAGCGACAGCGGCTCCACGGGAATCGCTACATCGTCCGCCGTCGAATGGGTCTGGCCGCGCGCGCGCATGTCGGCGAGCACGTTCAGCGCCTTGCGCGCCTTCATGTTGCGCGCCTCCATCGCATCGAGGCCGTCGTGAATGGCCAGGCCCAGCCACAAGGCCAGCGTGATCGGCGCGACGATCGCTCCGATCACGACGAGCCTGCGCTCGCGCGGAGAGATGCGGTCCCAAAAGTCTCGTGCTCTATCGCGGATGGTCGACATGGCTACCTCACATGCACTGCGAGTTGATGGTGAGATGGAACTTCTTCACGCCGTTCTCGCCGGTCTCGAGGTTGCCCTTCGTGACCTCTTTGTTGAAGCAATCGATCTTCTTGAGCTCGGTGACGAGCAGATCGATCTCCTCGGGCGACTTCGTCTGACCGCTGAGCTCGACCTTCTGCGCGTCGATATCGAGCTTGTCGACATCGAGCGTGATCTTGTCCTTCGGTGGAATCTTCGCGTTGACCTCGAGCAAGAGGTCGTACGCGCTCATCTTCGGCATCGGCGAGCCGTTGCCTGCCCCGCCGCCGGGACCGTTCAGGTTGAGCACGTCATCCGCGGTCATCGGCTTCTGGAACTGCTCCTGGGTCTCGTTCGCGAGCCGCTGGGTCAGCGTCTTCTCGGCCTTCTTCAGGCGATAGAGATCCGCGTACGCGCTGACCGCGGCGAACGCGCAGATCGCGAGGAGCGATGCCCCCAGCGGTACCGCCTTGGCGCGCAGGAACGACAGGTCGACCTTGACGGCGAGTGCACCGGAGCGCAGATCGAACTGCGGTCGGCCGCCTGCACAGTCGTACGCCATGCCGATCGTCATCGCCGCCGCATCGACCGGCAGGTCGTGGGCGCGCTCGCCGAGCTTGAGGCCGCAAAGCGCCGTCGCGTCGTCGGCGGTCATCCGCCACGCCGGCATGCCGAGCTGCTCGGTCATGAACGAGCCGATTCCGCGCAGGCGCGCTCCGCCACCGACGAGCAAGGAAGCCAGCGGCGCGTAGCCGGTCTTCGCGCGGCACGCCGCGAGGGTCTGGCGCAGGTCGCGGGCGAACGGCGTGAGCTCCTGGACCAGGACGTCGTGGATCCGCTGCCACGCCGGGTTCGTCGCCGGCTCCGCGGTCGAAGCGATGAAGCCATCGGCGTGCTTCGCGGCCTCGGCCTTGTCGAAGTCGAGCCGCCAGAAGTTCGCGATCGCCTGCGAGACTTGCTTGCCGGCGCGCGCGATGCTGCGGCTGAACACCGCCTTGCCCGCGACGACGACGACGACATCGGTGCGCTCGTGACCGATATCGATCACCGCGACCGCACCGTCGGTGCGTGCCCGCATCAGCGAAGGGACGCGCTCGACCAGCTTGGTCGCCGCGCCACCCGCGGCGAGGATGCCGCGCGGCTCGAATCCGACATCCTTGCCGAGGTCGATCAGCTGCTCGGCGCGGTCGCGACGCATCGCATAGGTCAGCACGCGCATGCCCTCGGCGGGCGCGGCGACGCGACCGCGCTGGAGCGAGACGTCCTCGAGCCCGGTCGGCGCCGGCGGCGTCGGAATCGGCTCGAACGTGTAGACCATGTCCTCGAGGTCGACAGGCACGACGCCCTCGAGCTCGCCACCGACCGCCTTGTCGAGATCCGCGCGGCGCAGGTTCTTGAACCCGAACTCGAGGATCTGCGTGAACACGGTGTCGCCGTAGACACCGATGTAACCGGTGTCGTCGCGGAGGCGCAGCTCGTCGATCATCTGCTGGAGCACGCGCTTCGCGCGGATGTCGGCCGGCTCCTCGCCGGGCGGCACGAGCCGCTCGACGACGTTCAACAGCGTCGCGCCGCGTAGGCCCGGGCTCGCGACTGCGAGCTTGACGCTCCACGCACCTAGATCGACAGCAAAGACCCGTGACGCCATATCAGTCTTCCTTGAGGTAGACCCAAGCCCCGTTCGGGATCGGCGTCTTTCTCGAGTTCTGGGGCACCACCTTGGTGTCCCACACGCCCGTAATCGTGGTGCGGATCGGCGGAAACACCGGCGAGCCGTCCGCGTTCTTCTGCTTGCGCTCGATCTCACCCCACGCCTCGACACGGTAGGTGCGGCGCGGTCCTGCGGTCGCGATCTGCGCGAGCTTGGTCTTGTCGAGCTCGAGCCCGATCTTCTCGCCGGGCTGGAGGCCGGGGAGACCCGCGGTCAGTGCCGCCGCAGCGGCGCTGCCTTGCATCGTGCCGGCGCTCGAGCTCGCGAGCGAGCTGACCGACGCGCTCGGATCCTTGACGAACGTGATGAAGTCGTCGAGCTTCTGGAAGTTCTCGCCGAACTCGCGTGCCTTGCCGATGTAGCTCGCGAGCAGGAACAACCGGCGCTGGTCGAGGATGACCGGGTCGCTCGGATTCTTCGCCGACAGGAACAGGATCGCGGCGATCAACTGGGTGTTCGACACCGAAGACAGATTCGTCTTGCAGCCGCCGTAGACGGTGAACGCGTTGCCGAACAGCTGCCAGAACCGATCGTCAACGCCGCGCATGAGCTTCATCTCGCTGACCGTGTCGATGTAGTTGTTCTTCGCGTAGTAGCGATCCTTCAGCGACTCGTAGCCGTAGTCTTCCTGGGTACCTCGGTCGCGCGCGTGCATCGTGTCCTTGTCGATGTAGTCGATGATCGAGGCCACCTGCATCGCGCGATCGCGGTGCCAGCCCTGCGCGTCGTTGTCGTCGAACACCGAGTCGTATGCCGGGAAGTAGATCAGGGTCGCGATCGCCGCCTGGATCGTCTGCCACGACGCGTCGGTGTTCGCGCAGTTGACGTTGATCTTGTCGTCCTCGGTCTTGATCGGGCCGTTGAACCCGCACGTGCCGATGTCGGCGCCGAGCCCCTTGATCTGGGTCGACGAGAACCCGATCGCGGCCTGGACCTCTTCGGGGCCGCCGCAGAACGGCAGCACGAGCTGGTCGGCGTAGTCGGTGAGCTGGACGAGCCCGCGGGTCATCTGGTTATTGTCGAGCCGTTGCTGGATCCGGATCACGAGCTCGCCGAAGGTCAGCGCGCTCGATGCGAGGAACTTCGAGCGCACCTGATCGCGATAGTTCGCCGCCGCGATCATGTCGGTCGACGTCGTCGTCCCGAACTCGTTCGAGATCACGAGCGTGATCGCGATCGCGATCAACACGGTGACCAACGCGATGCCGCGCTGATTTTTTCGCATTGGCTTGGTCATGTGGGTGAGAAGTTGAGTTGTTCCTGCATCATCACGCGGGCCTCGGTGACGATCTTGACGTCCTTGCCCTCGCCGTTCTTGAACGTCACGGTGATCCGGACGCGGCTCGGTAGCAGGCCGCGCTGGCCGTCGCTCTGGGTCGTATCCCAGGTCTCGAGCCACTCGAGGTTCTTCCAGTTCCAGTACTCGAGCTTGACGTTGACGATGTCGTGCATGAGCACGTCGTACTCGCTCGGCTCTTCCTCGGGTGGTTGGTTCGATTGGCGGCGCTGCTCGCGGCGAATCCAGTCGACTTGATCGGTGTGCTCGGGATCGCTGTGCGACAGGTATTCGATCACCGTCTGCTCGGACTCGGTCGCGTCGGCCCACAGGGCGCGGTGACCGAGCGTCGAGAACCGAATGCTCGGCACCGGTGTGCGCGGCTTCGCGATGAACATCGTGCGCGGGTGGGTCTGCGTCGTGTCCTCGTTGCGCGACAGGTACGCCGCGTCGAAGTCGCGAACGACGCGGTCGAGCGCGAGCCGGATCTCGTGGTTGCGTTCCTCGTACTTCTCGAAGTTGCGCCGCGAGTCGGAGGTGTTCGAGATCGTGCGCCATGCGAGCGTCATCATCACGACCATGATCGCGCTCGCGATCATGACCTCGATCAGCGTCAAGCCGGCTTGTGCGCGCCTCATCCGCGCCGCCCCGATCCGGAGCCGGAACCGCGACCACTGCCGCTACCGCTTCCCGAGCCGCCACCGGACGTATCGCCCATGTCGGTCGCACCCGCGCCGGACAACACCTGATCCATCGCGCTGGGATCCGTGTAGAACGCGACGAACGTGAGGTCGCGGTCGTAGCCGAGGACCTGCCACTTGAGCTTCAGCGTCACCTTGCGGACGGAGACCTTCAGGATCTGCTGAAACATCGAGTACTGCGATTGGATCAGCGCGCCGGCCTGCGAGCCCGTGACGCCGCTCGCGCTTGCCGAGGCCGAGCCCATCCCGCCCATCATCGACATCATTCCGCCGAGCGCGCTGTTCTGGAACGTGTTGAGCGGATCGACCGACGAGCCGAGCGAGAAGCCCGAACCGAGCCCCGAGCCGAGCGCGCTCGACCCGGCCCCCGCGGCCGCTGCAGCGGCCGAGCCGTGGCCGGTCGCGAGCGCCTGGAGCTGGTCGAACGACGGCATCTCGACCGCCTCGATCTTGTAGCTGTACTTGATCTGCGGCCAGCCCTGCTCGTCGAAGCCCTTGTAGTCGTCCTGCGATTGATCCGTGTCGGAGAAGCCGTCCTTCAACAGCGTCTCTTCGATCTCGTACATCTCGCCGCGGCCGAGGTCGGTCGCGACGCCCAGCATGTGGGCCTGCTCTGCATTGAAGATGCTGCTCGACGAGCTCTTGATCAGCACGACGAGCGCGAGCCCGAGCAACGCGAGCGCGAACATCACCTCGATGAGAGTGAATCCGCGCGGCGTTTTCGCGACCTCGCATGCGCTCGGGAGCGAGCTCGAAGCTGTTTCGAGCCCGCTCATCGCGTATCGCTCTCCTGCTTCGCGTCCTTGTCACCCATCGCGTTACGCATCATGTGGTCGTTGACGTCCTTGAGGACGCTGTCGCGGAGCTCGACCCGGCCGGTGAGACCGTAGACGAGCACGGTGAACACATCGGTTCCGTCGGTCAGCTCGATCACCGACTTCTCGGACGCGCCGGTCGGGAAGAAATAGATCGCGACCTGCCCCTTGGTCGCACTCTCGTCGCGATGCTGGACCCAGATCTCCTTGAACTTGATCCCCTTGTCGGCGCGCAGACCACGGACCCAGCCCTTCGCCTTGCCCTTCGCATCGGGCTCGGCTGCGCCGGTCACCGTGTCGCTCGCGGTCACGCACGTCCGGTCCGCGATGTGATGACCGGCGACCGCGGTCGCGCGCTTCGCCGCTTCTTCCGGATCGCCGACCTGCAAAGCGTCCTGCGGCATGTTCGAGAACGCGTTCTTGCCCTTGTCGAGCGCCTGCTTCTTCTTCTCTTCATCCGGCCGGACCAGCTCGTTGCGCTGGATCGCGACCGCGCCCTGACAGATCTCGACCGAGTACAGCTGCTTGTCCATGTCGATCACCACGCGGTGCATCTCGCCGTGCTCGATCGCGAGCGCGCTCGTGCGGCGCAACACCGCCGACAGCTC
>JBDUAS010000592.1:0-2042 GCA_040004535.1 Deltaproteobacteria bacterium
CAGGTCGCGATCCGCAAGCTCCTCCCCGAGCCGCTCCCGAACCTCGATCTCGAGCGGATGACGCTCCCACCCGGCGCGCGCATGGCCGGCGTCCCGCACACGCCCGGCACGCGCGAGTACCTCGCGTGCGAGCAAGGCACCGTCGAGCTCGCGGTCGCGGGCGAGCGCTACACGCTCGGCGAAGGCGATGTCGTGATCTTCCGCGGCGATCAGCGCCACGCGTACTACAACCCCGGCAAGACCATCGCGATCGCCTACTCCGCGATCGCGTTCGCGCCCCGAACGTAGAGCGACCTAGAACTTGTAGCTGAGACCGACCTTCACGTAGAGGTTGAAGTCGGTGTCGAACATCGAGTGCGCGAACTCGTTCGTGAAGAACGCGCGCTCGCCCTGGAATGGCGCGCCTTCGAGGATGCCGAACGCGTTCCAGTTCTGATAGATCGCGAGCTCCGCGATGATGCTCGCCATGAGGCGCACGCCGTTCTCGCGGCTGAACACGTCGTCGGGCTTCGTCCAGCCGGTGAGCTTCGTGATCCGCATGATGTCGGGGTTCGTCGTGTCGCTCGCGTTCGCGTAGAACAACTTGCACGCGCCGATCGCGTCGCCGTCGAACACGTCGGTCGGGCCGGTCATGCCGGCCGTCTTCTTGTCGGGGCAGTGCCGGTCGCTCCACACGTCGAGGTAGAGCCGTCCCGTGATCGTCACGTGAGTGAGCGCCGTGAGCGACGCGAGGATGCCCGCATCCCAGGTCAGGCCATTGCGAGCGGAGTTATCGAGCAGCTTGCTGCCCCAGTAGATGTTCGAGAACACGCCGAACGAGAACGGCTCGTTGTCGGCGAGCATCGCCCGGCCGCCGATCCCGATCTCCGTGCGCGCGAGCATCGTCCGGACCGCGACGCCGGCGTCGAAGCCGAACTTGTGCGCGATCCGACCGGCGCCGACGTTGACGCGGCCGTCGAAGTAGTACGGGTAGCCGACCGAGAAGTCGACCGTCGAGCGGCCGCGCGGCAGCGTGCGTGCACCGAACGACGACAAGCCGCGTTGCTCGGCGACGAGCTCGGCCTCGCTCGGGCCCGCGATCGCGAGCTCGCGCGACAGCGTCTGAGTCTTGCCGCCTTCGATCTGCAGCGTCTGCTCGAACGGCTGGTAGCCGGGGTTCTCGATCCGGATGACGGTCTCGCCGGTCTCGACTTCGGTATCGAGCGGGGTCTTGCCGACGGGGATGCCGTTGATGATCACGTCCGACGGCGACGGCGTCGCGAGGACGCGCAACCGGCCGACCGGCTTGAGCGTCGCCTGGACGGTCACGGTCTGACCGGCCTCGACGCGGACCTTCTGCTCGAACTGCTTGAAGCCGTCGAGCCGCACCACGACCGGGTGCTCGCCCGCCGACACGTGCTTCTCCTGCGGGACCTTGCCGACCGAAGCGCCGTCGATGAACACCTGCGCCTCGGGCACCATCGACACGATCTTCAAGATGCCGGTATCGCCCGCCGCCTCCGCGTTGAGATCGAACTTCACGATCTGCGAGCTGCCCGCGGCGACGGTGACCTTCTTCTCGCCGGCCTGCATGCCCGGCGCCTTGACCTGCACGATGTGCTCGCCGGCCTTCACGTCCTTGATGTCGACGGGCACTGGCCCCATGTCGGTGCCGTCGATGAACGCGCGCGCGCCCGCCTGATCCGACAGCACGCGGACGACGCCGACGCCGCCATTGAGCGTGGCCTGGAGCTCGGCGCGAACCTTCGTCTGCTGGCCCGCGGTGACCTGGACGGTCTGCTTCCAGGGCAGCGCCGGCGCCTTGCGGACCTCGATGACGTGGAGGCCTTCGATCACGTTCTGGATCACCGTCGGCGTGTTGTCGGGGTTCTTGTTGCCGTCGATGTAGACCTCGCCATCGGGCACGTCCGAGTCGACGACGACCACGCCGTATTTTGGCTTCGCGATTTCCTTGAGCGACGGCATCACCGTCTGCGTGTTGTTCTCGGTCGTCGTGTACCAGTTCTCGAACGGCTCGTAGCCGTCCTTCGTGATCCGCAGCT
>JBDUAS010000593.1:0-2038 GCA_040004535.1 Deltaproteobacteria bacterium
GGATCTATACGATCGGACACTCGACCCGGACGCTCGACGACTTCGTGACGACGCTCAGAGCATTCAACATCTCCGTGGTTGTCGACATCCGCACGGTCCCGCGCTCTCGACACGATCCGCAGTTCGAGGGCACCACACTTCGAGCGGCGCTCCGTTCGCATAGGATCCAGTACACGCACGTTGCGAGGCTTGGAGGTCTGCGCCGAGCCCGCACGGACTCGACTAACACCGCCTGGCGCAACGCAAGCTTTCGCGGGTACGCCGACTACATGCTGACACCCGACTTCGCGAGCGGAATTGCCGAGCTGCGAGCCCTGACCGAGGAAGGAACGGTCGCGATCATGTGCGCCGAAGCCGTGCCATGGCGTTGTCATCGTTCGCTCGTCGCGGACGCACTGACGGTTCGCGGAGCTCGAGTCGAGCACATCACGGGAACCGCTCACGCAAGCCCGCATCGGCTGACCGCGTTCGCCCACGTCGACGGCATTCGTGTGACCTACCCCGGCGATCCGGGTCAACCGGTACGTGACGGTCACGAGATCGATGACGATCGACGACTCCCCACAGCAGCACCCTTTCATCTCGAAGCGACCGTGCGAGTGCTCCAGCGTCGTTCGACCAACGTCGTCGAGCGGTGGGAGGATGACCGCTACCTGCGAGTGATCGCGACACGCGCTGGTCTAGTCCTGGTCGAAGTGAAGAATCGCGGAACGATCGATGCTCCCGATCTGGGTTACGCGATTGTCCGCGGCAGTACCTCTGTTGCGACCCGTGCAAAGGTCGAGCAGACGCTTCGCACGAAGCTCGGTTTGGACGTCGATCCGCGGGAGCTCCAGCGTCTGACCGAGGCGGAGCCAAATCTCCGCTCCACGGCGGTCCAGCTACGTGGCATGCGCCCGCCACGATTCGCCGATCTGTTCGAAGCCTTCGCGAACGTGATTCCGTTTCAGCAAGTGAGCCTCGACTCCGGCATCGCGATCGTAGGTCGGTTGGTCGAGCGCTTTGGAAACCATCTCGATCAGGACGGACACCGACGCCATGCGTTCCCGACTGCCGAGGTCATCGCGGGAGCTCGTGTCCAAGCCCTTCGCGACTGCGGTCTGAGCCGTCAAAAGGCGGGCTCGCTTCACCAGATCGCTCGCATGATCGCACTAGGCGAGCTGACCGAGAAGGCGCTCGTGAAGGCGAGCACCGAGGACGCGCTCGCGATGTTGACCGAGCTCCCCGGAATTGGCCCGTGGAGTGCCGCAGTCGTGTTGCTCCGTGGTCTCGGCCGTCTCGACGTCTTTCCACCGGGCGACGTTGGAGTCGTGCGTGGGCTCGGTACGGTGATGCAACTCGCATCTGGAAGACCGCTCCAGCAGATCCTCGAGCGGTTCGGAGATCGTCGCGGATACCTGTATTTTTGTTCTCTCGGCGGGCAGCTCCTGGCCAAGGGCAGCATCCACGCCGCACCCAACGGACCGTCCATGTCCGGTCCCGGGCGCCAGCTTTGGGAGCGCGAACAATGTGCGCAGCCACGTGCTTCTCGGAAATCCGTTCGCTCGAGCTCCAGGTTGATTGGAGACGGGACGCGATAAAGCCGGTCGCGGCGAAATCGCCTAACGGACTAGAACATTTGCTCCGAAGGAGGGGATCGAACTCATCCTGGACACCAACGATGACGAGCGCTTGCTGCACTCTCAACAACTTGTGTCCCGGTGGTTTCCGTCTCCTTCCTCTCGATTCCGTACGGTCGGGCAGAGTTTTGGCAGAGCAGCCGTCGCAGGAAGCGGTAGGCTAAACGAGATGCAGGCACTGAAGGTTGAAGTGAAGAACGGCAGGCTCATCGTCGATGAGCCAACCGATTTACCGGAGGGTGCCGAGGTGGAGATCGTAGTGATCGACGATCAGCTGACGACCGAAGAGCGTGCAGAGTTGCACGCGTCGCTCGACCGGGCACTCGACGATTCCGAAGCTGGTCGCAGCATGGACGCAGGCGACTTCCTCAAACAGCACCGAGCGCGCCGTGAAGATCGTCCTTCTCGCTGAAGCCCAA
>JBDUAS010000344.1:0-6717 GCA_040004535.1 Deltaproteobacteria bacterium
GTGATCACGTGGTGGGGCAACATCCGGTTCGAGAAGACGTTCACGCCCGAGCTCGCGCAGCTCCTCGCGCGCTCTGGTTGCGTCGCGGTCAGCGGTGGCCTCGAGGTCGCGTCCGATCGCCTGCTCGGCTTGATCAACAAGGGTGTCACCGTCGAGCAAGTCGCGCGGGTCACTCGAGCGTTTTCGACCGCGAATATCATGGTCCACGCTTACCTCATGTACGGCTTTCCGTCGGAGACCACGCAAGAGACGGTCGATTCGCTCGAGCGCGTGCGCCAGCTGTTCGAGGCCGGTTGCGTGCAATCCGCGTTCTGGCATCGGTTCGCGGCGACCGCGCACAGTCCGATCGGGCGCCAGCCCGAGCTCTACGGCATTCGCTTACGTCCGGAACCGACCATCACGTTCGCCCGCAACGATCTCGGCTTCGACGATCCGACCGGCACCGATCACGACACGCTCGGCGACGGGCTCAAGAAGGCGCTCTACAACTACATGCACGGCCTCGGCCTCGATGCCGACGTCAGAACGTGGTTCGCAAAACGGCGCACTATTCCACAGACCACCGTGCCCAAAGATCTGATCCGCAGTGCGCTGACCGTGCGCTGACACAACGCTGTCCATATCGCGCACCGACAAGTGCGATCATGCCGGCATGAACCTCGGCAGCGAACCTCGCCCGGTGTACCGGGGCGTCTCGCACCGCATCGCGTTCTGGGTCGCCCTCGCGGCCGGCGCGGTCCTCGTCGCGTGCGCACACGGCACGCTCGCGCGCGTCACGACCGCGATCTACGCGACGTTGCTCTCCGCGATGTTCGGCGTGTCGGCGACGCTGCACCGCGCCGACTGGAAACCCAGGGCCTACAACTGGCTGCGCCGCGCCGACCACGCGACGATCTTCTTGTGCATCGCCGGCACCTACACGCCGTTCTCGCTGCTCGGCCTCGGCGGGGTCGCCGGCACCAAGCTGCTCGTGCTCGCGTGGAGCGCGTCTGGGATCGGCGTGATCCGCGCACTCGCGTGGCCGCACGCACCGCGCGCGGTGACGTCCGCATGTTTTCTCGTCGCCGGCTGGGTCGCGTTCGCCTACTTGCCCGAGCTCCACGCCGCGTTCGACGCGACCACGTTCCGGTTCGTGTTCGGCGGCGGCGTGTTGTTCACCGTCGGCGCTCTCATCTACCTCATCCGCTGGCCGGATCCTTCGCCGTCGCACTTCGGCTACCACGAGGTCTTTCACCTCGTGATCATCGTCGCGTGTGCATGTCACTTCGCCGCGGTCGCGCGACTCGCAACAATGTAAGGAGTGCGCTTCGCCTTGTTGATCCTGCTCGCTGGCGTGGTCGTCGGCTGCGGGCGGCTCGACTTCTCGGCGCGCGCGCAGGACGCGGCCGCCGATGTGATCCAGCGGCCCTAACCGATGCCGAGCGACTTCGCGAGATCCAAGCCCGGCAGGACCGCGCCGGTCTGGGCGGCTTGCTCGGAGTGGTGCTGATGGTTCTGTGAGTCGTTGGTGGCCATGCTCCGCTCGTACGTTGTACGCCCGCACCCGCAGCATACTTCCTTCAGGTATTCTCATCACATGGCCGTATCGAGCGTGAACGCGCGCGCCACGGGGCTCGCACGCGCGCTGCTATCGCGATACCTCGTGCTCCATGCCCATCGTCGGCGGTTGAGTGGTGGGAGCGCGTTCGGGCCTTCGAGCGAGGAGGTCGCGGTCGCGCTGCGCGGCGAGCTCACCGAGCCGGGTACCGACGCCGACGCCGAAGACAATCGCGTCGCGGCCGCGCGCGGCGACCTCATGAGCGCGATGGCCACCGAGCCGCAAGCGGCGCTCGTGCGGCTCGCGCGCGCGTTCTGGCTCGACCCGCTCGACCTGGCGCTGGTCGCGGTGTTACTCGCGCCGGAGCTCGATCCCGAGATGGAGCGCGCGTTCTCGTTCGCGCTCGACGACTTCACCCGCAAGCGCCTCGACGTCGGCTTCCTCAGCCGCTTGCTCGGCGGCCGCGAAGACAGCGAGATCGATCGCACCTACGCGAGGCTCGACGATGGCGCGCCGCTGCGCCGGAACAATCTGATCGTGCTGACGCCGCCGGCGGAGAATCTCCCGTCGTCGCTACGGACGGTCCGGTTGGCCGATCGGATCGTCGCTTTCTTACGAGGCCACGACACCGTCGACGAGCAGGTTCGCGGCTTCGTGCGGATCGTCCGCGAGCCCGCTGCGCTCGCCGCCGTCGTGATGGCGCCCGACGTGATCGCGCAGATCCGTCGCGCGCTCGCCGGCACGAACGGCGCTCCCGCCCGCGTGTTGCTCGCGGGCGCAGAAGGCACCGGGCGCGGAATGGTCGTCGAGGCGATCCTGGGCGAGCACAACATCCAGATCGTCCGCATCGATCTCGCGGCGATCGCGAACGATGGCGCGATCTATGCGCGCCTCGGCGCCGCGTTGCGCGAGGCTGCGCTGCGCGATGCGGTCGCGCTCCTCGAAGGCGGCAGCGCATTCAAGGATGAAGCGCCGCGTGCACTGGTCCAGGCGATCGCCGATGCCGCCGCGACGCTCGCGGTGCCGATCGTGATCACGCTCGCGACCCGGCCGTCGTGGCTCGCGAACGCGGTGCCGGATCTGGTCGAGCTCGAGGTGCCCGCGCCGAGCTTTCGCGAGCGGCTCGAGCTGTGGAAGCGCGAGCTGCCATATCCGCTCGCCGCGGCCGAGGACATCGAGACCGTCGCCGCACGTTATGCGTTCACCGGCGCCACGATCACGCGGGTCGCTCGCCGCGCCGAGGCGACCGCGCGGTTGCGCGATCCTGTGGATCCTAAGATCCATCTCGACGAGCTCGGCGACGCGGCGCGGCTGACGTTCTCGCACCGACTCGGCGGCATGGCGCAGCGGATCCCGACCGGCTTCAAGTGGGACGACCTCGTGCTGCCGAAAGACACGATGGACGCGGTGCGCGAGGTGTTGCGGTTCGCGCGCTATCGCCCCGTGCTCCTCGAGGACTGGGGTTTCGCCGCGAAGCTGCCGTACGGCCGCGGCGTGTCGGCGATCCTCGCGGGGCCGCCGGGCACCGGCAAGACGATGGTCGCGCAGCTGCTCGCGCACGAGCTCGGTTACGACCTCTATCGGATCGACCTCTCGCAGGTCGTCAACAAGTACATCGGCGAGACCGAGAAGAATCTGTCGCGGATCTTCGACGAGGCCGAGACCTCGCACGCGATCTTGTTCTTCGACGAGGCCGACTCGTTGTTCGCGAAACGCACGAACGTGACGTCGGCGAACGATCGCTACGCGAACCTCGAGGTCAACTACCTGTTGCAGCGGATGGAGACGTTCGACGGCATCACGCTGCTGGCCACGAACCTCGAGCAGGGCATCGACGAAGCGTTCAAGCGCCGCGTCCGATTCGCCGTCGGGTTCGAGCTCCCCGAGGCGCCGGAGCGGGCGCGCCTGTGGAAGAGCATGTTTCCGCCGCAGGCACCGCTCGCGCCGAACATCGATTGGGACCTGCTCGCGCGCCAGTTCGTGATGGCCGGTGGCTACATCAAGAAGGCCGTGCTGCGTGCCGCGTTGATCGCCGCGGAGGCGAACCGCGCCGTGACGACCGCCGATCTCGTCGAGGCCGCGCGCCTCGAGTACCGCGAGATGGGCCGAATTATCTAGCTCGAACCTGGTTCGAGCTGACCCCTACTTCTTCGGGAACGCCTTGTTGATCGCGTCGTCGATCCGGCCGCGCGCGATGCCGCGCATGAACGGGTTGATCTCGGCGACGCACGAGTTGCCCATCTGCTCGGCCTGCGAGCGCGTGACCTTCGCGGGGGCGACGTTCGCGTACTTCGCGGCGGTCTGCGGGCAGTACTGCTGAGCCTGCTGGCGGACCGCGTTGAAGTCCGCCCCCGAGCCGGCAGCGCCGCCCGTGATGGTGGAGAGCTCGACCATTGAGAGCTGCGACAGTTCCGAGAGGCTGATGTTCGTCATGCCCGGACCTATTTCACGAGCGATGCCAGCGCGCGCGTGGCGAATCGAGCTGCAAGCGAGCGAAACCATGGTGCGATACCCGGCGTAGACGCGAGCCAGGGGGCAACGCCCCAGCCGGTGTTCCGCAGATCGATTGGCCGTCGCTCGCGGTAGGCGTTCTACGCCCGGCGCAGCGTGACTTCGACGGTGGTGCCGATGTCGAGCTCGCTCGCGATCGTGATCGTGCCGCCCATGCGTTCGACGATCGACCGGCAGATCGTGAGCCCGAGGCCCGTACCGCCGCGCTCTGCGCCGGTCGTGAAGAACGGCTCGAACAAGCGCTTCTGGATCTCCGCCGACATCCCCACGCCGCTATCGGCGATCGCGAGCGTGACGGTGTCGGCGGTCGTCCGTGTCGTGATCGAGATCGTGTTCGCGATGCCGGGACGGGACGCGCGGGCGGCGTTCGCGAGGAGGTTGAGCACGACCTGGCCGAGCCGGCCCGCGTTGCCGGTTACCAACGGAACATCGTCGAGCGTCTTCGCGAGCACGACGTTCGCGTCGAACTTGTACGAGGCGAGGCGCGCGGCGCCGTCGATCACCGGGACGAGCGCGACCGGCGCGAGCTCTTCGCTGCCGGGGCGGGCGAGCGATGACAGGTCGCGGACGATCACCGTGATCCTATCGGCGGCGTCGCGCATGTCGGCGATCATCTGCATCTGGTCCGGCCGGACATCCGCGATCTCGCCGAGCTCCTCGACGTTCATCACCAGCACCGAGAGCGGCGAGCGAATCTCGTGGCACACGCCCGCGGCGAGTGTGCCCGCGGTCGCGAGTCGGTCACGAACATGGAGCTCGGTCCGCATCGCCGTGAGCTCGGCGGTTCGTTCGATCACGCGGCGCTCGAGGTCGGCCTGGAGCTGCTCGACCCGGCGGCGGAACTTGCGCGTGATCCGGCGGATGATGTGATCGATCACGACGGCGCACACGAACCCGGTCGCGATCATGTCGCTGCGCACGGTGTGGTGGATGAGAAGGCTCATCATCGCGGTGAGGCCGCAGCTCATGCCGATCACCGCGGCCGAGATCAGACGCCGCCGGCTCCATGCAAGCACCGGCGTTCGAGAAATCGCGGCTTCCATTTGCCAATGGATCGAATCGGCCAACGCGACGCGGCGTTCACCCGCGTTATGCTGCGGGCCGATGAAGTACGCCGCGCTGGCAGTTCTCCTGACCGCAGGGCAGGTGCGCGCGGAACCAGAGAATATCTTGCTCGCGGATCTCGGCCTCCACGTCGTCGGCGTCGGGTATCAGCGTACCGTCGCACCGGGTGTCGCGGTCCAGCTCTGTGCCGAGTCCTATACGCCGTGGACGCAGGAAGATCAGTTCTTCGATGTCCAGGGCGCCGTGCTCCGCGCGCGCCCGGTGTTCTACAAAGATCTCGCGCCGACGGGCTGGTGGTTGTCGCCGTTCGGTCAGGTCGGCGTGGCGAGCGCCGATCGGGGCAGCGGCGCGGTGTGGGCGATCGGCGCCTCCATCGGCTACGCATGGCTCGTCGCAGAGCATGTCGACATCGCGGTCGGCCTCGGCGCGCAGTACGACCAGGCGCGGATTGCCGGTGGCAGTAGCCGCCCGGCCTTCGCGGAAGTCTGGCCGCAGATCGACGGCAGCATCGGGTACGCGTTCTGATGACGAAGCGCCGCAAGAAACCCACGACCCGCAGGCCGGCCGTGCAGCCGCGCGAGTCCGGTCTCGCGAACGAAGCGAACCGCGAGCCGACCGCGAGTGAAGCGATGGAGCTGCCGGTCGCGCCTCCGGAACCGGCGAAGCGATCGCGGACGCAGCTCGCGATCGCGGGCGTCGCGCTGGTGGTGATCGTGATCAGCGGCGTCGCGATCTGGAAGCTCGCAGGATCGTCATCCGCGTCGCCGGCGCCAACCGTTGCAGCGGTGCCGGTCGATGCGCTGGGGATCACGATGCCGGCGTTCGCGGGCGATGCAGGCGTGCTACCGCATCAGACGTATGTCGGCAGCGGCGCGTGCGGCGATTGCCACGACGACGAGCTCAAGAACTGGCAGAAGAGCTGGCACGCGCGCGCGCTGGAACCGGCGACCGACAAGTTCGTCGTCGGCAACTACGACTACGCGCACTTCAAGGGCAGCTCGAGCGAAGCGACGATGCTGCGCAAGGGCGCGACGCGCGAGATGAAGACGCAGGGCCCCGATGGCAGGGTCGCGGAGTTTCCGGTCAACTGGGTGATCGGTGGCAAGCGCATGCAGGACGCGGTCACCGTGTTTCCCGACGGACGCTGGCAGGTGCTGCCGGTCTACTACCACGTCACCGCGAAGGCCTGGGTCGACTACACCGAGGCCAAGCAAGGCGCGCTGACTCCGGACCATCCGTTCTGGTGGACGAACGCGCGGCGGATGGCGAACCACGAGTGTCTCGACTGCCACACCACGAACCTCTCGGTCTCGCACGACGACGCGACCGGCAAGTGGACGACGACCGCGAGCGACTTCACGGTCGCCTGCGAGTCGTGTCACGGCGCGGGCGGCCTGCACGCGGATCCCGCGGGCAACGGCAAGGGCCACATCACGCAGCCGGTCAAGGCCGGTGCGGTTGGCGTCGCCGCGTGCGCCCGCTGCCACGGCCCGCGCCAGCCGCTGTGGCCGCTGCTCGATACCGAGCATCGCTTCGAGATCGGCGCGAACTACGACGAGGCGTACGATCCGATCGTCGTGACGCTGCCGGGCGGCGGCACGTCG
>JBDUAS010000345.1:0-6710 GCA_040004535.1 Deltaproteobacteria bacterium
GGAACGCGTAGAACGCGCCCTTCGGCTCGCGACACTTCACGTTCGGGATCGCGCGGAGCAGCTTGACCATCTCGGCGCGCCGCTCGTCGAACGCTTTGCGCATCGTCTCGACCGGCTCTTGCGTGCCGGTCAGCGCGGCGAACGTCGCGACCTGCGCGGCGTGCGTCGCGTTCGAGGTCGACTGGCCCTGGATCTTGCTCATCGCCTTGACGAGCGGTGACAGCGCCGCGGTCGTCGCGGTGTAACCGATGCGCCAGCCGGTCATCGCGTACGTCTTCGACACGCCGTCGATCAGCACGGTGTGATCCGCGAGCTCCGGCGAGATCGCGGCGATCGACACGTACTCGGCGCCGGCGTAGACCAGCGAGCGATAGATGTCGTCGGAGATCACGAGGATGTCCTTGTCGAGCACGACCTTCGCGAGCGCCTCGATCTGCGCGCGCGTGTAGACTGCGCCCGTCGGGTTCGACGGATTGTTGAGCACGATCGCGCGGGTTTTCGGCGTGCACGCGGCGGCGACTTGTTCGGCGGTGACCGCGAAGTCGTCCTCGGCCTTGGTCGGCAGGATCACGGGCTTGCCGCCGGCGAGCATCACCATGTCGGGATAGCTCACCCAGTACGGCGCGGGGATCAGGACCTCGTCGCCCGGATCGATCAGCGCCATGAACAGGTTGAACAGCGAGTGCTTCGCGCCGGCCGAGACCAGCACGTTCTCGGCCTCGATCTTGGCCTTGTGGACGCGCGACATCTCGCTCGCGATCGCCTTGCGGAGGATCGCGATGCCCGCGACGTCGGTGTACTTGCCGATCCCCTTGTCGAGGCCGTCGCGGACCGCTTGCTTGATGTGTTCCGGCGTATCGAAGTCCGGCTCGCCGGCGCCGAAGCTGATCACGTCGACGCCCTCGGCCTTGAGGCGTGCGGCCTTCGCGGTCACCGCGAGCGTGATCGACGGTTTGATGGGATCCAGGCGCGACGCGATCTTCAACTTCATGGCCTATCCTTGTTTCCGAACTTCAGAGCGAGTGCTTCGACGACGGGTGGCGGCACGAGGCCGCGCACGTCACCGCCGAGGCTCGCGACTTCCTTGACGAGCGAGCTCGAGACGTAGTGGTTGCGCTCGTCCGTCATGAAGAACACGGTGTCGACCGTCGGGGCGAGCCGGCGGTTCATGTGCGCGAACTGGAATTCGTACTCGAAGTCCGCGAGGGCGCGCAGGCCGCGGACCAGCGTGCGGGCGCCATGCTTCACGCAGAAGTCGACGATCAGTCCATCGAATTGCTCGAACTGGAGGCGATCACCGGCAGTCGGCATCGCGTCGTGGATGAACCGGATCCGCTCCTCGGCCGTGAACAGCGGCTCCTTGCGCTGGTTGATCGCGAGCGTGACGATCACGCGATCGAACAGCCGCAGCGCGCGCTCGAGGATGTCGAGGTGGCCGTTCGTGATCGGATCGAACGTACCGGGATAAACGGCGACCGAGGTGGGTTTGGTCATGCGGGCCCGCGCTGGTAAAACGAGACCAAGGTGTCGCCGTAGCGACGCTCGTCACTTCGTACCAGAGATCCGAGGTGCTCGGGAGGCGCGTGTCGACGATCGTGCTCGATGACGATCGTCGCGCCAGGCGCGAGGTGCGCAAGTGCTTGCACCGCGCGGATCGCGAGGTCAGTCGCGTACGGCGGGTCGATGAACACGAGATCCCAGGGCGCCTGTCCCGGCCGGGCCGCGGCTGCGACCGCATCGCCATTCACCACGGTCGCCCGCGGGTCGAGCCCGAGCTCCTTCAGGTTGCCGCGGATGATCTGGAGCGGTTGCTTGGCGAAATCGACGAACGTCACGTGCGTGGCGTCGCGTGAAAGCGCTTCGATCCCGAGCGCGCCGGAGCCCGCAAACAGGTCCAGCACGTGCGCGCCTGCGACGTCGGGCAGGATATTGAAGATGGCTTCGCGCACTTTCTCCGATGTAGGCCGGGTCGCTGCCCCTGGCGGGGCACGCAAAACCCGCCCCCCGAGGCTGCCGCCGACGATCCGCATACGCCGAATCTACGACTTCTTTTTGTTCTCGCCTCGTTAGTCCGTTACGATTACCTCAGCATGTCCACGAGCGGGAATCTCGCGTCATGGCTGCTCGATAGCGCGTTGGCGAGTGGCACCGGTCCGCGGGTCGCGCTGCGCGAAGGCGAGCGGGCATGGACGTACAACGAGCTCGCCGACCGCGTGACGCGGATGTCGGCGGCGCTGCGCACGCTGCGCTTGCAGCGTGGCGAGCGCGTGCTCGTGTTGATGAGCGACACGCTCGAAGCGGTGACCGCGATCCTCGGCACGATCCACGCGGGTGCGGTCGCGGTGCCGGTGTCCGAGCTCGCGACGCCGGACGATGTCCAGGAGTACGTGCTCCACTGTGGCGCGAACATCGCGATCACCGACGACCGCCACGAGGCCGTCCTCGATGCCGTCCGCAACGAGACGCCGGATCTGCGCGACGTCGTGTGCGTCGGCGCGAAGCTCGCATCGAGCCACGACTTCAACGCGATCCTCGCGGCCGCGACACCGCAACCTGCCGCGCCGAGCGGTGCGACCGACGTCGCGCTACTGCTCTACTCCGCGGGCTCGGGCCCCGGCGAGCTGCGCGCCGTGCCGCACACGCAGCGCACGATCGAGGCGGCGCGCGAGTCGTTCGCGAAGGACCTGCTCCAGCTCACGTCCGCCGATCGCGTGTTCTCGGTCGCCCGGCTGTCGACGGCGTACGGCCTCGGCGCCGGCCTCATGCTGCCGCTCTCGGTGCAGGCCGAGTCCGTGCTGTTCCCGGCTCAGGCCAAGTCGGAGCCACTGTTCGAGGCGCTGCGCACGTACAAGCCGACCGTGTTGTTCGCGACCCCGTCGCTCTACGCGCAGCTCGCGCACGACGCCGAGGCAACCCAGATCGCGAAGCCGCTCGCGAAGCTGCGCTGCGCGATCGCCGGCGCCGAGGGTATGCCCGAGCGGTTGATCCCGCGGATCCGCGGCGTCCTCGGCACCGAGGTCATCGTCGGCTACGGCCTGACCGAGATCTTCCAGTTCGCGCTCGCCGGCCGCTCGGATGATCCCGGTGCGCGCGCCGGCGTATCGGGCAAGCCGCTCGCGGGCGTGCAGGTCCGGCTCGTCGACGAAGATGGCGATCTGGTCGGTGCCGACGAGATCGGGACGCTCGAGCTCCAGTGCGGCTCGCTGTTCACCGGCTACTGGGCCGGCCAAGGCGCGACCACCGCGGGCGAGCTGCGCGCCGACGGTTGGTTCCAGACCCGCGACCGCTTCATGATCGACAAGGAAGGCCTCTACGTCCACTGCGGGCGGGTCGATGACCTGTTCAAGGTCGGCGGCAAGTGGGTCTCTCCGAACGAGGTCGAGAACGCGCTGACCGCGCATGAAGGCGTGTGGGAGTGCGCGGTGATCGGCGCCGACGACGAAGAGGGCCTGATCAAGCCGCTCGCGTTCGTGGTGACGAACGTCGGCTGGGAAGGCGCCGCGAAGCTCGAAGCCGAGCTCAAGGATTACGTCAAGCAGACGCTCGCGCCGTACAAGTACCCTCGCTGGATCGAGTTCGTCGACGCGCTGCCGCGCGGCCCCGGCGGGAAGCTGCTGCGCTACAAGCTGCGGCCGATGCGGCGGCGGCGTGCAGCTGAGACCGGCACGCTACCGGTCCTCAAGAAGAAGTAGCCGCGACCCGTTCGCGTGTAAGAATCGCGGCATGGGCCTGGGCTACGTCGCTTATCCGCAGTCGACTGGCGCTTTGCGCGAGACCTACGATCGCATGCTCGCGCGCCCGATGCCGCCGGCGTATCGGCCGCAGCACGGTGGGGTCGCCGGAATCGTCACGGCGCACGCGCTAGACCCCGTGTTGATCCCGAAAGTGTTCGGCACGTCGACGACGCTGAACGGCGCGGGCCCGCTGACGTGGCCCGAGCGCGAGCTCGTCAATGCGACGACGTCGCGCTTGAACCAGTGCTTTTATTGAACGGCCTGTCACGCAGAGTTTCTGCGTGTAGCGCTCGACGGGGATGACGAGCTTCCGCTCGGCGTGATCGCACGCCCGCGCGAGCCGAAAGGTTCGCCGCGACAGCGCGCGCTGATCGAGGTCGCGACGCTCGTGACCGAGCAGCCGTGGCGCGTCGAGCGCGTGGCGGAGCTCGACGACGACGCGCTCGTACACACGGTCGCGCTGTCGGCGTACTTCGGCCATCTCAACCGGATCGCGGATGCGGTCGCGGTCCCGCTCGACTTCGAGGTGCGCCACGTGCCGCCGGCGACCGATCCGAACGTCCCTGCCCTCGCGCACGCGCCTACACCGTCGACAGGTGAGCCCGCGTTGTCACTCGAGGGGCGTCCGGCGACTGCCACCGCGTTTGGTGCCTGGTACGAGTACGTCTTCGATCGCGATGCTCCGCTGTCCCGCGCCGAACGTTCGCAGATCATGGGGTGGGTCGCCGATTGGCTCGGGGCTCCGCGCTACGCCGATGATGACGGCGTCGCAGAACCAGAGCTGCGTCGCCTGGCCGAGCTCGTCACACTCGCGCCGTGGCAGCTGAGTGATGCAGCGTTCGCCCCGCTACGCGCCGGCGGCTGGGACGACGAGAAGCTGTTCGACGCCGTCGTCACCGCGAGCACCGCGGGTGTGGCATCTCGGATCCACGTCGCACTCACCGCGATCGGCTAACGCGACGTACACGCGAGCGGCGGCAGGATCTGGTCCTCGATCATGGCGGTGCTCGCCCTCACCGACCACAGCCGGCATCACGACATGCGAGGTGTCGGCCTCGCCACGATCAACGCCCAGCTCGCGCTCGCGGCAGGTGATGTCGTCGTCGACGACGATGAACGGGTCGAGCTCGTCCCGACGGTCTAACGCTTCGTCAGCTCGATCACGAGCTGGTCGATCGTCGCGCGCGCGCGCGCGAGCTCGTCACCGTGGAGCGTGATGCCGCCGACGACGGCGTGGCCGCCACCGCCGAAGCGGGCGCACAGCGCGCCGACGTCGATCGTGGGCTTGCGCTGTGAGGTGGTCCACTTGTTGAGCCCGACGGTGATCTTGATCGTCTGGGCCGTGCGGGTGCCGGCGACGGCGTAGAGCGATTCGGGGAACAGCCAGTAGCCGAGGAAGCCGGGGTTGCGCGCACCGAGGTCGTCGAACCGGTCGAACACGACGACGTCGTCGCGCCACTTGGCGAGCGAGCGGATCTGATCGATGTCCTTCGCGCGCTCGTCCTCGATCGCGGCGATCTGCGGCGCGACCTCGGGGCGCTGGGCGACCTCGGCGAGCGAGGCGTGCGACAGCCAGTCGATGTAGCGCGCGGTGTCCATGCCGGTGCGGCCGTTGGCGAGCCACGCCGCGATGCGCTGGGCCGGGAGCTCGAGCGCGATGGCCTCGGCAGCCGACGAGAACTTGGCAGCGTCGATCTTGTCAGCCCAGGTCACGGCGTCGGCGAGGTGCGCGGGCGGCTGCCATTTCCAGCCCTGGGCGAGCGTGCGCGCGATGAAGCCGGCGCACGAGGGGGCGTGTGGATCGAAGAACCAGGTCGGCGCGTGCTGGCGCTCGAAGATGTCGCGCAGTGCGGGCGGCTGGAACGCGGTCGGGTGGTGATCGAACCACCAGCGCATCCTGGGATCGGCGCAGAACCGGAAGTCGACGCACGCGTGATCGTCGGCATCGAGCGGGATGCCGTCGAACGGATTGCCGTCGCGGTGGACCATGCCGACCGGCTTGATCGTGATGTCGCGGTCGACGACGTCGCGATAGAACGCCGCGAACAACGCGGCCGAGGCCGTGCCGTCGAAGCACGCGTCGTGAAAGAAGATCTTTAAAACGCGCCCCAAGAGCGTGGAGATCATACCCGAGGCCGCGCCGCCGCGGGATGTCGGCGCAGGTGGTAGGTTCGGAGCATGTCGCCAAGCGTCTATCTGTTGGTCATGACCGCGCACGTACTGGGAATGGTGCTGTGGATCAGCGGCCTGACGGCGATCTACTGGATGTTGCGGTTCCATGATCACGCGCCGAAGTCGTCCCACGAGCAGCTCACGCTCCAGGAGCGCGCGCTCGCACTGGCGACGGATATCGCCGCCACGGTGACGATCGGCTGCGGCATCGCGATGGCGGTATCGCCGGTGAATCTGTTCACGACGCCCGGCAACGGCTGGCTCCACGTGAAGCTCACCGCGATCGTGCTTCTCATCTTGCCAGTCCACGGGATCTTGCGCGGCCGGATCAAGAAATACTCGCAGGGCAACCTCAAGCCTGCGCCGACGTGGCTGTGGTCGATGTTGCTCGGCGGCATCGCGATCGCGATCTTCAGCGTGGTCACCAAGCTCCACGTGTTCCACACGAATGACACGGCCACTCCGCCGGCTCCTGCAGCCGCAGACACGCCCAAATAGTGCGGACGATCCTGCACGTCGACCTCGACGCGTTCTACGCGGCGGTCGAACAGCGGGATGATCCGAAGCTCCGCGGCAAGCCGGTCCTGGTCGGCGGCTCGATCAAGCGCGGCGTCGTCGCATCGTGTAGCTACGAGGCGCGCGTGTTCGGGATCAAGAGCGCGATGTCGATGGCCGAAGCGATGCGGCGCTGCCCGCGCGCGATCGTGGTCAAGCACCGCATGGACAGCTACGTCGAGGCGTCGGAGATCTTCTTCAAGATCCTCGGCGACTACTCGCCCGAGGTCGAAGGCCTGTCGCTCGACG
>JBDUAS010000105.1:0-22404 GCA_040004535.1 Deltaproteobacteria bacterium
ATCGGATCGCGAAGATCCTCGGCCACGCGCGCTACGACGACATCAAGTGCATCGTCGTCAGCGACGGCGAGCGGATCCTCGGCCTCGGCGATCAAGGCGCCGGCGGCATGGGCATCCCGATCGGCAAGCTCGCGCTCTACACCGCGCTCGGCGGCATCCACCCCGAGCATTGCTTGCCGATCCTCCTCGATGTCGGCACCGATAACGACGTGCTGCTCAAGCACCCGCTCTACATCGGCTGGCGGCACACGCGCATGCGCGGCGCCGACTACGACGCGTTCGTCGATGCGTTCGTGAAGGCCGTCGAGCAGCGCTGGCCGCACGTGCTCCTCCACTGGGAAGATTTCGCCGGGGTCAACGCGTCGCGCTTGCTCGCGCGCTATCGCGACGAGCTGTGCACGTTCAACGACGACATCCAGGGCACCGCGGCGATCGCGGTATCGACGCTGATGTCGGCGATCAATGTCACCGGCATCCCGCTCGCGGATCAGCGGATCGTGATCGTCGGCTTCGGCAGCGCCGGGCTTGGCATCGCGAACTTGATGGCGCAGCTGATGCGCGATCAAGGTGTGGAGAACCCGCGATCGCGGTTCTACGCGATCGAGCGCCGCGGCCTCCTCACCGAGGACATGCGCGAGTTCCGGTCCGAACAGCTCGCGTACGCGCGGCCGATCGGCGAGATCCTGGGCGGCACGCTCGAGGACGTCGTGCGCCAGGTCCATCCGACCGTGTTGATCGGCGTGTCGGGCCAGGCCGGCGCGTTCACCGAAGGCGCAGTGCGCGAGATGGCGCGCCATACGCAGCGGCCCGTGATCTTCCCGCTGTCGAATCCCACGTCGCGCAGCGAAGCGACCGCGCAGGATCTGATCGACTGGACCGAGGGCCGCGCGCTCGTCTCGAGCGGCAGTCCGTTCGCGCCGGCGAGCTTCGAAGGCCGCACGATCGCGATCAACCAGACCAACAACTCGTACATCTTCCCCGGCCTCGCGCTCGGCATCATCGCGAGTCGCGCGCGCCGCGTGACCGATACGATGATCATGGCCGCCGCGAAGGAGCTCACGCTTCACGTGCCGACTCGCGCCGATCCGACGGCGCCGCTGTTGCCGCCGATCGCGGCCGCACGCCCGCTGTCGCGCTCGATCGCGATCGCGGTCGGTCGTCAGGCGATCCGAGAAGGCGTCGCCGAGCTCGAAGATGACGGGCTCGAACGCGCGATCGACGCGAACATCTGGCAACCGGTCTACGTCCCGTACGAGCGGGTGCGGCCGTGACCGCGACGATCTACCTGGTCCGCCACGGCGATACGAAGTGGTCGCCGGAGCGCCGGCTCGCGGGCCGCACCGACCTGCCGCTTACCGCTGATGGTGAAGCGAACGCACGGAAGCTCGCACCGCGCCTCGCGCAACTCGCGTTCGATCGCGTCTACACGACGCCGCTGGTGCGCGCGCGCCGGACCGCCGAGCTCGCGGGCTTCGCGGACCGTGCCGTGATCGACGCGCGCTTGATAGAGATGAGCTTTGGCGATTACGAAGGCCGCACCGTCCAGGAGATCCGCGGCGAGCGCCCCGGTTACGCCTATCTGAAGGACGGATGCCCGAACGGCGAGACCGCGGCCGACCTCGGCGAGCGCGTCGACAGCTGGCTCGCCGAGCAACGCGACGGCACCGTGCTGGTGTTCGCACACTCGGTGATCATGCGTGTGCTGACCGCACGGTTTCTCGGATTTCCGCCGGAAGCCGGTCGACACTTCTTCTTTGCGCCGGTCGCGATCGGCATTCTGGGGTTCGATCTCGTCGACGCCGCACCTGCTGTGCAAGTCTGGAACGATCGCTCACATCTCCTCTGAGCACGCACATCGAGTCCGCGATCCAAGTCTGTTACGGTGGATACAGTGCGGGTCGCGATCGTTCTTTTCCTTGCCGGCTGTGGGTTCGCGCCGATCAGCGCGCACGCGACCAGTGATAGCGGTGGCGACGACCAACCGGTCGATGCGGCGATCGACGGCCCTCCCGACGCGGCGGTTCCGATCACGTGCGGCGATGTGACGTGCGACCCGCACGCGACGTGCAACGCGGCCGGGAGCAACGCGACCTGCTCGTGCTCGGCCGGATACACCGGCAACGGCTTCACGTGCACCGATGTCGACGAGTGCGCGGCGATGAACGGCGGATGCAGTGCAGCGTGCGAGAACACGAGCGGCAGCTTCACGTGCTACGTGCCGCAGACGTGTGCGGATCTGGCGAGCCACGGTGTGGCGGTCAACAACTCGTCGCACACGCTGTATCTCGGCGGGCTGGCGTCGCAGCCATGGACCGTGTACTGCGCGGGCGCCGGTGCGAGCGCGAAGGAGTATCTGGCGCTCACGGGTACGAACACGTCGATCTACGAGCACGGCGGCGATAGTCCCGGCACCGATGTCAAAACTGCGTTCACCAAGATCCGCTTCATGGTCGCGACGAAGCTGATCGACATCAGCGATCGCACGTTTGCGACGTCGACCGGTATGGTGAATCACTCGAATAACGGCACGATGGTGACGTCGATGGCGTACGGCATCGCGATGAACTGCAAGCAAGCCGGCGATAACTCGACGACCGCGAGCTTCGACATCTCTGCGACCCACTTCGCATTCGACACGAACAGCACGTTCTCGACGGGCGGCAGTCAGGCCAGCGGGTCTGTCGGGTTGTCGTCGCAGAACCAGAAGCTTGCCGTTCACGGAGGTGGGTTCTGTGGGTGGGAAGCGCCTACCGGTACCCCGATGAATCCGTTCAACGCCAACGTCGATAGCTCGAACGGTCAGCTGCTCGCGCTCGTTTATCACTAGCGTGCGATCCCGCCCGATCTCGCGACGCGTTCATGTGACTTGAACATGACACGCTGCGGTACAGGGTTTGCTGTATCGCTCCCTCATGCGCGAGATCTCGAAGGTCGTCATCTTGGGTGGCAATGGCGCGATGGGGTCGGGGTCGGCGGCGGTGTTCGCCGGTGCCGGGATTCCAACAGTCCTGCTGGCCCGTACCGCCGAGAAGGCAGAGGTCGGTAAGGCACGCGCCGAGCAACTCGCGAAGTGCGCGCTGCCGATCACGTGCGGCAGCTACGACGACCTCGGCGAGGCGGTGCGCGATGCCGACTTCATCCTCGAGGCGGTCGCCGAGGACATGGCGACCAAGCGCGGAATGTTCGCGATGCTGGAGCGCACCCACACGACGGCGATCGTCGCGAGCGTGTCCTCGGGCTTGTCGATCGCCGGGATGTGCCAGGGTCGGTCGCCGGCGTTCCGCGAACGATTCATCGGCGCGCACCTGTTCAACCCGCCGACCGCGATCGTCGGATGTGAATTGATTCCACATGCCGGTACCGACGCCGATGTCGTCGCGACGGTCGATGCGTTGCTCGTGCGGGTCGGCCGCGAGGTCGTGCGCTGCGCGGATACGCCGGGATTCGCGGGCAACCGCGTCGGCTTCAAGGTGCTGAACGAGGTCGCGCAGCTCGCCGAAGAGCATGGCGTGGCGTTCATGGATCAGCTGCTCGGCCCGCACACCGGCCGCGCGCTCGCGCCGCTCGCGACGATCGATCTCGTCGGCTGGGACGTTCACAAGGCGATCGTCGATCACCTGCACTCGCACACCCAGGATGCGGCGTTCGCGCTGCCGGCGTACGTGCAGCGCGGCATCGAGCGCGGCCACCTCGGCCGCAAGACCCGCGACAAAGGCGGGTTCTTCCGCATGGACAAGGACAAGCGCCAGTTCGTGCTCGATCCGGCGACCGGTGACTACCATCCGCGCGCGGATGTCGCGCCGGCGAACGCGTTCGTCGAGCGCATGCAGGCGACGACCGGGCTCGACGCGATGATGGATCTCGTGTGCACGTCGACCGCGAAAGAAGCGGCGATCCTGCGCCACGTGTTCCTCGGCTACATCTCGTACGGGCTCGGAATCGTCGGTGAGGTCGTCGCGCACCCGCGCGATGTCGACCGGATCATGGGCTTCGGCTTCCACTGGGCGCCACCGAGCATGCTGGTCGATGCGATCGGCGCCGCGCGGACGGCGACGTTGCTCGACAAGGAGCAACTGCCGGTCCCGTCGGCCGTGACGAGTGCCGCGCAGAGCGGCGCGCCGTTGCACGTCGAGCCCGCGCTCGATCGCGCACGGTTCTTCGGACTCGCGGCCTAGCGCTTGCGCTGCTTGCAGACGTCGAGCGCTGCAACGCGATAGGCCTCGGCGAGCGTCGGGAAGTTGAAGATGTTGTCGACGAACGCGTCGACGTCCCAGTTCGCGACGAGTGCGACCTGACCGACGTGGACGAGCTCGGTCGCGCCTTCGCCGACGATATGAACGCCGAGCACGCGCTTGCCGTCGCCGTCGCAGACGAGCTTCAGGAGGCCCTCTTCGATGCCGCTGATCTGTCCGCGCGCGAGCTCCTTGAAGTGCGCACGGCCGACGATCGCGCCGGCATGGCGCTCGCGGGCCTGCGCTTCGCTCAGGCCGACCATCGCGAGCTCGGGGATCGCATAGACGCCGGAGGGCACGAGCGCCGCGGAAGGCGGCAGCGCGATGCCGAGCGCGTGACACGCGGCGCGCCTACCCTGCTCCATCGCGGTCGCCGCGAGGGACGGCGGACCGATGACGTCGCCGACCGCGTAGATGTGCGGGACGATCGTGCGGCAGAAGGCGTCGACGGCGAGGAGGCCGCGCGTCGTCGCGCCGAGGCCGGCGTTCTCGAGCGCGAGGCCGGCGAGGTTCGCCTCGCGGCCGAGGCAGTACAGCAGCTTCTCGGTCCGGACGACCCGGCTGTCATCGAGCGTCGTGTGGACCTCGAGGCCGTCCCACACGATCGTCCGCGCGCTGCGGCCGCCGAGGTACGTGCCGCCCTGCCGTTCGAAGCCGTGGAGGACTTCATTCGTGAGCTCTTCGTCGAGGAACGCGAGCGGGCGTGGCGACTTGTCGATCATCGTGACCGCGACGCCGAGCGCCGCGAAGATGCACGCGTACTCGGTCGCGATCACGCCGCTGCCGATCACCGCGAGCGAGCGCGGCAAGTACGAGAGTGTCAGGATCGAGTCACTGTCGAGCACGTTGTCGTGATCGATCGGCACGCCGGCCGGGTTGCGCGGCTTCGAGCCCGTCGCGATCACGACGAACTTCGCTTGCGCGCGCTTGATCGAGCCGTCCGGCGAGCGGACCTCGACGGCGTGCGGTGACACGAACCGCGCGCGGCCGTGCCAGTGGGTGATGCCGTTGCGCTGCAGTTGGTCGGCGATGAAGCCCTGATGCGCGGTGACGACCTCGTCGAGCCGAGTCATCAGGCTCGCGAGCTTGAGCTCGGCAGGTGGCTGGACATCGAGCACGCCCGCGGAACGGCGGCGCAACAGGCCGAGCGCGACCGCAGTCTCGCGTAGGGTCTTCGATGGAATCGTGCCGCGGTGGACACACGCGCCGCCGACCGCCGCGCCTTCTTCGATCACCAGGACGCTCGCGTTCGCCTTCGCCGCCTGCACCGCGGCCTTCTGGCCCGCGGGGCCGCTGCCGATCACCACCATGTCGAAGCTCTGTTCGATCAGCTGGTCAGGCATCTGGTCGGTCAAGCGATCGCCTTCACGGTCGCCGTGATATCTGCGGCGCGCTTGCCGATCGCTTCGAGGTCCTCGGCATAGAGGTTGAGCGCGGCGGCATACGCCGAGGTGACGTCGCGCTCGTGCGCGAAGTCATCGGCGAGCGCGACGATCATCGCGAGCTCGCAGCCCGTCGGCACGTGGTGACGGTCGACCGCCTCGGCGACCTTCGCCGGCATCGCCCACTTGGTCACGAGTCGGGCGCCGACGGATGCGTGAGCCGCTTCGATCTCCGCGAGGACGTCGGCGTGATCCGCGTTCGGTGCGAGGTCGACCAGTGCTTGGAGAAGCACGGGTTGACCGAAATCGTGAAACAGCCCTGCGAGGAATGCGATGTCGACCGTCGAGCGCCGCGCCCTCGCGATCTCCTGCGCGAACAGTGCGGTCGCGAACGCGTGCTGGAATGCTGCCTTGACCTCGGCTTCGTAGCCGGGGACGGAGAACACGCGCGCCTTGCTGGCGACCGCGAGCACGACCTGCGTGAGCGTCGCGAATCCGAGCCGGCCGATCGCCTGGGGCAAGGAGCTCGACTTCGTCGCGCCGGCATAGAGCGGCGACGCCGCTATCGCCATGACATACGCGGTCATCGCCGGATCGCGCTTCAGGATCTCCGCGAGCCGCGCCGTATCGCAGTCCGGCCGCTGCACGAGCGACAGCACCTGCGAGGCGACCTCCGGCAACACAGGCAACGCGAGCTCGTTGCTCGCGATCATCTCCGCGAACCGGGCCTGGACGTCGCGCGCGAGCATCACCCCGTTACATCGGCCAACCTGGCTTCTCGTCTAGCGGCGCGGGCGCGCGAGGAGCAGCCGGAGGTCGACGACCGCATGTAGGACCATGGCGGCAAATAGGCTGCCGGTGCCCGCATACA
The DNA here is from genome assembly GCA_040004535.1 of Deltaproteobacteria bacterium. Lineage (GTDB taxonomy): Bacteria > Myxococcota_A > Polyangia > Haliangiales > Haliangiaceae > JABFXX01. The sequence goes on from JBDUAS010000105.1 coordinate 6,486, forward strand.
CGAGCCCCAAGACCGTTCCGAGAAGTGCCGTCGCCACGATGCCGGCAACGCCCTGATAGACATGCGCCAGTCCGAAAAACCCGCCGACGATCACCGCGTACCAGCGCGGGTCGCCGCCCGGCCACCACAGCGCGAGCATCGCGAACGGCAGCGCGCGATAGATGATCTCCTCGCAAATCCCCGCGCTGATCGCGACGATCGCGAACCACTTCCGCTCGCGCGGCGTGGTCGGCGCCAACAGGTCGAACGTGCGCTGCAGCGCCCCCGCCTCGCCCTTTCGCGGCCACAGGGTCGCCACGTACGACAACGCCAACCCGCCGATGCTGCCCGCGAGCACGCCCGCATACATCCCGTGTAGATGCGAGAAATCCGGCGCGCGAAACCCGAACGCCGCGCCGCCAAACCCTACCGCGAGGATCAGCGCCGCGACGCCCGCCATCGGCCAGATGTAGCCGATCGTGATCTGGTACAGCGACGTCCGCGCCTCGCCATCACCCGCCGTGATCGCACGCTCCGTCATGCGCACGCGCGCCGGCGTCCAGAACATATCGATCGCGGCGAGCAGCACCAGGAACGTCATCGCGAAGCCGCTCGCCATCACACGCCAAGTCTATCGCGCAGGTGCGACTATTCTCGACAGTGCTCGCAACGGCGCAGCGTCGACAAGTGGCATCTCGGCTACTACGGGCGTTGTGCGGGGTGACCTGCGGCACCAGGCACCAGATCAAGGAACGCCGGTGAGGAGCAATTTTCGGATAGTCCGAAATCCACATTCATCGGCGGTCGCTAGCCCTCTGCGCCGTGCGATTGCGGGGGGAAAGCCCAGCAATCCAAGAGGTACGCGTAGCGCGGGGACTTGTTTTGATAACACGACCGAGCCTCCCGCGAGTATCCGATGCGGAATCGGACTACTTCCACAGTGGGACATCATCGCCCCATGTGATTTTTAACTCATCCTCGACAAGATATACATTCGCTGCAACATCGATGCACTCCAACCGCACACCTATATAATGGCCATACTTATCGGACAACGGCCACACATACCGTATAGGGTTCCCAATCATATCTCTGTAGTTTGCTCTCGCACTTACATCGACGAGCCTAAAACGTCCGTGGCTATCCAGGTACTCAGCATTCTCGCTCTCCCGCCCCTTAAAGGCGTCCTCCCACGGCATCGCCGACATGGAAATCGAACTGACGTCTATCCCGACATAGAGACGCACGAGGTCTTCACCAAACCACCATTGCACATCAGCGCACTCATCAAGCGAGCCATGAAAATCATACACAACGCGCTCTATGCGGCTGGCGCCGAGACCAACGATACTTTTGGCGATCTCATCAACGATCATGGATACAGTTGATTGGCGCCCAAAAACCAGGAGTTCGTGGCACCGTTCGAAAAGATTGTGATGAACTCACCAGACGGTGTGGTCAAGACTAGATCGGAACCTTTGCGATAGAACAATACGTCCGTTCGGCCACCTTGAAATGCTCCTTGCCGTAATTCCTCGTACTGACCTACTACAGACTCGATCCGCTCCCTGAACGCGCTTCGCCCCTCTGCAGTCGTCGCATCCAATCCAAACTCAGGAGCATGTTGGGCAACTTTTTTGCCGAATTGACGAGAGGGTAAGTTAAGTCCCGGAGTTAGGCGTTTTGGTGCGGTCGGAGCGAGCTCTTCAATTGCAACGTCGCCCGCTACATCAGTGCCAAGATTGATTCCCTCGTTAATCCCGGCTGACGCCAGGCCATCGCCACCAAGTGTTATCGCATCGAGACCGAGTTGAGCAAGGCCCTTTGCAACATGCCCGTCGGCAATGTTGCGTAGCCCTCCAACCACCGGAAGGTCATACGAGACGCGATTAGCAGTCTTAAGTGCAGCGCAGGCCCAGCTGCATCCCGGAGTTCCGATAGACGCGAGTGACGCCCCCGCGGCGGCTTCGGCGCCAGTCCCTCTAGCCGCGAGCGTATCGTAGTTAAACCCCTTCGAGTCAACGCCCCCATACAGGGCCATAGACTCCGCACGCAACACCTTTCCCTGCACTGTCTTTGCGTCTCGCCCGTCGCGATCGGTCATCGTGAGCGGGTTTTGCGCTGCGAATACCGACGGAGCCAGCATCATCGCAGCACCTACTGCTCGCGCAGGGGCGTCACGAAGCGGACCATCTATCCCTAGCCATAGACTAGTGCGTGGATCGTAGAATCGCTGGCCAAAATCGTAGAACCCGGTATCGGAGTCAAATGGCTTCCCGCTGAACAGGTGACCATCGATCGAGTTCGCCGCTCCTGAGTCAACCCACGCAGCGCCGTCGGGAAAGTATTCGTGCGCGTCATTGACGTGAGCTGGATTGTGGATGTTGACCGCCGTCGTCGTCACCACGGCAACCGAGCCCAGATGGTTCTCGTGAACGTAGTACGCCGTTCCCGTGCCCGTGGGCGCGGCCGGATTCGCGCCACTTGCGAACGTATTCAGGACACTCGCGACGTGTTGAGCGCCCGCAAAGATGTGTTTCGTGCCCGTCGTCTGCGTGTTGAACTCGAACAGGCTATTCGCGAAAATCGTATGAGAGCTGCCGTTGCGAACGACACGCAAACCAGTGGCGTCGTATTGATCGAGCTGGCTAATACCGCCACCGCTCACCTGGATGAGACGGTTGTCATCGTCCCACGTAAGATTTTCCGGCGTTCCGTTCGTGCGCGTTATCGGGTTGCCAGATGGGTCGTACGTGATTTGAAGAGAACCCTCCGTCGACGGGAAGTAGCCGATCGTCGACGGGAGATGGGGTTTGCCAGATGTGTACGTGTACGTCGCGTTGTAATTGTTAGTTGGCGACGAAACACTCACACCGTTAACGAAGCGGACATCGGTTAGGTATTTCGAGGCAATGTTGTGGCTTGGGGTGTACGAAAGCGAGGCATTATACCAAGAGTTCCCATTACCCAACGTCGCATGTCCATTGGCACCCGTTAGCTGGTCGGCGCCGTCGTAGCCAAAGCTCTGTGTTGCCGTTCCTGGCAGCGAATTGTTTACCGGCGAGGCTGGAAGATTATTTGCTATCGATATCGGATTTCCCACGGCGTCGTAGCCGTAGTGCAGATCCTGAATCCTGGTGCTGGTACCGGCCAAGGTCGTGACGAGCGAAGACAATCGGACACGTGCGGGATCGAACACCCACGTAGAAGCATCGTTATTTCCGAACTTCGCATAAGTACGATGGCCGAACTCGTCGTACTGCAAGTTGCTGACGTAGGCCCGCGACCAGCTAGATCCCGTGCCGGTTACCTGCTGAAGGACGCCTCCGGCGTTGTACGTGTTGCTAACAACCTCTCCATCCGGATATGTCGTTTGCAGCAAACGGCCGACCGAGTCCGAGACTGTGCGCGTGTCGAAAGTGAAAGTCCCATGTGGATTCACGGTCGTGTCTGTAACCGTGCGAAGGACCCGACGCGTTTCACCGAGTGCACCGTATTCAAACGACTGCGCTCCCGTCTCGTCAGACAGAGCGACCACACGACCCGCGCCATTGTTCGAGGCGCCCGGCGAGCCATACGTGTAGGTCACGTCCGGCTTCTGAGGGTAGTCGACAACCTCGAGCCTGTTGCGGTCGAAGACGTAGTGGATCTGAGTGTGGAGCGCCCGATGGTTCGGCTCGATCAATGCGATCCGGTTGCCCATCAAGTCGTAGTGCGTCTCGATCAAACCCGTATCTGGGTTTGTCATCGACGTCCTCATGCCGCGCAGATCGTACGTGAGCGACGACTGGTTGCCTTCTGCATCGGTAATGGCCGAGAGCTCACCCGTTGCTAGGTAGCCGTATGTAGTCGTCGACGATGTCGTCGTGGTCGGATGCTCGATCGAAGCGCGGACGTGCCCATTAAAGTCTCCGTACGCATCCCGCGCGTGACCATTCGCGTCGATCGCGTGCGTGTGGAAGAGTTGCGTTCCGTCCGGCGCGGCGGAAATGTCGTACGACACTGTCTCCGAGTTGCCGTCGGGATAGACCGTCGAGATCGCGCGATCCATCGTGTCGTAGCCGACACGGGTCGAAAGCGTCGAGACGGGTGTGATGAACCCGTAGGTTCCGGTCGAAAAGAACGGATTTTGCGTCTTGGTAATGCGACCGATCGAATCCCAGCCGGCAAGACCAGTTGTCACGATACCGGTGGCACTGCCGACCACTGCGGTCTTGCGTTGCTCCAGTACTCGACCAAGCCCGTCAAACCACGTAGCTGTGACGGTCGCGGGTGGAAGCGTTGCAGTCGTTCCCGCCGGCATCGCTGGCGAGATTCCGGTTGTCACGCCCGAAGGAACCTGATTCGTGTTGTAAATGTTTACTAAGCCAGTAGAGGTGCTGTCATACGGGCTTCGCGTCTGAACTAGCCGCCCAAACGCGTCTAGGCCTCGGACCAACTGCTGATTGTTCACGTCGGTTTCATTGACCGCGACAGCGAACCGAACGTCGTAGGTCGCATGTGACGTGTATCCGAAACCGTCGACCGTGGTGATGGGGTACGTTTCGACGTCGGCGTCGTACGTGACGTCGTAGCTCTGGGTCTGACTCGCCTCGTTCGGTGGCGAGGTAATGTGATTCAGGTTCCCGTAGTTGTCATAGCCGATCGTCGTGGTCGCGATCCCGCTACCGGTATCGACGTGGAGCGCTATCAGTTCGCCAGCGCCGTTGAATTCACCGGTTCTCGATCGCAAGACGCTGCCGCCGGACGAACCAGCTCGTACTGTCAGTGAGGTTGCGCGCCCGAGGATCCATTTTGACGTGTCGTTCTGGTACGTGGCCTGGGTGTAGATATCGTCGGTGGCGATTGCATCGTCGCCGTTGTCGGTAGACGCGAGTACATTGCCGAAGCGATCGTGATCGGAAGCGAGGTCGGTCACCAAATGGCTCTTGGTCGCTACCCCGCCCTCGGACCGGGTTTCGGAATCGGAGACGACAACTGGGAACGTGGGTGTGCACACAGAGGCTTCGCGCCTGAGTAGTGCTGGCAAGTCGTCGGTGCATCCGATGTCACCGGTTACGATGTTGTTGTTGGCGTCAAACACGTCGAGCAACTGATAGCCGATGTCATGCTCGTGCAGCAGCGTCGACGCTGCGTCGCGCTTGATCTCCTTTAGGAGTCGCCCATGTAGCGCGACCGTGCTCGTGTCGAAATCGTCTTCGACCGTCACACCGTCTGGGCGCGAGGTAGTGACTTTCCCGAACCCGTAGAACTCCTTTTCGTTTCGCTGATAGCGGCCCTGGTCGTAGGCGAAGGTGGTCACCAGGTTCGGGCTTGGGAACGACGCCCCGAGATCTACGCCGTCATCTACCTCGACGCGCGCTAGGACCTGACGGCTGTGCGGCATGTCGACCGTGTTGCCCTTGCGCGCGTAGTCGAGGGTGAACGTCGCCCCTAGGGGCCGCGTCACCTTCTTCAGGAGATTTGCTCGACCCGTGACTTGGTTAAACTTTACGTACGCAGTTGGCGTACCGCCGGTCAGCGACGTTGTCCGACGGAGAACGTGATCAGGAGAGCCATCACCATCGATGTCGAACAGTTGGAGCTCGAACGAGTCGTTGACGATCGATGTCGAAAAGCTGCCGCCGATCGTGAACGGGGTGCCCGGGATTGGGATCGACAGCGACGTACCGTGGGTAGCACTCGAGTCGGTGCCTGTTCCTGCAATCACGTCGGGCCCGACCACGTTGAAGGGGTTCAGCTTCGAGTCAAAGGTCGGCGCGAGTACGACGTCCCATGGCGGAGTTCCCCAGCTAATGGCCGGTCCGAAACCCGTCCCGAGGTTGTATTGGACCTTGAATGGCGCCTGTCCCCCGTCTGGACCCAGCGGGATCTTGACAACGAGATCGGGCAACCCGTCCCCATTGATATCTGCAATCGTTCTCGTTGTGCGCGTACTGGACATCGTCCGTGTTTTTGTCGACGTCGCGAAAAATACGCTCTCGGAATCGATCGTCTGCTGCGTGATTGTAGTGTCGTGAACCAAAGCATTCGTGGTCGTGTCAGGGCTGATCACACCTAGTGCAAGCCACGCGGCCGAACCTTCTTTTGATTGGAACTGGTCGATCGGATACACATTCGGCATGAGAGACGGATCGATTGATCCGTACGGCTCTGGAGCGTCGAATCGTGATCCTAGGTTCAGACGAACGGTTAGGTTCGCGCCGTCTCGCTCGATTTGATCGGGTAGGCCGTCCCCGTTCACATCGATAAGATCGTTTGTGGTTTCACTGCGACTTACGCCGAAGCCAATCTCTCGGTCAAAACCGAGGCCCTCCGTTGTGGTGGTCTCCGTGTCATCGAACAGGGTGCGACCGCTCGCCGCCACGACTGGCCGCATAACGCTCTCTCCAACGTCGAGACTATAGTCGAAGCCATGCCTCTTCCTGAACGCCGCAGGGCCCCAGCCGTCTATGTGCCTCCTTCCAGTTGTACTGTCGCTGAGGTCCCCAATCGACAGTGTCGAATTCGCAAGCGTGTCCAGAACTCCATCGCCATCAAGATCAAGGGTGTCAGCGCTAGTGACCGTATCGCTATTCCCGACCTCGACTTTAACTGACTGCCCATTGACGATCACTCCAAAGACACCGGTGGCCTCCGTAAGGTGCACGCCGCCGTCCAGCGTTTTGGACGTCGTTGTCGACATTCGGCCGTAGCCCCCCCTGAAGACGCCGCCGCCGCCGCCGGCGGAGCCACCATCGGCAATCAATCCAAGATGCCCAGCGTTCAAACGGCCTTGGCCTACGTACGCTACAGAACCCGGCCCTACCCAACCGACAATGGGTCCTATTGCTGCATTGTGGCCAAAGGACGCCAGCGGGGGGACTGCAGTTCGTGCAACCTTGGCCTTGTCAGCGTCGCTCAGGCCAGACCAGTTGTCGTATTGCGCTATCAACCACTCCGGGTCAAAGGCTTCCGCGTCGTTCCACAGCCCGGAGCGCCACCCATGGTACCCGCCCGCGAACGGCGAATGCCCGCCATTGATGGAATCGCCAAACGCATGAGTCGTCACATGGAGTGAGAACGGAAGATTGCCACCGTAGGTTCCTGCCACGTCCGGCACCGCAATTGGCGTTTGGGAAGCGAGCTCGACGTAAATTGTCTCGCCGGCCGCTGCGGTGATTGGAGGCATCAGAAGCGACCCGCAGGTCCCGAAAGTACAGTCTTGATAATAGAGCGGACCGCTTTGGTCGCCGCTTACGAGGACGAACGAGTTACCTGGATCGATTGCATCGAATGTCAACGTCGTATCCATCGGCGCGACGAACCCAGAAGTTGCGGGTGGAGTAAGCGCGATGTACGGCCCGAAGTCTGTGGTTGCACCTGCCGAGAGCCTTATCGAGTCGAGGGTCGCCTGGTCCGTGATGATGTCTTCGGAGTTGGTGTCGGCATTAGGAATGTCCACCTCTGTGTATGAAAAGTATGGCGCGGCAGACCCCGGCTGTAGTGTTATACTGATGGGATCGAGCGAAAAGGGTGACTCGATACGGAGCAAGACGATGTCTCCAGCACCGACAGACATCGACGGAGTAGTATCGATCGCGACCGGCGTAAGGTCGTTCGCAACACGAGTCCAAGTACCGTTCACGTTGTTTTGCGCGCAGGTAACGTCGAGCGCTAGTTCGACATCTGCATCGGGAGCCGTGAATTTCTGAATGCACGCGGTAACATCCCCCGGTGTCGCGCCCTTGGTGAGAACGGCGTGTAACTGAAGCTTTCCGGCGACTGGCGCTATGATGAATGTCGGCGTTCCCGCGACCCGGAAGTCATTCCTCGAGTCGTACGTGTAAAGGAGCGCGCCGCTGCTGTCGCGTTGCGTGGGGTTCGCGACAGGTGTGCCGTTACAGTCAGGCAGTTTTTCATACACCAGGTGAACGTTCGCGCTAACCAGATCTAGCGGAGTGCCATCCGGGCCGATTGCGTCGTCGGCCCCGGTGCTCAGGCGCAGAGAGATCGTATCTCCAGCTGATACAAAGACTTCCGAGGACGGTAAGTCGTGCGCGATAATGTCGAACGCCCCGATCGCCAAGGGCGATCCCATTGCATTGCTGCCCTGAAAGAGTTGCAGGGAAACACCGTCGGCACCGCCTGCGGACAACTTGCGAGCGACGCCGCTGACCGCGATACATCCCGACATGGGTGCAGTCCAATTCACCACTGGGTCTGCAAGCATCAGCCGCTCGCTCACATTGCCGGCGAGTGCCTGAAGCATCGGATCCTGAAATGGGTCGATCCCGTTTACAGCTCCGAACGCTGCCTGGGAAAAGCACGTTCCCTGCGGGCACGGCTGGCCAAACCAGGAGTACCCACCGAGGGAGTCGACGTAACCGTCGCCGTCGATATCAACAAGACGGCGCATCGACGATGAGCTCGTGTTCGAATACGCACCGTTTAGCGAAACGACCCCAAGTGAGACGCCGACATTTTCTCCCCAATTCGAACTTCCCTCGTTGCCGAGAAATGACAATCCTACAATGGATTTCGTTGCATCCGGAGCAAACAACAAATGCGAGGCGGGGTCTACGCCTGGCACATTCTGGTTGTACAGCGCTGTGATACTGTTTCCGTCGAGATAGACTTGGTCGGCTAGGCCATCACCATTGATGTCGTAAAGCCCGAGTTTTTCATCTCTTGAACTGGTTTGGACACTCCCGCCCAGTGACGCGGACAAGTCGTGAAGGATGTTGGCAGAGGCGTACAGAGCACCGCTTGTTGTGTCGGTGAGCGCGCTCGTCAGAGGCATACGCTGTGCGTCATCCGTCCCGGCCATAAACAGGTGCGTCGACGGACCGAAGGCTTCGGACTCCTGGAAGTATTCGAACGTATGCTGGTTGAACAGATTCGCAGCCGAACACGAAGGCGTGGTGAACGCGTTCTGCGCAGGCGAGCAACCACCGGTGCCGTATAGCTGCACCTTGGCAAGCGTTGTCTTCTGAAACTGTCCGTGTTGATAAGTCAGCACGTAGTCGCGAATCGTCTGTCCGCGATACGCGACATGGATCGCACGAAGAAGCCTGCGCGTGGCGAGCTTGAACCCCGATCGGCCGGAGGTAACGACGTCAGGACGCGCTCCGTCATCCAACCCAAACTCGATCGTGTAAGCCGCCGTTGTGGTCCCCCCGCTGGTGTAGGCGATCGAGCTCGGATAAATCTCGAAACCGGCATCGACGCCGTGCGGGGCGAGCGCGGTGTTATCGACGAAGTAATGGAAGACGGTGGCGTTTCCATGAACGTCGACGACCTTGGAGAGCTGCCACCGCGAAATATGAGTCGCGTCCAGCGGATCCGCGACACTCGCGTGATGGGGGTCTGCAGGCGAGTCAACAGCTGGATCGTCGCCGTACACGAACAACGTCCCGTTCCGATCGTGGAGCTCGAAGTGCATCCCCGATCCGGTCTCGCATCGGATGATGTGCGCGAACGCTCCTTCGACCCGTGAACGATATCGATGACCTTGGGACCCGTTCTGGCAGAGAGGCCCTTCGGTCTCACTCGTCGGAATCACCTCGGCGCCATCGAGGATGTAGCGTGGCTCGTGTTCGTACGAAGGAACGCCCCACCGCGTGTCAATCTCGATGTGGCTGATCGCGAGGTCCCATCCGACGCCGAGCCATCCATTCGAGCCGGCGCTCGAGTACGCGATCGACATGGACGGAGTGAAAGCACCGCGACCTGGCGGGATGCGGATCGGGAGTGCAACGTGAGCGTCACCCGTCGAGGAGGCCTCGGGCGGCGCGATGAGATCCATGTTGTCGGCCGGCGTCGCGCCGGCGATCGAGCTCATCGCGGTTGGATCGAACGACATTGGTGTCGGGTTCTTCGGCTCCGCGAGAACCGCGTCGATCATGATCGTGAAGTGATCGGTCGCGCTGTGCGTGACGTGCTCGGCAATGTCGACTGCAGTGCGCGTGAGCTGCTTCCACTTGTTGTCCTGAACATCGAAGTAAAAGGTGTGCACCTTGTCGACGGACATCTCGCTCGGAATGAGCGTCGGGTCGTACGGCACCATCACGTCGATGGGCTTCACGAACTTCTGCCCGTGCGGCAGGAATTCGTAGCCGCGATCCTTCGGAGCCGTCACGTTGACCATGCCGGGCTCGAGTGGTGGCAGCTCGCTTTGTGAAAGATGTTTGATCGCAATGTCGGTCGGTTGACGAAGCGCACCCGGCGGAACATCCAGGCCTACCGACGTACCGAGCCGAACTTTGGTGGACGCCCCGGTCACCGCTCTCACGACGACCTTCTCCCCAACGCGACCAAAGCGCGTATCTGGGACGATTGGCGAGTCCTTCACCTGCGCGGCCGCATTTGCCTTGTCGAGCTGAGCTCGTTGATCGCGACCGAGCAACACCTGCCGCGTTCGAGTTGTTCCGTCGGGAAGGTGAGCCGTAACCGTAACAGACCACGTGCTCGCAGCTTCACTGCGCAGTAACAACTGCCCGAAGTCTCCGGCCTTGCTCGGCGCCGTCTGGTCAGCAACCTCGATCCGAATCGCACCCGTCATTGCGCGAGGACGCGCGACGAACCCGCCAACCCAAGCCTTCGTTCCAAAATGCTCTGGAGCACTCGTGACGACGATGTGAGCCCAATCCACAGCGTCTCCCGCACCCGACCCAACCACATCGATCGCGCTCAGAGTCACGCTGGATGGGAAAGTCAGATCGAGGGCCGTGCAGGAACTGGCCCCCTCGAGCCCGATCAACGCGGCACCGCTCGTTGGTTGATAGTGCGCGTCGACCGATCGTGTAAGCGAAGCGCTCTTGACGCAGGCGACCGATGGAGAAACCAGGTTCGAGCCGACGAGGCTCACCATGTCGGCGGCAATCGAGCGTTCGAACTGAACTGCCAGGTGTTCGCCGGCGGCAACGTCGATTGACGTGTTCGAATCTCCGTCGATGACCTGTTCACCGTCACGGGTTCCAACCGACACGGAGTCGGCGAGGCTGGTACCGGTATCGAGCTCGCCGACGAGCCGGACATTCGATAGCGTCACGCGGTCGGATGCCTCGGGCGCGCAGAATCGGATCGTGTTGTCGCCGAGGTGAAGCTGGGAAGGATCGATTCGATCGACGATCGTCGTCGCATCGTTCGACCCAGCGACCCACGCGCCGCCGGTCTGACCGAGCCCGTTAACGCTTCGCACGAGCGAGAACGACCGGAAGACTCCCTTCGCCTCGTAAACGACGTGCGCAGCACGAAAAAGCGCGGGGGAACGCGGCACTTGCAGCGCGAACTCGACACAGTTGTTTGCGTCCAGCTCGTCCGACGGCGACGTAGCGGGGAGCTTGACGTAGCCAACAGGCAACTCCGATGTCGTGAGGTCAACCGACCCACGCGCTGGCGGCAAGTGCTGCGTCTGAGCCCAAACCTCTATCTCTGGCACCGCACCCGGCTTTCCGTCCGGATGGAAGGCCAGGTCGACGTGGTTCGTGGATGTGATGACGTTCGAGGCAAACGTGTGCCATCCAGGATCGAGTGAAGAGAGATCGAGTTGCTCGAACCCGAGCGAGCCGCCGTCACGAGAGCGAACGTCGAGTTTGAACGGCGCTGGACCGTACACCTTGAGAGCGGCGATCGATTCCGCCTCATCGAAGTCGACTCCGACCGGTTTCTCGTCCGGTGTGAAGACAGAGCTCACGCTTCGATCGAACAAACTCCAAGCGCCAGTGGCCGATACTGCTGATGGCGAGGCCTTGAACATCATCGTGGCCTCTGGCGGATCGATATCCGCGTGACAGGCGACGACACCAACGACGATGCACAGACAAACGACGGACTTCATCCCGCCCTCCAATTCGAAATTCGAAAAGGACACTACGGATCCGAGATCGATCTTTCAAGCACGACCGAACGATCTGATCGCGCGATCAAGAGATCAGTTGGAAGGCCCGTCGAGCTAACAAGGGCTTGGAGATCGCAACTTGTAGGGACGGTTTGAATTCATACTTGTTCGTGGATCCGTCACGTCATCACTGCCGTCAGGGTGCAGCGTTTTGCTGCAGGCCAGAGCACGTTTCGAATGTCGAGCGTCACCGTGCCGACACGAGCCCACCCGGCCTGACTTCGAACTCGACTGCAAGACAACGACGAAGGCCGAGTTCCGGATCTAGATCGAGACCGAGTCTCGGAGCTATCCGTCGCCGCGCGCTCGGGATCGAAGGTCACCCTGCACGGCGTTCGCACGGCACGGAGCTCGCGATGTTGCCCGCACGGTTGGTGTAGCGTGCCGGCATGCGCGCGCTTCGCGTCGACGGCACCACCACGAACCTTCGCGAGGTCGCAATTCCGGACGCGGGCGCCGAGGTCCGGGTGCGCGTCACGCACTCGGGCATCTGCAACACGGACCTCGAGCTCGGGCGCGGCTACATGGGCTTTCGCGGCACGATCGGTCACGAGTTCGTCGGCGTGGTCGACGACCTAGGATCGATCGAGAGCGCGCTGCGCGTCGGCCAGCGCGTGGTCGGCGAGATCAACGCGGGGTGCGGGACGTGCGCGCTGTGCGCGACGGGCGACTCGCGGCACTGCGCGACACGCACGGTGCTCGGCATCGTCGCGCGCGATGGCGCGCACGCGGACTACTTGACGCTGCCGGCGCGCAACTTGATCGCGGTCCCGGAGGGCGTCTCGGATCTGCACGCGGTGTTCGTCGAGCCGGTCGCGGCGGCGTGCGGCGTGCTCGAGCGCTGCCCGCTCGCGCCGGGCGATCGCGTTGCGGTGATCGGCGATGGCAAGCTGGGGCTCTTGATCGCGATGGTGCTGCAGGCGACCGGCCACGCGCCGGTGCTGGTCGGCAAGCATGCCGCGAAGCTGGCGGTGGCCGCGGCCCGCGGGATCGTCACGACGACGGAGACGCCGGTGCGCGGGTTCGATGTTGTCGTCGAGGCGTCGGGCTCGGCGGCCGGTTTTTCGCGAGCCCTCGACCTACTCCGCCCACAAGGTGCGCTGGTCTTGAAGACGACGGTGGCGGGGACCACGCCGGTCGATGCATCGCGCCTCGTCGTCGACGAGATCCGCGTGATCGGCTCGCGTTGTGGCCGGTTTGGTCCGGCGCTCGAGCTCCTGGCGGCCGAGGCCATCGACCTCGATCCCCTGATCAGCGAGGTGGTGACGCTCGACGGCGCCGAAGCGGCGATGGCGCAGGCGGCAACACCCGGCACGCTCAAGATCATACTGACGCGCTGAGCGCCGAACGTAAGACGTCACGTTCTACGGGAAATCCCGTTGCTCGCCTCGCATCGTCAGCCTACGGTCAAAGGATGAGGGCTGCGTTGTTGTGTGTGACGGTGTTGGCATGCGCGCCAAGTCGACATGGCGGCGCAGCGGATGCGCCCGTCGGAAGAGCCGACGCGGCCGCGGACGCCGCCGATCCGGGATGCCCCACGCGGTGCTCCGCCGATCTGCACACGGTAGTCGATTGTCACGGCAGCGTTCTCACGACGTGCTCCGACACGGACGCATGCGATGTCGCTTCGAACACCTGCGTCGATGCGTGCGCCGCCGCGGTGACGAGTCACCACTCGATCGGCTGCCAGTACTACGCGACCGACACCGAGAGCCACCAGCCGACGTACTGCTTCGCCGCGTTCGTCGCGAACACGTGGTCCGCGCCTGCGCACCTCGCGGTGGATTTCGGGAGTTCGAGCTTGAGCGTGGCCGCATTCACTCGGATCCCGGTCGGTACCGGGCCGTCGCTAACGTATGCGCCCTACGATCCGGTGGCGGGCTTGGCAGCCGGGCAAGTCGCGATCCTGTTCCTCGCCGGCGACAGCGGCGCCGCACCCAACTGCCCCGTGCCGAGCGCCGAGCCGGCAGCGGCGCACAACGGCACCGGTGTGTTCACGTCATTCCGCATCTCGACGGACGTCCCGGTCGTCGCGTACGAGATCAATCCCTACGGCGGTGGCTCAGCCGCCATCACGGCCGCGTCGCTACTTCTACCGACGTCAGTGTGGGATCTCGATTACGTCGCAGTGAATCCTGGCGCCCAGAGCGCAGGTAGTCCCTCGTTGAACATCATCGCAGCGAACGACAATACGACCGTCACCATGAGACCGGTCGCAGCGGTCGTTGGTGGCGGCGGCGTGCCGAGCGGCGCCGCGAATACCCCGCTGACGATCAACTTGAATCGCGGGCAGCATGCTCAGATCACGCAAGCCGCGGAGCTCACCGGAAGCGTTATCACCGCGAACCAACCCATCGGATTGATGACCGCGCACAATTGTCTGTTCGTGCCGGACGGGGTTCCGAACTGCGATCACATGGAGCAAATGGTGCCGCCCGTGCACGCACTCGGGTACCGCTACGCGAACGTGATGTATCGACCACGGGTTGCGAGCGAGACGTCGACGTTCTGGCGCGTCGTCGGCGCGGCCGATGGCACCACGCTCAGCTACAGCAGCGCAGTCGGCGGTCCCGCGACGCTCAGCAAAGGCCAAGCGGTGACGTTTCAGACCGGCACACCGTTCGTGGTCGAGAGCCAAGACGCCGGCCATCCATTCGAGATGTTCGAGTACATGACCGGATCGCACTTCGTGCAAGACGGCTACGGCGATCCCGACTTCGTCATCTCGGTACCGCCGGACCAGTATCTCTCTGACTACGTGTTCTTCGCCGATCCCACCTATCCCGAGACGAATCTCGTCGTGATCCGAGCGAAGGGCACGGACGGTCAGTTCCATGACGTCAACCTCGATTGCCTCGGCCCGCTCACCGGCTGGCAGACCGTTGGCCAGTACGAGTGGGCGCGCACGGATCTGATCACCGGCGATTTCGCGAACGTTGGAAATTGTTCGACGGGACGCCACCAGATCAAGAGCGACGCTCCGTTCGGCGTTTGGGTCTGGGGATGGGGGACACCGCTGACCACCACCCAAACGGTGAACGTGTCGTATGGCTACCCTGGCGGCATGAACGTCGCGCCGATCAACACCGTGGTGATCGAATAGCGCACCGCGGCACGGGCTGGCAGGCGAGATGCAACAGCATCGGACATGCTGCTCATCCTCGCTCTCGTCCTCGGCATCGCATGGGTCCTCGGTTTCACCGTGTTCCACGTGGCGTCTGCCGGCATCCACATCCTCCTGATCCTCGCCGTTGTGGGCTTGATCGCTCACTTCGTGCGCGGCGGCGCACGGGGCCCACGCGTATAGCGGCGCCTACAACCGCGTGACGATCCATAATAGCCACTGCGCGCGCGCATCCACGCGCCGTAGGTGGCGATCGCCGCATTGCCCGTCGCGACCCACGAGTCCGACGGGCCGTTTTGCAACGTGTGTTGCCTCTTCGGCGACGGAGCACGTGTACTTGTTGCCGCTGCGTGTGAGCGAGACGCGGTATGAAACGCGGGCGCACGCGAACGTGCCATCCCCACGCGGGCCGAGCGGTCCAGAGCGAGAGGTAGCGCCCATTCGGGCTGTTCGCCACGGGCGCTAAAACACGACCGCTTCCGAAACGGACGAAGGCACGCTTGCGCGTGCCCACGTGAACGGGGAGTCGAGTTAGCGGCGGACCTTCATGTTCATGGTCATCGCTTCGCAAGGAAGTGATTCGGCCAGACCCGAGCGTGGTCGAGGTGCCGCGGAAGATTTCCGGTGTCGCGTCGGTTAGGGGCGGGTGAGCCTTCCCTACCTCGAAGCGCCCGACCTCCCGATCCGCATTCCAATCCATATCTTCGGCGCCATCGTCATGGTCGGCGTCGGTATCGGCACCGCGGTGATGGTGCGCTACGCCCGCAAGGTCGGCGAGTCCGAGGCGACGGCGCGTAGCCTGGCGACCTGGCTCGCGGTGATCGGCATTATCTCGGCCCACGTCCTCGACGTGGTGTTCTACCAGCCCGGCGAAGCGCTCCGTCACCCGTGGAAGCTGCTCGAGGTGTGGACGAGCATCTCGTCGTACGGCGGCT
>JBDUAS010000346.1:0-6684 GCA_040004535.1 Deltaproteobacteria bacterium
CACTTCGACGAGATGACGCAGATCGCGTTCGGTATGGTCGGGATGATCGTCGTGCACCCGAAGGAGCCGTCCCCGCATCGCGTGCGCGACTTCTCCTTGATGATCCACGAGTGGAAGGTACCGATCGGTGCGGCGCGACCCGATCCGCTCGCGATGAACGACTTCAATGTACTCACGTTCAACAGCAAGTCATTTCCGGCGACGTCGCCGCTGGCCGTCGAGGTTGGCGATCTCGTACGGATCCGGATCGGCAATCTCGGGCCGATGGATCACCACCCGATTCATCTCCACGGCTACTCGTTCGAGGTCGTCGAGACGGACGGTGGTCAAATTCCACGCGAGCGTCGCGTGCCGGAGACAACGACGCTGGTGCCCGTCGGCGCCGTGCGCGTGATCGAGTTCCTCGCGGATACGCCCGGAGATTGGGCGCTGCACTGCCACATGACGCACCACACGATGAATCAAATGGGGCACGACGCGCCGAATCTCGTCGGAGTCGACGTGACCGGAGTCGACGCGAAGATCGGGAAGCTCGTTCCCGGCTACATGACGATGGGCGAGACCGGGATGGGCGAGATGATGATGATGGGCCGGCCGGCCAACAGCATCTCGATGGTTGGCGGTAATGGACCCTTTGACCAGATCGACATGGGCGGCATGTTCACCGTCGTGAAGGTGCGCACCAAGCTCACGGCTGAAACCGCGAACGCGTGGTTCGTTCATCCAAAAGGTAGCGTCGCCGACGAAGCAACGACCGACGATCTCGCTCGCGATGGCATCACGATCTAGGAGACCTATGACCCGTGTTCTGATTCTCGTCACTGTCCTCGCCGCGTGCGGATCCAAGTCGCCGGCATCGACGACTGTTTCAGAGCCTTCACACCAGGCTCCCGGTACGGGAAGCGCGGTGGCTACGCCCGAGCCAACTCCGAAGGAACCGGAAACGTCGTCGAAGCCGGGGGCGCCGGATCCCGCGAAGATCAAAGTAGACTTACTCGCGAGCGAACGCGCGGCATGGGAGACCGCGAGGCCGGTGTTCGACAAAGCGTGCGCGAGCTGTCACACGAACGCCGGCAAGAAGTCCGCGAAGAAGAAGCTCGACCACTTCGACATGGACACGTATCCGCCGGGTGGCCACCACACCGGAACGATCGGCTTCACGATTCGTGACGTGCTTGGAATCAGCGGCAAGAAGCCAACCATGCCGTACGACAAGCCTGGCTCGATCAAGGGTGATGACCTCGCAACGATCAAGGCATGGACGGATGCATGGGAAAGCGCAGAAAAAGCTGGCGCACATCCACCCGTGACTCCGGACAAAGACGATGACTGAACTGATCGTTCCCGCGCTTGGGTGTCCGCGGTGCGACAACTGAACGGAGTATGAATGGCGGACGACGGACCTCCACTTCGCAGCGTCACCGGGCGCCGGATCGTCACTGCATTCGCGGCCGTGCTCGCGTTGTTCGGAGTCGCGCTCGCGGTCGAGCTCACAACATTGCACAAGATCGCCGATGCCGAGTCGGAGGTAGCCCGGCTCGACCACGCGAAGCACGCGGGCCACATGGCGGCCGCGCAGGTGCGCGAGCAGTACATCCATCAAGCCCATACGTTGATCGAGTTTGGCCCTGGACATCTAGGGCATTACGCGAAGGTCGTCATCGCGACCAAGGAGTCGATCGCGCACCTCCAGGCGGTTGCCGAAACAGACTCCGACAAGCGACTCGCGAAACAGATCGCCGACCTCGCGGCGCAGAACGACCGAGACTTCATGTCGACGGTCGTCCCGGCAATTGCGCGCGGCGATCGTGACGCGGTCGCGAAGCTCGGCGATGACCTCGAGACCGTCGTGGATCGCGTCGTCGAGCTCAATGCACAGCTCAACGCCGATCTCGAGGCACGCAGTGTCGATGCTCGACATCGCGCCGAGGCACTGCGCGACCGATCCGTGGTCTGGACGATCGGGTGCTTCGCGCTCGCGATTTGCCTGTCGGCCGCGGTCGGAATCTGGTTGACGCGTACGATCGTTCACCGCGTCGAGAGTCTGCGACGCGGCGCACGTCGGATCGGTGCTGGGAATCTAGACGCGCGCATCGAGCTGTCCGGGCACGACGAGTTCGCGGAGCTCGCGACTTCGTTCAATCAGATGGCAGCGAACCTCGCGCAGGAACAATCAGCGCTGGTGCGGTCGCAGAAGCTCGCTTCGATCGGACAGGTCGCAGCCGGTGTCGCGCACGAGCTGAACAATCCGTTGTCCGTCATCATCGGCTACACGAAGATCTTGCGATCCGAAGCGGGCGCCTCAGACGAGCTCCGGATCATCGACGACGAGGCGCGGTTGTGTCAGCGCATCGTTCAGGAGCTGTTAGATCTCGCGCGCCCACATCGTCTCGAGATCGGCTCGGTCGATCTCACGCAAATCGCGCGCGAAGCGGTGGAGCGGTTGCAAGGGGCAGGTGCACTGCGCGATCGCAGCGTTCGAGTCATCGCCAAACACTCCGTGGTCGTCTCGGCCGACGCCGGCAAACTGCGTCAGGTGATCGCGAACGTCGTGGTCAATGCGGCTGAAGCGACCGAGGCAACGGGCACGATCACGATCGACGCGACGGCGACCGCCGATCTTGCAACGCTCACCGTTACAGACAACGGCCCGGGCATCGCCCCGCAGATCAGAGACCAGATGTTCGAGCCGTTTGTCACGACCAAGTCCCACGGCACGGGCCTCGGCCTCGCGATCGCGCAGGCGATCGTCGACGCACACGGGGGGCGGATCTCGATCTCGTCGTCACCAGAAACGGGCACGTTGGTCGCGCTCCAATTGCCGGTCGCCGCGGGTGGAGCGGTCGTGTCATGACGCAGGCACGCGTGCTCGTCGTCGACGACAAGGACACGATCGTGGGGCTGCTCGTCCGGATCTTGGCTCCCGAGTTCGTGGTCACGACGGCCGAGAATGGAACTCGCGCGCTGGCGTTGATTGCCGCGCAGGAGTTCGACGTGATCGTGAGCGACATCCGTATGCCGGGCGCGGATGGCATGGCCGTGCTGCAAGAGACGCGGCGTCTCCACCCGGATACCGAGGTCGTGTTGATGACTGCCTTCGCGACGGTGCAGGACGCGGTCGCGGCGATGAAGCTCGGGGCGTACGACTATCTACAGAAACCGTTCGAGCCAGATGAGGCGCTGATCGTCGTACGTCGCGCCGTCGAACGACGCCAACTACGTGCGCAGGCTCGCGACCTTCGGGCCGCTCTCGCCGGCGCACATCGTCTCGACAACATTGTCGCCGAGAGCGCGGCGATGCGGAAGGTCCTCGAGCTCATCCAGCGAGCAGCGACGAGCGATGTCACGGTCATGATCACCGGCGAGAGTGGAACGGGCAAAGAGGTCGTCGCTCGGGCGATCCACCATGCGAGCGCGCGAGCCGACGAACGATTCGTCGCGGTGAACTGTGGTGCAATGCCCGAGGCGCTCTTCGAAGCGGAGCTCTTCGGCTACGCGAAGGGTGCATTCACCGGCGCCACCGCGGAGCACCCGGGACTGTTCGAGGAAGCGAGCAACGGAACCCTCCTACTCGACGAGATCGGGGAGCTCCCGCTGGCGCTCCAGGTAAAATTGAACCGGGCGCTGCAGGAACGCAGCGTCCGGCGCGTCGGAGATAGCGTGGAGCTAGCCATCAACGTGCGCGTGATCGCGGCAACCAACGTCGACCTTGCAGCAGCGACGGCATCAGCGCGATTCCGCGATGACTTGTTCTATCGCTTGAACGTGTTTCCGATCTCGATTCCAGCGCTGCGCGAGCGCCGCGATGATATCGCCTTGCTAGCGGCGCTCTTCGTCGAGCGTCACCGGCACGACGACCAGGCAGATGGCTTCACGGCGGACGCACTCGGTGCGCTGCTCGATTACGACTGGCCGGGGAACGTGCGCCAGCTCGAGAACGTGGTGCAGCGGGCGTTGACGGTCAGCGACGGCTCGAAGATCGCCGTGACCGCACTACCAAGCGAGGTCACCGCAGTCCAGTCTCGAGCCGGCCACGGCGTCAAGCTCGAGGCCTTGTCGTATCGAGACATGCTCGAAACTGCGCGCGATCGAGCGACTCGCGAATATCTGGTGGCGCTCATGAAGGATGTCAGCGGCAACGTCACGCAAGCGGCCGAACGTGCCGGCATCGAGCGCGAGAGCATGCACCGGCTTCTCAAGAAGCACGGCGTTCGATCGGACGACTTCAAGCCAAAGGGCTGACGGCCGGATACTCGGTTCGTCACGAGCCGCAGCAGCCGCCTTCGTTCTTCGCAGTCACCGCCACCAAAAGGCTGCGCAAATCCACAACCACCACCACGAGCCCATCATTGATTGCCGGCACCCGATGGCGTCACACGCACGGCCTCGACGGGGAAAATGCGAAAGTCACAATGGCTCGCGCCTTGGACAAGGGTCTGCGTACGTACGAGCTTCTGATGAGTGATCTCTCCGAGCGCGTAATCGAGGTTGCAGCTCGCGGAAGTACGTCGCGACCGGGCAGTGCACGACGTTGAATCCGGTGCCGCGTTGCACCAAGACTTCTTTGATCTGATAGCCGGGTGCATTGAACGGAAAGCTCAGTGACACAGTCTTACCCTTGCTGGCCGTCGCGAAGCCAAGCGCGGATTTCTTTCCGGGCTCGAGTCGCGCGAGTCGCGACGCGAAGCGCCCCCACGTGTTGTAGATACCCCAAGCATCATCGGCGACGCGCTCGATCGCGTATTCACGCCCGGACGTTCATCGCGCGGCCCATCGTGGGTTGGCGCGCGAGCAAGGGGACATCCGCGGCATAGCCCTTCCACGCCTCGGTCAGTGATCCATCGACATCGTCACGCGTAAACCTGCCCCGTTCCGGTTCGCGTCGAGCGCGGAGGCGACCAATCAGAGCGCGTCGAGCCGCGCGTCGTGTCCACCGTTGATAGACCAGGCTTACGAGTCGATCGCCGATCGCGCTCACGACTTGCAACACCCACCGGATTTCGTCGTCATCACCGATGAGTCGACGATGTCGTATCCGGCCGAGCGCACGGCTGCGCGCATCGCATCGGACGATGTACCGTCATCGATCTGCACCGTCGCCATGTGCTTCGGCAGCGAGACGTCGACACCGTGAACACCCGACACCGACGAGAGAGCGC
Source organism: Deltaproteobacteria bacterium (assembly GCA_040004535.1). Taxonomy (GTDB): domain Bacteria; phylum Myxococcota_A; class Polyangia; order Haliangiales; family Haliangiaceae; genus JABFXX01. The sequence continues at coordinate 5,160 of JBDUAS010000346.1, forward strand.
GCGTCACGTTAGCCACGCAGCCGCCGCACGTCATACCCGACAGGTTTAGTTGTTCTGTTCTCATGGTCCTGCTCGACTGGAGTGCATCGCTCGCGCCACGCGCGACCAATGCAACGATACGAATCACCTCGGATTCGATGCGCACCGTTTGCGCCCGCTGCCGTCTAGCGTACGCATTCGTTGCGTTCGATCGACGTTTGCGACTAGCGATGTACCTGTAACCGTGCCGGTTTCAGTCGATGCGAGACGACGAGACTGCGTAGTCTTCCTCGCATCGTGAGCGCTCACGGAGCGCATCGATCGTGCGGTCCACCATAACTGGAGCACGCGTTCTCGACGATCGACAGTACTCGTCAGCTGGGGCCATAGCGGAAGAGCTCGGCGATCCCCAATGACGCACGGCTTGGCACGAGACGTGAGTACGCCGGGCTCGTGCGCCGAAACAATTTTGCTTTTGATGATGTCCGGTTGCGAAGGCCCGCCGGGGCCTGCCCGGACCTCGGGGCCAGGCGCGATCGAGGACGTCGCCGCCCTGCACGGACTGCCGTGAGAGGTCGCCATGGCCATTCGGTCGCGCGCCACCTCTTGTTCGTGATGTTCGTGTCGTCGGCTGCATCCGCGGACGACCAGGTCGCGCTGCCGTCGCCGCTCCGCGTCGCCGACGTCGTCCGGATCGCGCGCGCGCGCCGCCCGGAAGTGGTTGCCGCCCAGGCGCGCGCACGCGCAGCGGCCGAGCGTCCCGAGATCGTCTCGGCACTCGACGATCCGACCGTGCTGCCATCGATCGATCATCTTCCGTTCGCGCTCGGCGGCGCGAATGTCAGCCTCACTGTGGAGCAGCGCTTTCCGCTATCCCACGTGCGCGCGCACCGGCGAGACGCGGCGGAAGCAGATGCGCGGCGCGAGGTCGCCGAGATCGACCGCGTCGGGCTAGATGTCGAGCTCGACGCCGCGACTGCGTTCTGGATGCTGGCCGAGACTCGCGCGGTCGCGAAGATTCTCGACGAGCAGCGTGCGCTCGCCGATCAAGTGACGAAGGCGGCGACCGCTCGCTACTCCGCTAGCACCGGTCCGCAGGCGGATGTCTTGCGCGCCCGGCTCGAGGTCGACCGACTCGACGGCGAGCGGCGAGCCTTCGTCGCGGAGATCCGCGCCGCGGAGGCCATGCTCGATACCAGCCTCGCGCGACCGCCTGATGCGCCGATTCCGGAGCTCGACGCGACCGTCACCGACGCCGAGCCGCCGCGCGCTGCAGCCGTGATGACCGCCGCCGTCGACCGCCGCCCGGAGCTGCGCGCCGATCGCGCAGACATCGCGCGCTCGGAGGCGGACCTCGAGGTCATGCACTCGATGTATATGCCAATGGCGTCGGTGCGCACGGGGCCGAATTACATGATGACCGACGGAGCCGGCTGGATGCTCATGGTGGGGGTCACGATCCCGCTGTGGCGCGGCAAGTTACACGCTGGAGTCGCCGAAGCGACGGCGACGGTGGCGATGGCGAACGCCGAGCTCGATGCAACCC
>JBDUAS010000106.1:0-22349 GCA_040004535.1 Deltaproteobacteria bacterium
CCAAGGATTCGTATCCGGACCTCGCGCGCGCGTTCGGCGGCAAGCACCACACGACGGTGATTTCGGCCGTTCAAAAGATCGCGGAGCGGCTCAAAGATGACGCGTCCCTACGCTCCGAGATCCACGCGATCGAATCGATGATCCTGAAGTGATTGGCCCTGTGACCTACCCTGTTAACCAGCCTGTGGATCGATCCTGGACGAATTTGTCGTCGCGGTTGTCCACACCTTTGGTTCATGTCATCCACCAGGTTCCGACGACGTCAGACCGCTGTGCTTCGCTGTCGAAAGCTCTGACGCGGTAACGGGTTATCGAGTTACCCACACCGTCCACAGCACCTACTTCTTACTACTACTAAAAAGATCTAAGTCTTAAAACAAGAAGACCAAGAGAGCGGCCGAGCAGGGAACGAGGAGAGAACGATGGAATTTAAAATTGCGAAGACCGAATTCCTGCGCGGACTGCGCCTCGCCCAAGGCATCGCTGATCGCAAGAGCACGATGCCGATGCTCGCGAACGTCTTGCTGCGTACGCAAGGCAAGAACCAGCTCCTCGTCGCAGCGACCGACCTCAACGTCTCGCTGACCGCGGAGCTCAAGAGCTCGAACGCGCACGAGGGTGGCATCACGCTCGGCGCGAAGAACCTGTACGAGCTCATCGCTAACGCTCCCGGCGATGACATCACGCTCAAGCGAGCGGACAACCACTGGGCTGAAATCAGGTCCGGCAAGGTCACGTATCGCATCGTCGGGATGCCCGACCGCGACTTCCCTCGCGTCCCCGACCATCGCGAGGCGACGTACACGACCGTCGAGAGCGCGGTGCTCCGCGAGATGATCGACCGCACGCTGTTCTCGGTCTGCAACGACGAGACGCGGTTCCACTTGAACGGCGTGTTCTTCGAGAGCGATGGCTCCAAGGCGCGCATGGTGTCGACGGACGGCCATCGGTTGTCGAAGGTCGAGCGGACCATCGCGAACGGGCCGAAGCTGTCCGCCGGCGTCATCATCCCGAAGAAGGGCCTGCTCGAGATGAAGAAGGTCCTCGAGTCGGGACCGAGCTGCAAGCTCGCCATCAAGACGCCGCACTTGTTCCTCGTCCAGGAAGACATCGCGATCGCGGTCAAGCTCATCGACGCGCAGTTCCCGCCGTACGAGCAGGTCATCCCGAAGGACCACAAGAAGATCATCACGGTCGACCGCGCGCGCTTCACGGATTCGTTGCGCCGTGCGCAGCTGATGTCGTCGGAGACCCGCGGCGTGAAGCTCGCGGCGACCAAAGAAGGCCTGACCATCACGAGCGACAACCCGGACCTCGGCGAGGTTCGCGAGGAGCTCGATGCCGAGTACAACGGCGACCCGATCGCGATCGGCTTCAATCCGAAGTACGTCGTCGAGCTGCTCGGCCAGATGGCGTGCGATCAGATCACGATCGCGCTCGGTGGCGAGCTCGACCCGGGCCTCGTGCGTCCGCTCAGCGGTGACGAGTATCTCGGCGTCGTGATGCCGATGCGAATCTGAGGTCGCAACGTGCACGTACTCGTACTCGTGGAACGTGCACGCCAAGTCCGCATGGGCGTGCTTGCCTCCGTTGGTTGCGACCGGCGAGCAGCTCGGAAACCGCGGTGAATCCGAGCGGCGCTGGTTCGCTCGTCCGAAGGCCGCTGATCCTGGCCGGCAGATCGTGCACGTGCACGTGACACGAGCACGAGCACGAGCACGAGCACGAGCACGAGCACGAGCACGAGCACGAGCACGACACAGGGCGAGGACGTACTAGATGCGGGTCGCGCTGTTGACGGCGGAAGGGATTCGCAATCTCCGCCCGGTGCAGCTCGAGCCGCGCGAGCGGTTCAACGTCTTCGTCGGCCAGAACGGCCAGGGCAAGACCAACCTGCTCGAGGCGATCTACGTGGTCGCCACGCTGCGCTCGTTTCGCACCAGTCGCCTGGCGGACCTCATCGCATTCGAGCGTCCTGACCCCGCACAACTGGGCGCACGCGTCGAACGAGACGGTCTGACGCGGATCTACCAGGTCGAGCTCGCTCCGGGCTCGCGGCGGGTGCTCCTCGACGGCAAGGCGGTGCGCCCGATCTCGCGCTACTTCGGCGGGTTCAACGTGGTGGTGTTCACGCCCGAGGATCTCGCATTACCGCGGGGCGCGCCGGGCGACCGCCGCAAGTTCCTCGACCGCGCGGTGTTCAACCAAGGACCGGAGTACCTCGCCGCGATCCAGGACTACGAGAAGGTCTTGAAGCAACGCAACAGCGTGCTGAAGCAAGCGGCGGCCGGGCTGCTGCACGCGCGCGTCGAGGCGTTGCTCGATGTCTACGACGACCAACTCGCGCAGCTCGGGTCCGTCGTCGCAAATGCGCGCGCAGCGTTCGTGACGACGTTACAGGAAGGCCTCGAGGTCGCGTTCCGGTCGATCGCCCGCACCGAGCATCGCGCCGGCGTTCGCTACGTGTCGAAGACGGCCGGCCTCTCCGTCGAGGAAATCGCGGCGCATTTGAAAGCTACGCACGCGCGCGACCTCGCGACCGAGTCCACGCAGAGCGGCCCGCATCGCGACGACCTCGCGTTCGAGCTCGACGAGCGCGCCGCGGGAGACTTCGCCTCGCAGGGCCAGCTCCGCGCGATCATGCTCGCGTGGAAGACCGCCGAGCTCGCGCTCCTCGCGAAGACGCACGGCGAGCTACCGATCCTGTTGCTCGATGACGTCTCGTCCGAGCTCGATCCGAGCCGCAACGAATACCTGTTTCAGTACCTCGCGCAGCAGGCCGGTCAGTGCTTCATCACGACCACTGCAGCCGGTCATGTCTTGCTGACGCGCGATCGTGCGGATTACCGCATCGAAAATGGCCAGATTTCCTCGTGAAATCCGGCACATGATCCCTTTTTATAGAGGTGCGGATGTGCTATTCAAGCTCCTCCGACTCTTGCGTCCCTGAACATGGCCGATCCCACAACAACTACGCAGGCTTCGCCGGTTTATGACGACAGCTCGATCGGTGTCCTCAAGGGCCTCGAAGGTGTCCGCAAAAGGCCGGGCATGTACATCGGCGATACCGATGACGGCACGGGCTTCCATCACCTCGTGTTCGAGGTCGTGGACAACTCGGTAGACGAGCACCTCGCGGGCTTCTGCACGCGCATCGACATCATCATCCACTACGACAACTCGATCACGGTCGAGGACAACGGCCGCGGGATTCCCACGGGTATCCACCCCATCGAGAACCGGCCGACGGCAGAGCTCGTGATGACCGTGCTGCACGCTGGCGGCAAGTTCGGCGGCGCGGGCTACAAGGTGTCCGGCGGTCTCCACGGCGTCGGCGTGTCGGCGGTCAACGCGCTCAGCGATTGGTTGAAGCTCGAGATCCGGCGCGACGGCAAGGTCTACTACCAGGAGTACGCGCGCGGGATTCCGGTCAGCGAGTTCAAGCAGACCGGCGTCACCGATCGCCGCGGCACGAAGACCACGTTCCACCCCGATCCGGAGATCTTCAAGAACGTCCTCGAGTTCTCGTTCGAGCAGCTCGCTCAGAAGCTGCGCGAGCTCGCGTATCTCAACAGCGGCCTCGAGATCGTCATCCACGACGAGCGCACCGACAAATCGCAGACGTTCAAGTTCGAAGGCGGCATCGCGACGTACGTCGTCGATCTCAACTCGAACAAGTCGCCGATCAACGATGTGGTCTCGCTGCTCGGCGAGCACGAGGGGTGCGAGGTCGAGGTCGCGATGCAGTGGAACGAGGGCTACTCGGAGCTCGTCACCACGTTCACGAACACGATCAAGAACCGCGACGGCGGCACGCACCTCACCGGGTTTCGGCAAGCGCTGACCCGCACGATGAACACCTACGCGACCGAGTACAAGCTGCTCAAGGACGCGAAGGGCGGCACGCTGTCCGGCGATGATCTGCGCGAAGGCCTCACCGCCATCGTGTCGATCAAGGTCTCCGATCCGAAGTACTCGAACCAGGCGAAGGACAAGCTGGTCTCGTCGGAAGTTCAGACCGCGGTCAACGCGGTCGTCGGCGAGAAGCTCGCGGCGTGGTGCGAGCAACATCCCAAAGAAGCGAAGGTCATCGTCGGCAAGGCCGTCGTCGCCGCGCAGGCCCGCGAGGCCGCTCGCAAGGCGCGCGAGATGGTCCAGCGCAAAGGCGCGCTGTCGCTCACGTCGCTACCGGGCAAGCTCACCGATTGCCAGAGCAAGGACCCCGCCGAGAGCGAGCTGTTCATCGTCGAGGGCGAGTCCGCCGGTGGCTCCGCGAAGCAGGGCCGCAATCCGCAGTTCCAGGCGATCCTCCCGCTCCGCGGCAAGATCTTGAACGTCGAGAAGGTTCGCTTCGATCGCATGCTCGGCTCGGCCGAGCTGACGACGCTCATCACCGCGCTGGGCACGAGCGTTGGCGAGGAGAAGGACCTCGCCAAGCTCCGCTATCACAAGATCGTGATCATGACGGACGCCGATGTCGACGGCGCTCACATCCGTACCCTGCTCCTCACGTTCTTCTTCCGCCACTTCAACGAGCTGTTCGAGAAGGGGCACGTGTTCATCGCGCAGCCGCCGCTCTACAAGGTCAAGAAGGGCAAGAGCGAGCTCTACCTGAAGAACGAAGGCGCGCTCGAGGAGTATCTCCTCGACAGCGTCACGAAAGAGAACTCGCTGCTCCTCGGCAACGGCGAGCGGATCGTCGGCGAAGAATTCGCGAAGCTGGTCAAGCGCATCAACACCGCGCGCGGCCTGCGCAAGCAGCTCGACAAGCGCACCGACAAGCGAATCACCGCGGAGTTCGCGAACGCGCACCTCCAGGAAGCGGATCTTCGCGATCGCGACAAGCTCGAGCGCATCGAGGCGAAGGTGATGGCAGAGGTCGCGCGTCGCCACGGCGAGCTCGGTCAGGCCGTCGCCGAGTACAAGCAGGATAGCGAGCACGGCACGTGGGAGATCTTCTTCCAGGCCGGCCAGCACGGCGTGCGCCGCCACACGACGATCAGCTCCGAGCTCGTGCGCAGCTCCGAGTTCAAGCAGCTGCGCGAGATCAGCTCCGAGCTCAAGACGAAGCTCGTCGAGCCGCTCAAGCTCGTCACCAACGACAAGGAAAGCGCGCTGACCGACATCGGCGGCTGGGACGACATCGCGCAGATGATCGAAGAGCTCGGCCGCAAGGGCCTCCAGATCCAGCGCTACAAGGGTCTCGGCGAGATGAACGCGGAGCAGCTGTGGGAGACCACGATGGATCCCACCGCTCGCACGCTGTTGCGCGTCAAAGTCGAAGAGATGGAAGAAGCCGACGGCATCTTCACGAAGCTGATGGGCGATCTCGTCGAGCCGCGCCGCGAGTTCATCGAAGAGAACGCGCTCAACGTGCGCAACCTCGACGTCTGATCACGCGCGCGGGCGCTCGCCGGGCGCCATGATCACAATCGAAGCTTGCCCTCGATCGAATCGTCGAGGGTCTTGCCGGTAATCGCGCCTACGATCATCTTCGCGAACACGATCGCGCGATCGTGCTTGGTGTCCCAGTAGTAGCCCTGCGTGGGCGCGACCCGGATCACCGTGATGCGCGGATCGTCTTTGCCTTCGGTGAACCACGTCTTGACCAGCGGCCCCCACAGCTCCTCGATCTTCGCCTTGTCGCGGCTGATCGTCGCGGACCCGTACAGCGTCAGGAAGTCGGAGTGCGGCGAGCCCTGGAACAGCAGCTGGACCGCGGAATCGCGCGCGATCTCGGCGTTGTGGTTGCTGTCGCTCGCCGACAAGAACCAGAGGTAGCCCTCGTCGTCGACCTTCTGGACCGCCATTGGCCGGACCTCGAAGCGCTTGCCGGTCGTGATCGCGGTGCACAGGAAACAAGACGACGCCTGCTTCACCAGCTCCTGGATCTTTTGGACGGCGGTGGGGCCTGCGAGATCTTGGTGGTTCTGTTCGGGTTGCTGGTCGTTGATGCTGGTGCCCATGCGCGATCGAGGAGCAATGCATGCGCCAGGAATCGTCATCCGGTCGTGTAACCTTCGTAGAGGTCACGAATTATCGCTCGATCTTCGCCGAGACCACGTGGTAACGAGGCCATGATGAGTCAGCGAAGCCGAATCATGGGAATCGGTATGGCCGTGCCCGAGCGCGTGGTGACGAACCACGAGCTCGCGAGCAAGATGGACACGACGCACGAGTGGATTCTGGAGCGCACCGGCATCGAGGAGCGTCGGTGGGTGTCGCCCGGCGAGACGGGTGCGGGTCTGGCCGCGAAGGCGAGTCGCGAAGCGATCCAGCGCGCCGGGATCAAGGCCGAGGAGCTCGACCTCATCATCTACGCGACGCTGTCGCCCGACGTGTACTTTCCCGGGACGGGCGTGTTCGTCCAGCGCGAGCTCGGGATCGCGCACACGGGCATCCCGTGCCTCGACATCCGCCAGCAGTGCACCGGCTTTATCTACGGCCTGTCGATCGCCGACGCATACATCCGCACGGGCAACTTCAAGCACGTGCTGTTGATCGGCTCGGAGATCCATTCGACCGGGCTCGATGTCTCGACCGCCGGCCGTGACGTCACCGTGATCTTCGGCGATGGCGCGGGCGCCGTCGTGCTCGGTCGCGCGACGGACGAGAAGAGCATGATCCTGTCGACCCACATCCATGCGGATGGCACCGACGCCGAGATCCTGTGGACCGAATCGCCGGCGAGCCGCAACCATCCGCGCATCGACGACGCGGCGCTCGCAGAGCGCAAGCACTTCCCTCAGATGAAGGGGAAGAACGTGTTCAAGCACGCCGTGACGCGGATGCCGCAAGCGATCATGGAAGGCATGCAGGCGAACGGGATCAAGTCGATCGCGGAGATCGACATGGTGATTCCGCACCAGGCAAATCTACGGATCAATCAGATGGTCGCGCAGATGATCGGCTTGCCCGCCGAGAAGATGCACAACAACATCCAGAAATACGGCAACACGACCGCGGCGACGATTCCGATCTGCTTCCACGAAGCGCTCGAGCTCGGCAAGGTGAAGCCGGGCGACCTCGTGTGCTTCGTCGCGTTCGGCGCCGGCCTCACGTGGGGCAGCGCGTTCCTGCGCTACTAGCTGCTGTTACGCGGCAGCGACCGCGAAGATCGCGTCGATCTCGGCGGCGATCTTGTCTTCGCCCACGCCCTTCGCGAGTGCGAGCTCCTTGGTGAGCAGGCCGCGCGCGGTGTCGAGCATCTTGCGCTCGCCGAACGAAAGCTCCTTCGTCGTGCGCAGCACGCTTAGGTCGCGCATGACCTCGGCGATCTCGAACACCGAGCCGGTCTTGATCTTCTCCATGTACTCGCGATAGCGGCGATTCCACGTCTGGGTGTCGCGCGGGATGTCGCGGCTCTTGAGGATCGAGATGACCTCTTTGACCTGCTTCGACGAGATCAGATCGCGGAGTCCGACCGACCCGGCGTTGATCGTCGGGATCATGATCTTCATGCCGGTGTCGATGATGCGAAGGATATAGACCGGGATCTGGGACCCGCCGATATCGCGCTGCTCGAGCGCCACCACTTCGGCTACGCCATGGACCGGGTACACGGCCTTATCCCCGACTGAAAATTGCTGCTTCAAGGTGAGAACCTCTACGTCCAGTAGGTTAGCAGCCGGAGGGTGATCTGTCAAACGATGACTACAGTTAAGTCGCTGAGATTGCTAGGAAAGTGCGCCGGCTCACCTAACTAACGGCTCACGGTTTCGAAGCGTATTCGACGATCGTGGCGACCGCGAAGCCGGTGCCGCCCTTGGGTTGGCTCGGCCGCGTGCTCGAGGTCGAGGCAGGGCCCGCGATGTCGACGTGGACCCACGGCGTGTCCTTCGCGAACGTCTTCAGGAACAGACCCGCGGTGATCGCACCACCGAACCGATCGCCGGTGTTGCGCATATCCGCGATCGGCGACTTCAGCTGCTCGCGCAGGCGCGCCGTCAGCGGCAGGCGCCACATGTCCTCACCGGTGCGATCCGCGACCGCGAGCCAGTTGCGGACGAGACCCTCGTGATCGCTCATCACCCCGGCCGTGTACGGTCCGAGCGCTACCATGCAGGCGCCGGTGAGCGTCGCGAAGTCGAACATCTCGTCGGGCTGGATCTTCGCGCGCGCGTACGTGATCGCGTCGCCGAGCGTCAGCCGGCCTTCGGCATCCGTGTTGTTGATCTCGACCGTCGTGCCGTCCATCGACTTCAGGACATCGCCGAGCTTGTACGCGCGGCCCGACACGAGGTTCTCGCAGCACGCCGCGATCGCGTGGACTTCCATCTCGGAGCCGAGCGTCGCGATCGCGTCCATCGCGGCGATCACCGCGGCGGCGCCGGACATGTCGATCTTCATGTCCTCCATCGCGTTCGACGGCTTCAGCGAGTAACCGCCGGAGTCGAACGTGACGCCCTTGCCGATGAAGCAGACCTTCTTCTTCGGCTTCTTCGCGGGCTTGTACTGCATGTGGATGAAGCGCGGCTCCTGGTCGGAGCCTTGGCCGACGGCGAGGAACATGCCCATGCCGAGCTCGGCGCACTTCTTCGCGTCGAGGACGATCGTCGTGATCGTGCCCTTGTGCTTCTTCGCGATCGCCTGCGCGTCGGCGGCGAGGGCGGCTGGCGTCGCGATCGCGGCCGGCTCGTTGATCAGGTCGCGCGCGTGGTTGACCGCTTCGGCGATCGTGGTGCCGCGCGAGATCGCGGTGGCAGCCTGGCGCTGCTGCGCAGCCGAGGCCTTGCCGCCCTTGAGATCGCGCAGGAACGTGAACGACTTCAGCGAGTGCGCGCGCTTCGCTTCTTCACTCGTGAGATAGCGGCCGAACTTGTACGTGCCGAGGTGGATGCCTTCGGCGGCGAGCTGGATCAGCGTGGTCTCGCGCGCAGCGCCGAGCTGCGGCATCACGAACGCGACCGACGCGGCGAGCGTCTTGTTCGCGATCTGAGCGATCGCGGCGGTGATGTCGCGCATGTTCGCGTTCGTGAAATCGTTGCGCGGACCGCAGCCGATCACGACGATGCGCTTCGCGGGGATCTTCTTCTGCGTGTAGAGCACCAGCGACTGGCCGGCCTTGCCTTCGAACGACTCCGAAACCGCGACCTCCGCGAGCGCGCCACCGAGCGCTTGGTCTGCTGATTTGAAAACGGGGTCCTTCGCGGGATCTCCGAATGTTGCGAATGCCACAACATCGACACCCTGCTGCCACGCAGCGCCGCTCGAAAGAGTGATCTCGAATCCCGCTTTAGTATCCATAAATCGGCGTAACTCCAGGAAAAGCGCGGGGTGTTTATAAGGGGTCTAAGGGGAGAAGTAAAGGAATCGATTGCCTACATTGACACTCCGTGAACTGGATCCGTAGAGTCTTGGACGGACAGATTTCTGGGGGATTTGAATGCGAAATAAGGGACTGACGGCGCGCCCCGCGGCGCGCAAGGGAACCGGTAGTCGCACCAAGAAGACCGTGGCGGTGGCCTCGAGGAAGTCGCAGCCCATCATTCAGATGGTGGAGCGCTCGGCGGCTGGCTCGGCACGCAGCACGGCAGAATTGCCAAAAAAGAAGACAGGCGAGCTACCGATTCCGAGCTCGACGTTCGTTTTCTAATCGGTCAGCAGTTTCTTCAAGTTGCGAGCGTCGGGCCAGCGTTCTGGTGACGCGAATGCAACGGTGACTGGAAGCTCTTCGTAGTGCTCGATCAGCGCCACGAGGTCTTCCAGTTTCTCGTTTCGGATGAGGCCGGCTCGCGGGCTCTCGATCCGCAGATAGAGTGACTTCGCTTCGAGCCCGTAGTGAATCTCGGGCGGGTCGTTCGGATCGCGAACGAGCGGATCGAACGCGCAGGTCACGTCGAGCGCGGTCGCCAGCTTCACGGCGGTACGGAGGTCCCACAGGCCCCCGGGCACCCAGACGCGCTCGCAGCCGAGCGTCTCTTCCGGAGCGACCTCGGAGAAGAACCTGGTCAGCTGATCGCGGTTCGCGGCCGAGGCCGAGAAGTTATCGGCCGACCGGAACACCACGCACGCGGCCTGCGTCTGCTTCACCGCCGAGATCAGATCTGCGAGTGCCGCGCGGGTCAGCGGAGCGTCCCGGAAATCCCCGGTCGTCGCATCGTGCGCCCACGTCGCAGCGGCACCACTGGCCGCCGGGGCTTTGCGATGCGTGACCGGAAACGGCGCGACGAGCCCGAGTGCTTTGGCCGGCGCGACCTCGGCCCATTTCGCAAACGTGTTCGGCTTCTGCGGCCCACCGAATAGTGCGGACAGCTCGCAGTACGTCAGCTCGCGAAAATAGCGTTCGCGCTCGACTCGTGCGGGCACGTCGACACAACCGATCCGAGTGATGGGGCGAGCGTCTTCCAAGAAACGTCCTGAAGCGGGCGCAAGCTACGTCGTCGTCGGGTATGGTGCAAGCGGAGGCCACATGAAGTTCTTCATCGATACAGCCGATATCAAGGAGATTCGCGAGGCGTCTGCCATGGGCCTCGTCGATGGCGTCACCACGAACCCCTCGCTGGTCGCGAAGAGCGGCCGCAAGTTCCGCGACGTCTTGCTCGAGATCTGCGACATCGTGAAGGGGCCGGTCTCGGCCGAGGTCACGAGCGTCAAGCACGACGACATCATGAAAGAAGCGCGCGAGCTCGCGCAGCTCAAGCCGAACATCGTCGTCAAGATCCCGCTGATTCCCGAAGGCTTGAAGGCCGTGCGGACGTGCACGAACGAAGGCATCAAGACCAACGTCACGCTGTGCTTCACCGCCAACCAGGCGTTGCTCGCGGCGAAGGCGGGCGCGTCGTACATCTCGCCGTTCGTCGGCCGGCTCGACGATATCTCCACCGACGGCATGCAGGTCGTCAGCGAGATCCTCGAGATCTACGAGAACTACAACTTCGCGACCGAGGTCCTCGTCGCCTCGGTGCGCGGTCCGGAGCACGTGCTGTCCGCCGCTCGCATGGGCGCGCACGTCGCGACGTGTCCGTTCTCGGTGCTGATGCAGCTGTCGAAGCATCCGCTGACCGACAGCGGTCTCAAGAAGTTCCTCGAGGATTGGGAGAAGGTTCCGAAGTAGCCGTGGCTGCCGGATCCGCGAGCGACCGCCGAGCGTTTTCCGTCGCCGTCTACGCGCGTCGTGGTGATCGCGTCCTCGTGATCGCGCACCGCCGGCTCGCGACATGGTTGCCGATCGGCGGCGAGCTCGAAGCCGGCGAGACGCCACTCGACGCCGCGCGCCGCGAGCTGCGCGAAGAGACCGGGCTCGAGGGTGCGTTCTTGCCGCTCGTGGATGCGCTCGACGGAGTGCCGCCCGGGCTGATCGGTTACGAGGAGCACCAAGCCGGTTCGAAGGGGCTCCACATGAACTTCGTGTTCGTGTGCCAGGTCGCCGCCGCGGCGGAGGTCACTCCCAACGACGAGTTCGACGGCTATCGCTGGATCGATCGCGCTCAGCTCGGCGAGCTCGAATCGCCGCTCAACGTTCGCCAGTTCGGGTTCGTCGCGCTCGATGCTCGCTGGGTGTAGTCCCGGTGCGCGTTCGCCAGCACGTCAATCCTCTCGAGTTTTTCTTCGAGCAGTTCCGCGGCGTCGCTCCGGTACTCGATCCGGCGCGCGAGCTGGAGGTCGAGATCGGTTGTGCGGACGCGCAATTCCTGTTCGAGCGCGCGGCACGCGACCCGGAGCGCCAGTACGTCGGCCTCGAGATCCGCGAGGACTTCGTCGAGATCGTCAATGCGCGCGCGGCGCAGACCGCGTTGCCGGTGGTCGCAGTCTTCTGCCAGGCCCAGCTGCACCTCCGGGACGTGTTCGGCACCGCGCGTGCGCAGCGAGTGTTCATCAACTTTCCCGATCCGTGGTTCAAGCGCGCACACAAGAACCGCCGCATGGTCGACCCGGTGTTGATCGCCGGCGTCGCGGAGCTGGCGGCGCCCGGCGCGGAGCTGTTCGTGCAGACCGACGTGTGGGAGCTCGCGCTCGACGCGCTATCGGCGATCGAATCCGACGCTCACTTCGCGAATCGCGCCGGAGAGTGGACGTTCTGGAAGTCCGGGAATCCGTACGGCGTCCGCTCGTGGCGCGAGCAGAACGCCGAGGACACTGGCCTCCCGATCTGGCGGCTGCTCTACGACCGGGTTGGCTGACATCACCGTTCGTGCTGCCTCGAAATTGACGATCAGCGCCGCGTGGCCGGATTTCCGACTCGGGCTCGCGACGACCCTGCAGAGCGAGAACGGCCCGAACAGCTCGAGCGACACGGTGAACCTGGGCGCCGACACCATTGCTCGGATCTCTGGTGATCTGTGGGCGCACGCGCTGTTCGAGAAGGACATGCATTCCGCGCACGGCTTCGACGGTGAGCTCGGTCTCCGCTGGACGTCCGACATGGGTTGGGTCGGTGTCGATGTGCTCGCTCGCACGCCCGGCTGCACGGGATGTGACATGCACGCCGCGTTCGGAGTTGGCGCTTCGATCGGCTATCACGCCGACGGGTTCTATCCGTTCTCGATCGGCGTGCTGCTCGAGCTGCTTGTCGCGGCCACCAGCTACGTTTGATCCACCAGGACTTTTCGAGCTGGCTTCGATCCAGGCGAGCTCGCCGAGCTCCTTGGGCCGTCCCGCGGCGCTTGTTCGCGGCGAGATCCTCGAGCGGCTGCCACCGCGAATGCGCCGACGACGATGAGCTCAGCGCCGGCGTTTGTAAGTTCGGACAAGATCGCGGCGAAGTCGGGCGGCATCGGTGATGCCCATCATGGCGATCGAATCGAGCCATGCGCTCTCCGAATGTCCCCGGAACGAGCTCGTGCTCGGGCAAGTCGCTGCGCCGCAGTTGCTGCGTCGGCCAGCTCGCCCGGTCCGTGACGAGATCTCATGCCTGATCCATCAGCGTGGCCTGCTTGATCTTGTCGACCCGGAACTGGCGATCTTGGTTCGTCTCGAGATCGACGACGTTGAGGAGCGTGACCTGGCGATCGAACACGAGGTTGCGGATCTTCACGACTCGAGGCGCGAGCTGCCACGCTTTCTTCTCGTAGACGATGCGGAGCGGGCGGTTCTCGAACCAGGCGGTCTCGATCGCCTCGCGCACGGACGGTGGGACCGGTAGGGCAGGGACGCCGACGAGCTGGAGCTGGCCCACGAGCTGGAGCAGCTCGCGTTGCGCGGAGGTGGTGAGCGCGGCGCGGACCTTGTCGATCGCGGACTCGATGGTCTGCGGGAACGGGATCAGGCGTTGCTCCATCACGAACCGCGACATCGCGACCAGGAGCGCGGCTTCACGCGCGGTGAAGTTGATCGGCGGGAGCTGGTAGTTCTTGTCGAGCGCGTAGCCACCGCCCCGGCCGCGGTCGGCCTTGATGGGCATGCCGGCGTCTTGCAACGCTTCGAGATCGCGATAGATCGTGCGGAGCGTGACGCCGAAGCGGTCGGCGAGCTCCTGGGCCGTGATGCCGGTTCGGCGGGCGCGCAACGCCTCGGCCAGTGCGAACAGTCGGGATTTCTTGCGCATGTATCCTGACAAAAGGCTGTCACGAGCCAAGTCCAGGGTCTAGGACGAAAGGACGGATCTCATGACTACCTACCGTCAGCTTTGCAAGGTCCCGGTGCTGGTCGACGACCGTCTCGTGGCCAGGTTGCTGCACAGCGAGCGCGGCCAGTATCCACTCCACCCGCACGAGCATCTACGTAGCCACGTGGCGCGGATCCGCGAGACTCCCGCGTGGCGGACGACGGAGGGTTAGATGACGACGTTTGCTTTGGTTTGCTTCTTGGTCGGGATCTGCGTCAACACGAGAGCGGTGCGGTTTGCACGTTCCCGAAACGGGCTAGATTGAGCCGTGGCGCGCACTCGTAAACAAGTGGCACCCGAGGCGGAGCGCTTCCAGCTCGTCTCTCGGTATCAGCCCGGCGGTGATCAGCCCAAGGCGATCAAGGAGATGACCGAGGGGCTCGAGCGCGGCGACGAAGCGCAGGTCCTGCTCGGGATCACCGGCTCCGGCAAGACGTACTCGATCGCGAACGTGATCGCCGAGGTCCAGCGGCCGACGCTGATCATGGCGCACAACAAGATCCTCGCGGCGCAGCTCTACGGCGAGTTCAAGGAGCTGTTCCCGCATAACGCGGTCCACTACTTCGTCAGCTACTACGATTATTACCAGCCCGAGGCGTACGTCCCGACGACCGACACGTTCATCGAGAAAGACTCGATCGTGAACGAGGAGATCGATCGGATGCGCCACGCGGCGACGTTCGCACTGCTGTCGCGGCGCGACGTGATCATCGTCGCGTCGGTGTCGTGCATCTACGGCATCGGCTCGCGTTCGACGTACGAATCGATGACGTGCGAGGTCGACGTCGGCACCGCGGTCGATCGCGACTCGGTGCTGCGCCGGTTGGTCGAGCTCCAGTACGAGCGCAACGATATCGATTTCCACCGCGGCACGTTCCGCGTGCGCGGCGATGTCGTCGAGGTGTTCCCGGCGTACGAGGCCGATACCGCGGTCCGGATGGAGTGGTTCGGGGACAACGTCGAGTCGATCAGCGAGATCGATCCGATGCGAGGCAAGATCAAACGCACGATGGATCGCACGGTGATCTTCCCGGCATCGCACTACGCGACGCCCGCGGAGACGATGCGCAAGGCGTGCGAATCGATCCGGGTCGAGCTCAAGTCGCGGCTCGAGGAGCTGTCGCGTCAGGGCAAGTTGCTGGAGCGCCAGCGGCTCGAGCAGCGCACGATGTACGACCTCGAATCGATCGAGCAGATGGGCTTCTGCTCCGGCATCGAGAACTACTCGCGCCACCTCACGGGGCGGTCGGTCGGTGAGCCGCCGCCGACGCTGATGGATTACTTCCCCGACGACTCGCTGCTCGTGGTCGACGAGTCGCACCAGACGGTGCCGCAGATCGGCTCGATGTTCACCGGTGATCGCTCGCGCAAGGAGACGCTCGTCGAGTTCGGCTTCCGGCTGCCGAGCGCGCTGGATAACCGGCCGCTGCGGTTCGACGAGTGGCGCGAGCGGGCACGCCAGGCGATCTACGTGTCGGCGACGCCGGCAGAGTGGGAGCTCGCCCAGGCGAAGGGCATCGTCGTCGAGCAGATCATCCGGCCGACCGGCCTTCTGGATCCGGTCGTCGAGGTCCGCCCGGTCGCACATCAAGTCGACGATCTGCTCGCCGAGATCCGCGAGCGCACCGCGAAGGGCGACCGCGTGCTCGTCACGACGCTGACCAAGCGGATGGCCGAAGATCTGACGGAGTACTACCGGGAGATCGGCGTCCGGGTGAAGTACTTGCACTCCGACATCGACACGCTCGAGCGCATCCAGATCATTCGCGATCTGCGGCGCGGCGAGTTCGACGTGCTGGTGGGTATCAACTTGCTGCGAGAGGGGCTCGATATTCCGGAGGTCTCGCTCGTCGGCATCCTCGATGCGGACAAGGAGGGCTTCTTGCGCAGCGAGCGTTCGCTGATCCAGACGATCGGCCGTGCGGCACGCAACCTCGAAGGCAAAGTCCTCCTGTACGCCGATAAAGAGACCGACTCGATCCGCGACGCGGTCGGCGTGACGAAGCGCCGGCGCGCGATGCAGGAGAAATACAACCTCGAGCACGGGATCACGCCGAGGTCGGCGACGCGCACGATCCTCGACGTCCAGGTCGCCGAGCCGATGCCGAAGAAGGGCCAGCGGCTGCTGCAGGGGTCGGCGGAGCTCAAGAAGCTCGACAGCCTCGACGGGGTCCGCGCCGCGATCGAGAAGGTCCGCAAGGAGATGAAGCAGGCCGCCGCGGATCTCGAGTTCGAGCGCGCGGCGCAGCTACGTGACAAGGCGCGCGAGCTCGAGCAGCTCGAGCTCCAGATGCGCTAGAAAAATTCCGATTCCGAATTCACGATCGAGGTCGACCGGAGCGAGCGACACGAGCGTGGCGAATCGCGTGCGGCTCGAGCTGGGGTTCGCACGCCGTCCCGGGAACATCGTCGATCCCGGTTCCGAATTCACGATCGAGGACGAGCGGAGCGAGCGACACGAGCGTGGCGAATCACGCGCGGAACATCGTCGATCGAATTGGGAACTGAGGAACCGGAACCCGAGGTGGAAACTATTTTCCGCCGAGCTTCTTGTACTGCTCGAGGCCGTCGGCCTTGAGCTCGTACGACGGCGCCAGCTTCGAGTGGCACTTGTTGCACGAGTTGATGTTGTTCTTCTTGTTGAACGCCTTCATCGCGTCTTTCGCCGCGGGCTGGCCGCCCTTGTCACACGCCTGCTTGACCAGCTCGGTCTTGAAGTCCTTGTGCACGCACGGCGCGCCCTTGCCGTCATCGCCTGCGGAGGCAGTCGACGAGGTCAGCGTGGCGATGCCGAGCGAGGCAACGATGGCCGCGACCGAAGCGAAAATCCCGAATTTACTCATGGGCGTGGTTCCTGAACGACGAACAGATACCTGACTCTATTCATGCAGAGGCGGTTAGGTCACGCGTGTCGCAGCAAAACTTCGAGCGGCAAGGATGGGATCCACCGCTTCGTTAACACTGCGAATCGCACAGATCGCAGTCGCACCAGCTGAGTAAATGTCGGATACGGCCTGGGGCTCGATGCCACCAATCGCGACGATCGGCGTGCCGCGCGCTGCCGCCACGGCCGCGCGCAGGCCCGCGAGGCCCTGGACCGGATCTGGGTTTTGCTTCGTCCGCGTCGCAAACACCGGCCCGAACCCGAGGTAGTCGGCGCCGGCCGCGGCTTCGACCTGGACGACGTCATGCGTACTGACGCCGATGATCATCCCGGGCGCGATTCGCCGCGCATCCGCGAGTGGCAGGTCGGTCTGGCCGAGGTGCACGCCATCCGCGCGTGCGGCGAGCGCGACATCGATCCGATCGTTCACGATCAACAACGCGCCGGCTTCGTCGCAGATCGGCCGCGCCATCCGCGCGACGGCGAGCTGGGTGCGTGCATCGCCGGGCTTGATCCGGATCTGCAGCACGCGGGCGCCACCGGGGCCGACGAGATCACGCGCGAGCTTGGCGTCGTCGCGATCGAGGATCGCGTAGAACCCGCGCAGCCTGGCGGCTAGCTCGTGCACTTCGACTTGTTGCGCAGGTCCTTCTTGATCTGGACGTCGAGCGAGCTCGACGACGACAGCACGTTCGACTTCGGATACTTCGACTTCACGAGCCCGAGGTACGTGCGTGCCTCGGTGCAGTTCTTCATCTGCTGCGCGGCGAGTGCGGCGAAGTACAGGCCATCGTCGGCGAGGTCGCTCTCGGGATACTTCTCGACGAGCGTCTGATACGCGCCGATCGCGTGCTCCCAGTCGTTGAGCTTGCCGTACGCCTGGCCCTTGAAGTACTGCGCGTCGTCGGCCTTCGCGTCGGTCGGATACGTCTGGACCAGCCGCTTGAAGATCTCGATCGCGTCGGCGTAGCGCTGCGCATCGAACGCGGCCGAGCCGAGCCGCCACAAGTCCGCCGGCGAGCTGTTCGCGCTCGGCTTGCCGCTCTCGATCTGCGAGACCCGTTGCTCGAGCGAATCGAGCCGCGTGTCGCTCTCCTTGCGGTACTTGTCGAACGCCGCCTTGAGCTCGGCGAAGCTCTGGTTGAGCGCGGTGACCAGCCCGTTCGCGGTGCGGATGTCGTTGCGCAGGCCCTCGACATCGGCACCGATATCCGCGTTGTTGCGCTTCAGCACCTTCGTCGCTTCGTCGATCACGGTCTGCAGCTGCTTGACCTGATCGTCGAGCGCGCGTTCCTTCGTGCTGATCCGATCGTTGAGCGAGTTGACGTCCTTGCGCAGCGTCTCGCCTTCGCTCTTGGTGGTGACCCAGAAGCAGCCAGTCGAGAACAGAACGAGAAATGCCGTGAGCTTCATCGTGTGCATGAGACTCCTCAGTGCCACTGAAATTCGACCCGGCGGTCTTTGTCGTCGCCGAGGCCAGTGGGTTCGGTCTCACCTTTCGGCACGACCTGCAAGCGCGCGGGATCGGTCCCGAGCCGCGCGAGGTAATCCGCGACAGCCTGCGCGCGACGTTCCGACAGCGCGATGTTGTACTCCTCGGTGCCGGATGTGTCGGTGTGACCCACGAGGAAGACATTCTTCCCCTTGGTCTTGGTCATACACGCGTTGTTCGCGTCGAGCCGATCGCGCTCGCTCGCCTCGATGCCCGAGCTGTCGAAGCTGAAGTACACGGTCGACAGCGGACACCCGCCATCGGTCACCGGAGCGTTCGCCTTGCGGCAGAGTCCGTCCTTGCAGTCCTCGTCATCCGCGCAATCGGCGTCCTTGCTGCACTTCTTCGGACGCTGGCACGAGCCCGCCTGACAGACGCCGCCCGGCCCGCATTCGCCGTCGGCCGCACACGCCTTGCACTGGCCCGCCTGGCAGACCTGACCGGTCGCGCACTGGTCGTCGTGCTCGCATTGCGGCTTCGCGACGCACGCATTTGCGGAACAGCGCTTGCCCTTCGCGCATTGATCATCGGTGGTGCACTCGACGCACTTGCTCGCAGCGCAGGTCTTGCCGTCCTTGCAGTCCTTGTCGGTCTTGCAGTTCGGCCCCTTCGGTTTGTCGCCGCACGAGGTGGTGGCGGCGAACGCCAGGAGCATGGCCGCTGCCGCGACGAGCGCGGGTCCGAAACGTGGACGCATGGGACGAAACCTAAATGGCCGCAGCACGTTAGTCAAATCTGCTAGGTTGCTCCGGTAACATGCGCAGCACGATTCTCGTCATCGATGACGAGCCCAACATCCTCACGACCGTCCGGCGGTCGTTGGAGTTGGAGGGGTATCAGGTGGTCGTGGCCTCCGGTGGCGCCGCCGGGCTCGCGAAGCTGGGGGAGCACGACGTCGATCTGGCCCTCCTCGACGTGATGATGCCCGGCGAGACCGGCCTCGAGGTCCTGCCGAAGCTGCGCGCCGCGAAGCCCGAGCTCGTCGTCGTGATGATGTCGGGTAACGCGACGATCGAGACCGCCGTCAACGCGACGAAGGCGGGCGCTCACGACTTCATCGAGAAGCCGCTGTCGGGCGACAAGCTGCTGCTGACGGTCCAGAACGCGCTGTCATATGCCCGGCTGCGGGGCGAGAACGCCCGGCTGCGCGGCCGGGCGGCGACCGACTTCGCGATGATCGGGCGCGGCGCGGCGATGAAGGCGATCTTCGAGAAGGTCGCGAAGACCGCGCCGTCGACCGGCCGCGTCCTGATCACGGGCGAGAACGGCACCGGCAAGGAGCTGGTCGCGCGCGCGGTCCACGAGCACTCCAAGCGCAAGGATGGCCCGTTCGTGAAGCTCAACTGCGCGGCGATCCCGTCGGAGCTGATCGAGAGCGAGCTGTTCGGTCACGAGAAGGGCGCGTTCACCGGGGCGACCCAACAACGGCGCGGCAAGTTCGAGCTCGCGGATGGCGGCACGTTGTTCCTCGACGAGATCGGTGACATGAACCCGAACGCGCAGGCCAAGGTGCTGCGCGTGTTGCAGGAGTCCGAGCTCGAGCGCGTCGGTGGCGGCGAGACGATCGAGGTCGACGTTCGCGTCGTCGCTGCAACGAACAAGGATCTCGCGGCCGAGATCAAGGACGGCAAGTTCCGCGAGGACTTGTACTACCGGCTCGCGGTCGTGCCGATCGAGCTACCGCCGCTGCGCGGTAGGCGAGAAGACATCCCGTTACTCGTCGAGCATTTCCTGGCGCAGGTCTGCGCCGACAACGACCGACGCGCGAAGAAGGTCGCGAGCGGCGCGATGACGATGATCATGCAGCACGACTGGCCGGGGAACGTGCGCGAGCTGAAGAACGTCGTCGAGCGCCTGGCGATCCTGACCGGCGATGCCGAGGTGATCAGCGAGGCGGATGTCGGCGATGCCCTGCCGCGGGTCAAGGCCGTGAAGACCGAGGTCGCGCGCGGCGTGCCATTCAAGGATCTGGTCGCGGCGGCGGAGCGAGAGATCATCGTGGCGGCGCTCGAAGCGAACGACAACCACGTGTCGAACACCGCACGCGAGCTCCAGCTCGAGCGCAGCCATCTCTACAAGAAGATGCGCGCGCTCGGGATCGATCATCGCGCCGACGAAGAAGCCGACTAACGTAGCCTCTACGGATAGATGACGCGGGCTCGGACGGCGGTGCCATCCGTATCCGGCGCGACCTTGCTGTCGTCGGTCCAGGCGACCGCGAACGCATCCGAGAGCGCGACCACCGACGGATCCGTCTGCGATCCCACGGTCGTCGTCGGGATCATGAACGCATCTCCAACCGCCATCCCGGTCGCATCGATCTTGCGCCCGTAGACGTCGAGCCGGCCATCGCACGCACCCGACGAGCCGTCATCGCACTGCGCCCACACGATCAGCGCGACGCCATCCGTTCGCGTCGAGATCCCGAAGCCTCGCCGCCCGTTCGTGAAGTCCGAGCCGGTCTTGTCGGAGATCAAGACCGGATTGCCCATGATCAACCCGGTCGCCGACGTCTTCGCGAGCACGAGCTGACCCGGGCCCGACGTCATCGAGATATAGCGAATCGCGACCGCGAACCCGGTGCCGAGCGGCGCGACGCGCACGGCCTCGGCTTGCATGCCGGTCGGCGTCGGCGTCAGCGTCGCCTCGGGGAGCGTGAACAGCGTGCCGGTCGACGACCCCGGTCGGACGCGCACGGAGTCATCGGTGATCCACGCGTAGAGCAACGACGTGCCGTTCGCGGCGACGCTAGAGCGGTGTGGCCCGTTCAGCATGCCCGCGGTGCTCGACACGACCGTCGGCGTCGTGCCGATCGTCGTGCAGTCCGGCTTCGCGATGATCGTGTGGACGGCGCTCGGCCCGTAGACCTGCCAGCT
Source organism: Deltaproteobacteria bacterium (assembly GCA_040004535.1). Classification (GTDB taxonomy): domain Bacteria; phylum Myxococcota_A; class Polyangia; order Haliangiales; family Haliangiaceae; genus JABFXX01. The sequence goes on from JBDUAS010000106.1 coordinate 20,799, forward strand.
GACGGCGAAGTTGCCATTCGGTAGCGGCGACACGTTCGCGGTATCCGCCGCGTCGGTCGAAAGCGGACGCTGGCCCGCCGTCAACGCGCCCGTCGCGTCGATGCCGCGGCACGCGACGCCGGTGCCACCGCCGACGGTATCCGTGAAGTCCCACACCGCGATCGCGCTCGTGCCCGACGCCGCGATCGCGGGATACGCGAGGTCGGTCGTCGTCGTCGCCGAGACTTGATATTGATTCGTGCCCGCCGCCGCGGCGGTGCGGACCGGCAAGCCGTCGCTGCCGAACGTGCGTGCGTACACGTTGCAGGTATCGGTGCACGTGTTGCGGAACACCGCGGTCCACTTGTCGTCGCTCGTCGCCGCGAGTTGAAAGCCGACCGTCTCGAAGTCGGTCGTCAGGAACTCGTCCATCGCGTAGTCGGTGTTGACGACGAAGTCCGCGGGATCGAGCCGGACGGTCGCGTCGCCGGCGTCGGTCATCGTCGTCGCGGACCCGAGTGCCATCACGGTCCCGTCGCTCGCCTTGCCGCTGATCGAGAGGTCGAGCTCGCCGGTGCGGTTGGCGACCGAGATGCTGAACGTCGTGGGTAACGTATGACCGTCGAGCGCGAGGCTGTCGGTGCGCGAGGTGCCGTTGTTCATCTGCGTGACCGCGAGCGACGCGACGTCGTGCACCGCCGGACGTGCGGACACGGTGACGACGAGGTACGAGCCGCTGTTGCACGCGCCGGCAGCCGCAACGACCAGGCTCGCGAGCATCGGCGTGCGCATCACCATCGGATCTGCGCTCCGATCCGGCCGATGTTGCCGAGGTCGGTCGACGGCGCACCGCTCTTCGTCACCTCGTACACGCCGAAGCCGGCGCCGGCTCCGACGACGGCCACGCCGGTCCAGAACCACCACTTCTTGTAGAACGGATCGTCCTTCGCGGTAGGCGGTGGTGGCGGTGGTGGCGGTGGCTTGTCGACGAACTTCTTACCCTGACCCGCATCGCGCTTCTCTTCGAGCTCGTCGATGAACTTCTCGACCTGCGCGCGGTCGTCGGCGTCGGGCTTCTCGGCGAGATACTTCTTGAACGAGAAGATCGCGCGATCGTAGTCCTCTAGGTTGCGATAGCACTGCGCGATGTTGAACAAGAAGTCGGCGAGCGGCTTCGCGTCGTACGCCGCCTCGTACTCGGTCAGCGCGAGCTCGAACTTGCCGAGGTTGTAGAACTTCTGCGCCTTCTCGAAGTGCTTCTGCGCGGCCTTCGTCGCGCGGTCCTCGGCGTGCGCGGGCGGAACCCACGCGAAGCACAGGCTCGCCACCACGAGCCACCGGAACAGGGACGCGGTCATTTATGCTTCTTGAAAGGATCGTGCGTGTCGGTCGGATCGATGATCGGATCGGAATTGCGATCGGGCTTCTCGAGCGCGTCGTCGTGCTCGAGCACCGGCTTGTCGTCGACCTTCTCGAGCGCCTTGTCGTCGGCGACGGTCTTCGCCTCGGTCTTCGCCTCGGTCTTCGCTTCGGTCTTCGCTTCGGTCTTCGTTCCCGACTTCTTGATCTTCG
>JBDUAS010000107.1:0-22337 GCA_040004535.1 Deltaproteobacteria bacterium
GTTCGAGTACTGGAACGTCTCGCCGAGCTTCGTCGTCGGTTTCATCGTCCGCATCACGGCGATCCGTTGCTCGGGCGTGACGCCGTCCCACTCGAACAGGCCTTCCATGTCCTGGCGCGGCATCCCGGTGCACGCACACGACATGTGCCAGAGCTGGAGCTGGTGCGTGATCGTGGCGTCGGCGAGCGCGAACGTCGGCAACAGTGTCGTCACTGGCGAATCCCAACGCAGCGCGCCCGCGTCGACGAGCGTCGCTTCCATCAGGGTCGTCATCGGCTTCGACGCCGACGCGAGCAAGAACCGGGTGTTCGGCGTGATCGGCGCCGGATCGCCGAGCGTGCGCACGCCGAGCGCGCGTTCGTAGACGACCTTGCCGTCGACGATCACACCGATCGCAGCGCCCGGCACCTCGAGCTGCTTCAGCGCGCGGGTCGCGAATTCATCTATCGCGGCGATATCGAGTGCCCGCACCGGTCCGCCGAGCTTTTCTTCACCCATCCCCGCGGGCTTCAGCGTGCTGATCAACGTATCGATCTGCGCGTCGCGCTTCGCGAGCGCATTCGGCTCGCCGTCGATCAAGATCACGTAGCGTTGGGCGCGGTAGCGCCGATACTCCGCCCGGATCTCGCGCTTGGTTGCGGCTGGCAGCGCGTACTCGAAGTGGACCTCGCGATCCCAACCGCCGTCCGGCGGCGGCTCGTCGAGCTCGGGCCGGGTGAGCAAGGTCTCCGGTGCCGCGCGCATCCACGCCGCCGCAACGGCAAGGCTCGGATCGTCGATCGCGGTCGTCGTGACGATCACGCGCAGCGCGCGTTCTGGATCGTGGAAGGCGTGATGCTCGGCGGTCCAGCCGCTCGGTGGCACCAGGTCGAGCGCCGGATCGCTCGACACCGCCGTCGCTCGGCAAGCCGCAAGGGCGAGGAACAACCACCACTTCATCCGCTCACGACAATGCGCCCATCCAGGACGTTGCGCACGTCGCAGGGTGTCGCACGAACGAAAATCCGAAAATGTGAATCCTCGCGCCCGTGACCTGGCTTCTCGCGGCCATGATGAAGAACGTGGGACGACCCGATCGTGCGGCGCGAGTCCTCCTCGCGATCGCTCTTCCCTCTATCCGTCATGCCGTGCGCCGGCATGGCCGCACTTGGAACGTACGTCGCGCGAGCTCGTCCAGCGCCAGGCTCACATCGATGCGCCATAGACGTGCTAGCGTCACCGACGGAAGCGCGTCTGCGACTGGTGTGCGGCTCGGTCTTCAAAACCGATGGTGCTCCGCGCGAGCGGCGGCACGGTGGGTTCGATTCCCATGCGCTTCCGCCATGTTGTTGCAGCTACAGGCGCCGGTTCTATTACGCCACATCACTAGGAACTGGCTAGGAACCGGCTAGCCGCAACACGCACCGCCGCTCGACCGGCGTCATTGCCGCGCAGCCTTGCATCGATCGCAACGAACGGAAGCGCAAGAATCCGAGCCGGTACGCTGCTTAGTCGACTCGTCCGGCAAGAAGGCATCGCTCGACGATCCGAACACGAGCAATTCGTGGTGGTGGCGCACGACCACGTGGACGCCAGCCATTCAGCGATCCGGTGAGAGCCGCCCGCAGTTCATCGCTGCACGTGTCGTGGACGACGAGGTGATGCGCCACGCGGCGAGATCCTGCGTGGTGCCGTGGAACGCATGAACACGAGCTGATAGGTTAAACGCTCGATGAGCATCAGGGCGGGCTCGAGAGGTGGCGAGGTTCGTCGTCTACAACGTGCACTCGTTGCCGCAGGCGCAACGATCGATTCGCGCGAGCGACTTGAAGAGAGCTTCGGGCCGTCGACTCTCGCGGCGCTGCACGACCTTCAGCGACAACGTGGACTCTCGCTGAGCAACGAGCTCGACGACGCAACGCTCGCGGTGCTTTACGACCTCAAACAGACAATCACGATCAACGTTGCGGGCGCTAGCGCGGGCGACCGAGCAGCGACCTCGCGAAGTGGGCGCGTTTCGGGGCAACTCGTCGATGCCGACGGGGCGGCGCTCGCCAACCACAAGATCTCGGTATTCGTCCAGGAGCTGCGCGCGGAGACCCATATCGCCGACGTGCAGAGCGAAGCCGATGGCAGCTACAGCGTCTCGTACGCGCGCAAGGCCGCACTCCACCTCTTCGCGCGAGCGTACGACGGCACCGGCAAGAGCATCGCGCAATCTGCCGTCGTGTTCTCGGCACCGGCGGTGATCGCGATCGATCTGACGACCGCTTCGGACGGCGTCGTGCGCAGCCCGTCGCGGTTCACCTCGCTGTCCGCGCAGATCGTCACGGCGCTCGGCACGACGCCGCTCGCGGAGCTCAAAGAAGATAGCGCCCACCACGAGCTGCGCTTCCTCGCCAGCTCGATCGGTGCTCCATTTGCGGACGTCGCCTACCTGTTCCTGGCGCGCGTGCTCGCGACGTCTCACAAGCTGCGCGACGATGCGTTGTACGGCATCTTCTGCCAGGGAATTCCTGCGTCACTCGACGCAGCACTGGCCACGTTACCCGAGGCCGGACTCGACGCTGCCTTTCAAACCCAGGTGTTGAGCGCTGTGCTGGGCCATGCACGCGGTGCGCTCCAACAGACACTCCTAGCGAGCGTCGCGGCAAACCTGATTCCCGCGACGTTCTCGTCAGTCGCTGATGCGCAGCTCGACGTCATCGACTCCTTGCGCGCCCAGGCCGTGCACGCGCAGCCGTACGTCCGCGGCAAGACCGCGCTCGCGGAGCTGTTGACCGCGGGCAACGTATCGACGAACGCGTCGGCGGCGTTCGCGAGGGCCTACGCAGACGCGGCTGGCCGTTTGGGTCCGACATGGAAGGTGTTGCGTGCGGACAAGACGCTGACGAGTGACGAGCTCGCCAAACTTAATACGACGCTCTCGGTCGGCGAACTGCTGGCCGGCAACGTGCCGCTCGTCCGAGATACGGTCCAGCGGCTCGCGAACAAGACGCTCACGAGCGTCTCGGACCTCGCGCTCCTCGACGAGAACGACTGGATCGCGCGTATCGAGCAGATCGATCCGTCGGCGACCAGCATCCCGAGCGTGCTGCCGAACGACACGGTCTCGCTGCGCATTCAGCGGTTCGCGAAAGCCCTCGCGCAACGGTTCTCGGGCCGCTACACAACGACCGCACTGCGCGGCGGGCTTGCGAAGGCGACTGCGTCGGCGTTCCAGACCAAGGCCGAGCTCGTCGCCGTGCTGGCCGCGCACCCGACGCTCGAACTCCGTCACGACAACCTCGATTTCTATCTCGCTACAAATAAGGTCGCGCTGTCTGCGCCTGCGCTCGAGGAGCTCAAGACAGCGCAGCGGTTGCTGCGGATCTCGCCGCACTACGCGAGCGTCGAGGCCCTCAAGCACGCGGGCTACGCGTCGGCGCAGGCGGTGTACTTCGCGGGACGTGCGCCGTTCCTGGCGACCATGACCAAGCCGCTGGGAAGTGCAGGCATGGCGAACATGGCGTACGCGCGCGCGCATATGACCTACGCGTCGGCGCTCGTGCTGTTCGCGCAGTTCAATCAGTCGCTGAACGGCATCCGTATCGCCGCGCTCGCAACGACGTCGCCGAGCGCGACGTCGCTCGCGAGCTACCCGGATCTCCAGGCGCTCTTCGGCCCACTCGACTACTTCGAGTGCCGCGAATGCCAATCGGTCTACAGCCCCGCGGCGTACCTGGTCGACCTGCTGCAGTATCTCGCGCAGTTTGCGGTGACGCCGCTCGACGGCGCATCGGCGCCGATCGCGACCTTCACGAACGCACGCGACGCGGTCTTGTTTCGCCGCCCGGAGCTTCAGTACATCGCGCTCGACTGCAGCAACACGGACACCACGCTGCCGTACATCGATCTCGTCAACGAGATCCTCGAGGCGTTCATCGCGCCGCCCTCGCCACCCCCGACGCCACCGATCATCGTCGAGACGACGGGGACCTCCGCCGAGCGTCGCGCACTGCCGCAAGCGATCGACCAGGCGGCGTACGTCGCGACGAAAGCCGCGGCGTTCCCGCTCGGCTTGCCCTTCGATCTGCCGTTCGCGCAGACCACGTCGTACCTGACATCAACGGGTATAACGCGCGATGCAATCCTCGCACTATTTGCCGGGCCGAGCGGTCCAAGCGCGGCTGCGATCGCATGCGCTGCGCTTGGCATCAACAGCTCGATGCAAGCCGTGATCAACGGAACCGACGCCCATCCGTTGTGGGAGCGCTGGGGATTCGCATCGCAGAATCCGACGGATGTGATCGATCCGAAGACGCGGGCGACGTTCACGCCGACCGACTACGTCGCCGCACTCTCGAAGGTGCCGGTCCTGCTGCAGCGCGGGGCGCTGACGTTGCAAGAGCTCTATCAACTGCTCGAAGCGGCGTGGGTGACCGACAGCGCGGTCGCACTGCAACTCGGTACGACCAACGGGCTCGTAAGCGCCGATACCGAGTTGATGACGTTCACCGGGCTGACCGGCGACGTGCTCGATCGCGCGCAGCGCTTTCTGCGCCTGTGGGAAGCAAGCGGGCTCGCGATGTGGGAACTCGACTGGGCGCTCGACCAGGCGGCCGGGACGGTGCTCGACGACGCGTTTCTCGTCCTCCTCGAAGGCGCGATCGCGATCGCGCGGCAGCTGAAGCTCCCGCTGCAAGACGTGCTGAGCTTCTGGGGTTCGCTCGAGACGCGCGACGTGACGAACCACCTCGGCGACGCAGACAGCGTCCAGCCGTCGGCGTACAGCGCGGCGTTCGCGAACCCGACGATGCTCGCGTCGTGGGCGAGCGTGTTCCCCCCAGTGTCGTCGCAGCCGCCGGGGAGCTTCGCGCTCGCTGGCACGCCGATCGTCCCGCCGCAGCAGAACCCAACGCCAGCGCAGAGCGCGAACGTGAACGCGACCGTTGCAGCCCTCGGGATCAGCGGCGACGACATCGCCGCGATCCTCGCGGGGACCACGCCCGTGACGCCGAACACGCTCACGCTCGCCACGATCAACGTCCTGCTGCGCTTTGCTCGGCTCGCGTCGGCGCTGTCGCTACCAATCCCGGAGCTGCTGCTGTGGATCCAGCTGACTGGGGGCACGCCGTTCGGGACGACGCCGGCCGATACCCGGGAGTTTCTGCGCAGGCTCGCCGTGCTCCGCGGCCTCGGGTTGACCGCGCACGACCTCGACTACCTGCTCCGCGACGGCTCGACGGCACAGAGCGTGTTCGCGTTCACCAGTGCGCAGACCGCAACGCTCCTGCAGTCGATCCGCGATGCCATCGTCAAGCTGACGCCGGCCCAGCAGACGGATCCCGCGACGGTCGCGACGATCGTCGTCGCTGCGGCCGCGGCTGCAATCGGCGTGGCAGCGAACGTCGTGACCCCGCTGCTCGCGACCACCGGCGTACTGCCGCTCTCGACGGCAACCGTCGCGCAGCTGCTCGCAGCCACGACCGTCGACCCGGCGCAGTTCCCTCAGCTCACGGCAGCGGTCCTCTCGGTCGCCCGCGGTGCGGCGCTGTCGACCGCCATCGGCGCGACGGATACCGAGCTGGCGTTCGTGGTCCAGCATGCTGCCACGTTCGGTTGGCTCGACCCGAGCGCGATGCCGTCGGGGCCGACGAGTCCGTACACCGCGTTCGAGGCACTCCTGTATACGATCCGGCTCGACAAGCGTCAGCCCGCGCGCGCGCCGAAACTGTTCGACGTGCTCGGCGCCTGGCTCGTGGCAGGCCACCTGCCTCCGGATCTCGCGACAGCGATCGCGGGCACTGCGAACGTCCCTGCGCTCGCCGACGCCCTCGATGCAACAGCCGCCGACGTCAGCGCGATCGCTGCTGCGCTCGGCGCGAAGGCGCCAGGGATCACGACCGCTACGCAACCTGGCTCGCTCTGCGACATGCAGGTGCTCGCCGCGATCGGCGCGGCCCTCGACGTTGTCTCGCGGTACAACATTCGCGGCACTTCGCTCGTCCTTCTCTCGACCGCGACGCCAGACACGGGCACGGCAGCGAGCGCGGCAGGTGCCTTCCAGACGCAGTACCCACAGAGCGCGTGGTTTGGCGCCGTTCAGCCGGTCGAAGACGATCTGCGCGAGCGCCGCCGCGATGCGCTGGTCGCGTACCTGCTCGGTCCGGGCCAGACGCTCGCGCCGATGTTCTCGTTCGTGACCACCGACGACGTCTTCGACTACTTTCTCATCGACCCCGAGATGTGTGCGTGCGCGTCGACGACGCGGTTGCTCCAAGCGTCGCTCGCGATCCAGCAATTCGTGCAACAGGCGTTCCTCGGCCTCCAGATCCAGGTCGCGGTCGACACGACCGGCAAGGCGTGGAGCGAGTGGTCGTGGCGCCAGCAGTTCCGGCTCTGGCAGGCGAACCGCGAGGTCTTCCTCTACCCCGAGAACTATTTATTGCCCGAGCTGCGCAAGGACGCCTCACCGTTCTTCGTCGACCTCGAGAACGATCTACGCCAGACCACATGCGACGCCGACCTCGCCGAGACGGCGTTGGAGAACTACCTGCGCAAGCTGGTCGACGTCTCGCACCTCGTCGTGGCCGCGCATTACAACCAAACGATGGCCGACGGCAGCGTCGTGCTCCACGTCTTCGCGCGCACGCGCACGACCCCGTACAAGTGGTCCTATCGAGCTCGCACGAAATCGTCGGCTACCGCCGCGGGAGTGTGGGACGCGTGGCAATCGCTCGACCTCGACATCCCGTCCGAGCAGATCGTCCCGGTGGTGTGGGATCAGCGGCTGCACCTGGTGTGGCCGCTGTTCAAGCCGGAGTCGGAAAAGCAGCGCGACCAGGACGTCCCAGATGCGAGTGGCGGCGGCACACAGAGCGCGCCTACCAAGTACTGGGCCGTCGATTTCGGGATGAGCGAGCTGAGCGCCGGCGTGTGGCAGCCCAAGGTCGTACTCGCCGAAAAGATGTTCTTCCAGAAGACGGTTCCAGGCGTTCCCGTCGACTGGCTCGATCGACCGCCGTACGCGTTCACGTTTCGCGCGACAGAGAGCCCGGCGCACGACCTGGTAATCGAGGCGTACTACAACCTCGACTGGATCGAGCTGTTCGGCGAGATCGCCAACGACCACGTCGTCACCACGCCGCTGGTCGCCACCGGCACCCTGTCGATGCCCGAAGCGCCGATGCGCGTCGTGCAATCGATCGCGCCGACCCAGCACTTGCTCCCCGACGCGAGCCTCGTCGATGTCTCGCAGGAGCCGTCGTATGCGCTCGTCACCAGCGGAACGCTCACCGGCTCGCTCACCGGCCCGGCGAATTTCAACTTCAGAGGGCAGGATCTGGTCCCCGGCTACTGGTTCCGGCCCGAGCTCGGGCAGACCGTGCTCAGCGTGCTCGCGCAGGCGACCGCCTCGGGCCCTCCAACCACCGTGCAGCTGCTTGGCACCGTCGTCAATCCGCGCATCGTGGTGCCCCAACAGGAACCGGTGTTCGACTCGCTCGATCCGTTCTTCGTCAGCGACGGTGGGGGCGGCACCGGCTCGTCGCCACGGCCGAACCGGACGTACCTGGTCGAGCCGTCATTCTTCACGGTGTCGAGCAGTCCGCAGGAGATCGAGAACCTGTACGGCGTGTCCAAGTGGACCACCGAGTTCTCGTTCGAAACTGTCTATCACCCGTACGCGCGGACCATGTTGCGCGAGCTCGAGATCGGCGGCGTTCCGCGTCTGATGGCACGTACGTTCCAGACCGATCCGCAGTCGGTGCGCGGCTGGCCGGCGTTCAACTTCCAGACAATCTTCGCGCCGCGTCCGCCGGTTGCGACGCCCTATCCAGGTCAGCCTAGCTCGATCGATGTCGGCGAGAGTGCGCTCGACTTCGCGCCCGGCAGCACCGGCGCGTATTCGCTCTACAACTGGGAGCTGCTCTTTCACGCGCCCATGTTCGTCGCGTCATTGCTCTCGCAGAACCAGCAGTACGCCGATGCGATGTCGTGGCTCAACTACATCTTCGACCCCGCCGATTCATCAGGAGGGGCGACACCGCAGCGCTTCTGGCAGACCGCGCCGTTTCACGCGCTGAACGCGGCCGACTGGACGGGCCAACAGATCCAGAACATCCTGTCAGCGCTCGCCGAGGGCATCACCGATCCGGTGACGTCCGCGACGCTCGCGAGGTGGATGGCAGATCCGTTCGACCCGCACGCGATCGCGAGCCTGCGCATCTCGGCGTACGGCAAGTCGACCGTGATGAAGTTCCTCGACAACCTCATCGCGTGGGCCGACTCGCTGTTCGCGATCTACAATGCCGAGACTGTTGGTCGGGCTGAGCAGCTGTACATCCTCGCCGATCTGATCCTCGGGCCCGAGCCGGATGAGGTCCGCATGCCACCTGTTGGTGGCTCGCAGCCGCTCACGTACGCGCAGATCGAGTCGCAACTCGATACGTTCTCGAACACGCTTGTCACCGTCGAGAATCTCGTCGTCGCGCCAACACCACCACAGGCGCTGATCCAGGGCACGGATACGCTGCCGCAGCTGCCGCAGCTGCCGGGTAGCGGCAAGACGCTGTTCTTCTGTATCCCTCCGAACGACCAGCTGCTCGCGTATTGGACCACGGTTGCGGACCGGCTCTACAAGATCCGCCACTGCCTGAATCTCCAAGGCCAGGCGGTGCCGCTGCCGCTCTACGCGCCGGCCATCAACCCTCTGCTCTTGACGCAAACAGGCGCTGCGGGCCAGGTCCCGAGCGGGCTCGGTCCGACCACGCCCATCTATCGCTTTGCAACATACGTCGGCAAGGCGATCGAGCTCGCCAACGACGTGCGCGCATTCGGTGCGCTGATTCTCTCCGCTCTCGAAAAGAAGGATGCCGAGAGGCTCGCGCTTCTGCGCGCGAATCAGGAGGTCGACATCCAGAACCAGATGGTCGCGATCAAGTCGCTACAGGTGACCGAGGCGAGCGAGCAGATCACGGCGCTTCGGAACCAGAAGGCGGTGTCTAAGATCCGGTACGACTTCTACTCGACAATCCAACTCATGAACGCGTGGGAGACGCAGGCGCTCGAGCTTCAGGGCCGCGCGCAGCTCACCAACGGACTCGCGATCCCGCTCGACCGGGACGCGGCACTCACCAACCTGATCCCGTCGTTCAGCTTCGGTGCGAATGGCTTCGGCGGCACGCCCGAGGTGACCACCTCCTGGGGTGGCGGGAACCTCGCGGGCGCGGCCAACGCCGCTGCGTCGGCGCTCCGCGGTGCCGCGGGGATCCTCAGCGGACTCGGCTCGATGGTCGCAACGCTGGGCCAGTATCAACGCCGCCAGGACGAATGGCAGCTGCAGGCGAGTATCGCGTCGGCCGAGATGACGCAAATCGATAGCCAGATCTCAGCAGCCACCGATCGCCTCCAGATCGCACAAAGCGAGCTGAGCATGCAGACGTCGGTCTACACGAACGCCGAAGCCGTCAAGGGCTTCCTCGCGAACAAGTACACGCAAGCCCAGCTCTACGACTGGATGGTCTCGCAGCTCACGACGGTGCACGCACAGGCCTACCAGCTCGCCTACGGCCTCGCGCAGCAGGCGCAGAGCGCGTATCAGTACGAGCTCGGCCGTTACACGGACACGTTCATCCAGTTCGGATACTGGGACAGCCAGCACCGCGGCCTCACCGCCGGCGAGAGTCTGCTGTTCGACCTCCGGCGAATGGAGGCGCAGTACCTTGCGCAGAACGCGCGCGAGCTCGAGCTGACCAAGCACATCTCGCTCGCCATGACCCAACCACTCGCGCTCGTACAATTGATCGAGACTGGGACGTGCCAGATCAAGCTCGACGAGTCCCTGTTCGATCTAGATCACCCCGGCCACTATTTCCGCCGGCTGCGCAGCGTCGCGGTGACGGTTCCGTGCGTGACCGGTCCCTATACCGGTGTCAACGCGAACCTCACACTCGCGAGTGCCGTTGTGCGCGTGACTTCGACGTTGCCTGCGGGTGGTTACGTGCCAACAAGCGCGCAGCCGCCACCGACCGATATGGCGACGTTCAGCGTCAGTGCGCCTGGCGCTGCGATCGCGACCAGCACCGGCCAGAACGACACCGGTCTGTTCGAGACCAATCTTCGAGACGAGCGCTGGCTGCCGTTCGAAGGCCAGGGAGCGGTGAGCGCGTGGACACTCGAGCTTAACCCACAGGCCAACAACTTCGACTTCTCGACGATCACGGACGTCATCCTGCACGTCCGCTACACCGCACGCGCCGGAATTGCGGAGCAGACAGTGGTCGCGGCGATAACGCCGACGACTGGGATCAGTCGCTCGCTGCTCGTGAGCGCGAAGAGCACGTTTGCCGATGCGCTTTATAGTTTCTTCCATCCGACGGACACGACCGCGACGCAGCAGCTGTTGACGCTGCCGATCACGCAGGCGGTGTTCCCGTTCACGAACTTCGGCGCACCGAAGATCGCTAGCATCACCGTGTTCTTCGCGCTCGCGAGCGCGCCTGCAAGTGGGACGTCGGTCGCTACGACCTTCGGGCCGACCGGAAATGCGTCACCGGCGCTCGCGCTGACGAACGCACTCCCCGCGGGCTGGACCGGCAATCCGGCAATCCTCGCCGGCACCGCTTCGCTCTCGCCAGCGAGCGCCCCGCAGTCCTTCGCGCTAACGCTTCCGGCCACGAGCGTCCCGGCCGCGCTCGGCGTGACCGTCGGCGGCGTCGTCCGGCTCGATCCCGCGAAGGTCGACGATGTCGTGCTCGTCATCAACTACACGACCTGATGTTGAGCGACGGCGATATCTCGCGAATCGCTCACCGCATCGCGGTCGGGTATGGACCTTTGGTCGTCGGCACATTCGGCTCGTACGCGATCGGTACGCCGAAGCCGCGCAGCGATCTCGATCTGTTCGTCATCAAGAACACGCCGGAGCGCCCGGGCGTCCGTCGCAAGACGATCGCGCGTTTGCTGTTCGGCGTCCTACACCCGATCGACGCACACGTGTTCACGCCCGCGGAGTTCGAGGATACGGTCGACGAACACCTGTCGTTCACGTGGGTCATCGCCCGCCAAGCGCGCATCTATCATTGGGGCGATGGCGCCGATCGCGCTGTCCCGTCGCTCGCGCCACGTGTCGGAGCAGCGAATGTCGGCGGTTGACGAGCCGGACCGCTCGTCCGTGCACTCGGCCGCGCCCGAGCCGAACGATCGCGCGCGTCCAGACAAGCGCGATGCCCGCTCGTCCCCGATCGCGCCGGTCGCGCCGCCGACACTCGGACTACCGAAGGCCGGCGGCGCTCTCCATGCACTGGGCGAGAAGTTCCAGGCCGGCGGCCCGACAGGGGCCGGAGCGTTCGAGATCCCTCTCGGCATCTCGTCGTGCCGCGGCGTCGAGCCCACGCTCGTACTCGCCTACGCTTCGAGCAACGGCAACGGCGCGTTCGGTCCGGGCTGGGCGATCCGCGTTCCCGAGATTACGCGGCGCACCGACAAGGGCATTCCGCGCTACGCCGACGCGATCGAGTCGGACGTCTTCATCTTGTCGGATCAGGAGGACCTCGTCCCCGTTGCCGACGAGACGCCCGACGACGGCGACTACCGCGTGAACACATACCGTCCTCGTGTGGAGGGCCTGTTCGCGCGCGTCGAACGCCGCACCCACAAACTCACGGGCGACGCCCACTGGCGCACGATTACCTCTGACAACGTGACGAGCACGTTCGGCTGGTCCGCGACCGCGCGCATCGCGAACCCGGACAACCCGCGCCAGATCTACCGCTGGCTGCTCGATGCCACGTTCGACTCGCACGGCAACGCCACGCGCTACGAGTACAAGCTCGAAGATCTTGCGAACGTCTCGAGAACCGATCCGGCGGAAGCGAGTCGCTTTGCAAGGCCTCCGACCAACACGTATCTCAAGCGAGTTTTCTACGGCAATCGCACGCCGCTCGTGACGCGATCGCCCAGCCTCGAAGACCTCACGGCGACGACGTGGCTATTCGAAGTCGTGATCGACTACGGCGAGCACTCGACGGATCTGCCAGAGGAAGTCACCACGTGGCCCGTCCGTGCGGATCCGGTCTCGACGTTTCGCTCCGGCTTCGAGATCCGCACGTACCGGCTGTGCCAGCGCATCCTCATGTTCCACACGATCCCGGAGCAGCTCGGAGCACTTGCTCGGCTCGTCCGGGCGACCGAGCTCGGCTACGACACGGGACCGGCGATCACCTACCTCACCAGCGCGCGACAGGCGGGCTACGGTTGGACCGCCCAAGGCCAGGTCACCGTCGCGCATACGCCGACGTTGCGTCTCGATTACACGCGCGTCGGCCCGCTGTCGACGTCGGTCATCACCGTCGACACCGCGTCAATCGCACAGGCCCCGGCGGGGATCGACGGACTCGCATATCAGTTCGTCGACCTCGACGGGGAGGGCATCTCCGGGATCCTCGCCCCGGCCGCCGGCCCCGCCCCCGCTCTCTACTACAAGCGTAACCTCGGTGGCGGCGCGTTCGCCCCGGCACAGCGGCTCTCACTCCAGCCAGTGCAGTCCGCATTTGCGCCGAGCGTCCAGCTGACATCGCTCAACGGCGACGGTCGACTCGACGTCGCCTCGTTCGATGGCCCGACGCCCGGCTTCTACGAACGCACGCGCGATTTCTCGTGGCGCCCGTTCGCAGCGTTCTCTTCGCTGCCGAATATCGACTGGCACGGGCGCGGCGTCCACTTGCTCGACATTAATGGCGACGGCCTGACGGACGTGCTCGTCGCCGAGGACGACGTGTTCGTGTGGTACCCGTCCCTCGCGCGCGCGGGCTTCGGGCCGCCGCACCGCGTGACGCAAGCACACGACGAGGACCGCGGTGCGGTGATCCTCACGACCGACGACTACGAGACCATCATCCTGGCGGACATGTCCGGCGATGGCCTCGCCGACATCGTACGGGTGCGCAACGGCGACATCAGCTACTGGCCAAACCTCGGCTACGGGCGATTCGGCGCGAAGATCGCGATGAGCGGCGCGCCGTTGTTCGATACACCGGACCTGTTCGATCCGCGTCGCGTTCGGGTCGGGGACGTCGACGGGACCGGCACTTCCGATCTCGTGTATCTGTCGGCTAGAGGGGCCGTCGTCTATCTCAACCAAGCCGGCAACAGCTGGTCGCTCGGCACAAACATCCCGCTGCCGGTCGCAGACCAGTTCGCGTCGATTCGGCTCGTCGACTTGCTAGGAACTGGCACGGCATGTCTCGTTTGGTCGAGCAGCAATCCGGCCGACGCTGGCATGCCGCTACGCTATGTCGATCTGCTCCGCAGCAGCAAGCCGCACCTGCTGTGCGCGGTCGAGAACGGTCTCGGCGCACGCACCGCGATCACCTATGCGCCGTCGACCAGGTTCTATCTCGAAGACCGCGCCGCAGGCCGGATGTGGGCGACGCGACTGCCGTTCGTGCTCCAAGTCGTCGAGCGTGTGCAGCTCGACGATGCCGTGGCCGGCACCAGCTGCGTCCTGCGGTACCGTTATGCACACGGCTTCTACGATGGCGTCGAGCGCGAGTTTCGCGGCTTCGCGCGTGTGGATACGTGGGACGCCGAGTCCGTCTCGTTCGGCGCGCACGCGCTGCCGCCTGTCCACACGATCTCTTGGTTCCACACTGGCGCGTGGAACGGCGAGCGCGCCGACCTGCGTACGGCGCTCGCTCTCGAGTTTTATTCCGGCGATGCCGCCGCGACGGCGCTCGCGCCCGACCTCGTGCCATCGACGCTACTGCCGCCGGCGCAACGCGAGGCGACGCGCGCATTTAAGGGCCGGCTCTTGCGCCAAGAAATCTACGGCGAGGATGGCACCCTCTCGGCGGCTCACCCATACTCCGTGACAGAGCAACGCTACGAGGTCCGCGAGCTCCAGTCGCTCGGAGACGATCGGCACGGCGTCTATCACGCATTCATGCGCGAATCGCTCTCCTACAACTACGAGCGCGACCCTCGCGATCCCCGCATCGCGCATCGCCTCGAGCTCGAGATCGATTTTTTGGGTCACGTGACGCGAGGGGCGACGCTCGCGTACGCACGCCGCACGCCCGCCGAGCCGGAGCAAGCGCGCGTTCTCGCGACCTGTTCGGCGTCGACCTACGCGCCTTCGCTCGCGACCACGTACGACTATCGCCACGGCGTCCTCGTCGAGCAGATAACGTACGAACTGGATATCCCGCCGACCTCACACCCGCTAGCGCTGACCGCTGTCGACGCTGCCATGACCACCGCGATGCCCGTCGCGTTCGACGTGCCACTCGCCGCAGGCTCGATGCGCACGCTCGAGCGCGTCCGCCACCAGTTCTGGGCCGACGACCTGGCCGCCGCGCTGCCGCAGGGCTCGGTCGGTACGCGCGGGCTGCCGTACGACAGCCTCGCGCTCGCGCTACCCATCACGTTGCTCGAGTCCGCGTTCGGCGGTCGCCTCACAGCCGCGGATGCGACCGCCGCCGGCTACGTGTCGCTGGACGGCGCCTTCTGGATCCACAGCGGTGTGACTGGTTACGATGCGTCCGCGTTCTATCATGCAACGAGCTACACCGATCCGTTCGGCAACACGGCGAGCGTCGTGTTCGACGCGCCGATGTTGTTCGTCGTCGAGACGCACAGCTCGAAGCTCGCTGCGCTCGACAACGTGACGACCGCGGCGTTCGATTACCGCGTCCTAGCGCCGGTGCTGATCACCGATCCGAATGGCAACCGGAGCGCTGCGGCCTACGACGAGCTCGGCATGGTGGTCGCGATCGCGGCAATGGGACGCGACGGTGCGAGTGAAGGCGACACGCTCGCCGATCCGACACAAAAGGTCGAGTACGACCTGCTCACCTGGCAGTCGGCAACCCCCAGCCCCGCATACGTACACGTCTTCGCGCGCCGCGTTCACGGCGCGGCCAACCCGGGCTGGCTCGAGACGTACTCGTACTCCGACGGCTCGGGCCACGAGGTGCTCGCAAAGATCCAGGCCGAGCCCGGCGGCGACGACAACCCGCGATGGATCGGCTCGGGCCGCACCGTGTTCGACAACAAGCACAACCCCGTCAAGACGTACGAGCCCTACTTCGCGGCAGGTCCGGACTACGATGCCGAGACTGCGATCGCGACGTCCTCGCACTTCGCGCTGCACACGTACGATCCGCTCTCTCGCCAGATCCGTGTCGACCTCGCAGACGGGACGTTTGTGACCACCACACGCAGCGCCTGGCTGCAAATCGACGCGGATGCCAACGACACCGTGCTCGCGAGTGCGTGGTACGCGGACGCGAGCACGCGACCGACGACCGACCCGCTGTACCGCGCGGCGCAGCTGGCGGCCGCCCACGCGAACACGCCAACCGTGCAGGCGTTCGATCCACTCGCTCGGGGGTTTCTGGTCACGCTGGACAACGGTCCACTCGGCATGTCGTCGACGCGCACCGCGCTCGACGCTCAGGGCAACGCCGTCGCGGTGACCGACGCGGTCGGCAACGTGGTTGTCTCGCGGACGTTCGACGCGCTTGGTCGGGCATTGGTTACCGAGGGCTCCGATACCGGTACTGTGCTCACGTTCGTCGACGCCGTGAGCGTCCGCTACCGCGACTGGGATGCGCGTGGCTTCGCGCATCGGACGGTGTACGACTCGGTTCATCGGCCGACCCAACTATGGGCGACCATCCCCGGCCAGGCGGAGCTCCTCGTCGAGCTCATCACCTATGGCGAAGGCGTCGCGATGCCGAACTTTCGCGGCCATATCTACCTCCGGTTCGACGGCAGCGGGGTCGTTCAGATCACCGCTTACAACTTCGAGGGGCACGTCACCGGGACGAGCCGCCAGCTGGCGCTCGCGTACACCACCACCCCGTCGTGGAGCACGCTTGCGGCGATCACCGATCCGACAATGGTGTTGCCCGCCGCGGGCGGCCTGCTTGAGATCGAGTCATTCACAACGGAGCTCGCGTACAACGCGCTCGGCCACGTCGTTCGCTCGGCTACGCCGGATGGCAGCATCACCACGTCGTCGTATGACGCGGGCGGCCGGCTCGCGTCAGTGGCGTGCTCGATCCGCGGCGCCACGACGCCGACGCCTATCGTGGCCGGGATCGTCTACAACGCGGCCGGTCAGCGCATCGCGGTCACAAGCGGCACGGCCGTCACGGCGACGTACACGTACGACCCGCGGAATCGGCGCGTCTTACGGCTTCGCTCGACGCGCTCGAGCAATAGCGCGGCGCTACAAGATCTCCAGTACACGCACGACGCCACGGGCAACATCGTCGAGATCGACGACGCGGCGCAGGAGACCGTGTACTTCGCGGGCAACGTGACGACCGGCAGTCAGCGGTTCGCGTACGACGCGACGTACCGACTCGTGCACGCCGAGGGGCGGGAGCACCCCGGACAGGTCGGATATGCGTCGGGCAGCGACAACTATCCGGAGGCGCCGGTTTCGACACTTCCGCACCCGAACGATCTCCAGACGCTCGTCGCCTACACCGAGGACTACACGTACGACGCCGTCGGCAACCTGCTCGCCACCGTTCATGCGGCAGGTGGCAACAACTGGACGCGCACGCAGACGATCGTCGCCGGCTCCAACCGTATCGCGACGGTGAGCCTCCCCGGTGATCCCGCGGCCGGACCGTACTCGGGCGTGTTCACGCACGACGCGAGCGGCAACCTCGCGAGCATGCCGAACCTGTCGGCGATGCAGTGGGATCACGCGGGTCGCTTCGTCGAGGTGAGTCTCGGCGGTGGTGGCACCGCCTACTTCACGTATGACAGCGAGGGCCAGCGCGTGCGGAAGGTCGTGGCGCGCGGCGGCAAGTTGCTTGTGCGCCTCTATATCGGGACGTACGAGCGCTATCGCGAGCTCAACGCCGCGACGTCCGCGGTCAACCTGGAACGCGACACGTTGAACGTCGGCGACGGTCGCCATCGGTTCGCGCTGATCGAGACAAAGACGGCCGACACGTCCGTCACCGGGCTGGTGCCCAGCCCGCAGCTCCGCTTCCAGCTCGTAAACCACGTCGAGTCCGTCGGCGTCGAGGTCGACGCGAACGGTGCAATCCTCACCTACGAGGAGTACTACCCGTACGGTGGAACCTCGTTTCGCGCCGGCGACGATGACAAGCGCTATCGGTTCATCGGCAAGGAGCGCGACGAGGAGACCGGGCTCTACTACGTCGGCGCGCGCTACTACGCACCGTGGCTCGCGAGATGGACGTCGCCAGATCCGAAGCGTCCGGCATCCGCAACGAGCGTGTACGTATACGCAAACGACAATCCGATCGCGTTCGTCGATCCGAGCGGCAACGAACCGGAAAACTACTACTCGTATCCGAGGACACCGGGCGATCAGTGGTGGGGTTACTTTCTCGGAACCGCCGCGCACGTGCTGATCGGGCTGGATTACGAGGCGCACTTTCCCGACGAGGTGGTGTTCACGAACGACGTGACAGTCGGCAAGATCCTCGACGACAACAACATCGGGGACTCGTCGCGTCTGACAAAGACCGAAGCGGCGCGGAGGCCGGACATCACGGACATTTCACCCGGGACCCGGTTCGTCTACGAGATCAAACCCGGCCTCAACCGACCCGATCAGGCGGACTGGCAAGCGCGCGCGCAGACCCAGCTCGGAGGGTACTTGCACGCCCTCTATAAAGGTCTAGATACCGACGAGGAGACCTTTCGTCCTGGCGTTCCCTTTGAGGGCAGAATGTACGTTCAGTTCCCGATGGACAAGACAACGACTGTCTGGCGCCTGTCGTGGAAGACCACGAAGCCCGGCGTGATCCAGTACCGATGGGAACGCTTTGCCGGCAAGAAGATGCCGGAGTCGATCCGAGAAGCGATCGGTCTGGCGGACTGGATCGAAGTCCCCCTCGCCGAGCAGCAGGCCAACGCCACTGCGGTGTTTAACGCCGTGGCCGACGAACTCGCCCTAAGTCATACGCTGAGCCAGATCGAAGCGTGGTCGCAGGTCTTGAACATCGTTGGAGCGGCCGTCGTGAACGCAGGCCTCGAGCAAATGACCGCGGAGCCTGCGGCCGTGCCGAAAGCACCGGCCGCTGCTGTCCCGGCCGCGCCGGCGGCGCCACCTAACAACGTCATTCCGTTGCGGCCCACAGCTCCAGCCGCTCCAGCGCCCCCGCCGGCGGTGCCCATGCGAAAGGCCGCATGACCGGCGTCGTGTTTCCGGCGGTCTTGTACGGCACCTCGAATCAGGTCGAGCAAGGCATCATCGCACTCGCAGCGGTCTGGGCTCGCTCGACGGGGGCATTCCCTGTTTTGGAAGACCGCGCGACTGCGGCCGGCGAGCTTGTGAATAGCACCGTCGATGCCAGGTACGACCCGGCACATCCCGCGTGGCGCTTGTACGCGATCACGGACCTGCTGTACGCCGCGCTCGAAGACCGTCCGGACAAGCGCGCCATCCGCGCGACGCTCGAAGGCGGCTTCGCCGCGACCTCTTGGTGGACGCTGATCGCCTGCGCTAGCCAGCGCGGCCCGCACACCGCGGACGCCGTCGGTGCTCGAGCTCGCGTGTTGCTGGCAAGCTGGGATGCGCTCAACACGCTCCGGTACGTGAGCAAGCCGCGCCTAGTGCAGGGCATCGTGTCGTATCCACCGGCACATCGCGCCGCCGTCTCATTCGACGAGTACGTCGCAGAACTGTTCGCCGGACCGCTCGCTGTCTGGAGTGACCCGGATCGTCAGACGATCCGAGAGAGGCTCGAGCAAGCGCTCCACGCAATGGTCGCGGCAACGCCGAGTGATGCGCGCGCCCGGCTAATCGCGCGCATGGTGGTGCTCGCTCGCGATAACCCACGGCTGCGCGACCGACCCGCGCTGGCCGATGCGACGTTGATCACGAGCCACTACGACGCGATGACCGACAACCAGCGCGCAGAGCTCCGCCCCGGCGAGTCGGCGTCACTAACAGCGGCGCTTCAGCAGCTTGCGCGCAAGCTCCCGACATGAATTTCGAAACAGTGTGATGTGTCATCCCGCGTGACCGAGGTGGACACTGCGACCATCCTCGGGGGCGGTCAGTTCCCGAGTCTGCGATCGGGATCGCGAGCGCGGGGCTCGATGCTCGAGCTAGAAGTTGTCGCTCGGATGCGACGCTCGAATGTTCGCTCTTGTCGTCTTAGGGAAGAATGTCGCTCGCCCTCGAGCGTAGCGATGACAATAAGGACAAGCAGAAAGCACGCGCGAGAATCTCAACCGCCGAGACCATCGACAAGAACCTCCCAGCGCAGGCCAGTCGGATCGAAGCCGTACGCCGTAATTCGAAACGCACCGGGGCCGAAGCGGTGGGTGATCTCGTGCACGGCGCACGGACCCGACACCTGAAATCCACCAAGCTCGACCACTTGTGCGTACGAGTGTTCCCCGTGCTGGAACGATCCACGAAACCGACCGATGCTGATCCGAGTTAGCTTTCCATTGGGCAACGTCCCCAAGCGGGCGACAAGCTCCTCGGCTCGAACCTGAGCCACCTCGTGCTCGCGCGGAAGGCGCGGCTCCCGCGTCATCTGCAGTTGGCCTTCGGTCAAACCGAGACACCACTGCTCGAACAACGCGCCCACCACATCCGGATCGACGCGCACGCCGACAACGATCTCGGCAAGCGACTGCCGCTGCTCCAAACGTTCGAACACAAGCGCTGCGAGCTCGTCGCGAGAGCGCTCGGGTACGACGGCGGCACTGACGCTCGCGTTACGGCGCCGGGTAGCACGAGGGTCGTTCTTCAACTCGACCGCGAGGCACGCAACTTCCTTCGGCTCGAACCAATGAACTTCATCGTCATCCACGACTGGGTGCAGTCTCGCTCCTTCGTAGCGGCGCACCGTGGAGATGCTGACGCCGAGACGCTCGGCGACCTGGGCGCGCGTCAGCGGCGTTGTCGACAATCGGTGTGTAGGAACCACTGAAAGGTGTCGAGATTCTCGCGGTGAAGACACGCGTTTCATGGGCTAACTCCTGATTCCTAGAAGCGTCGAATTGCGAAGGGCAATTCCCGCAGCATGATGTTGGCAAGGTTCGCAGCAGGGTCTGACAGGGCAACCTGACAGCGCTCGGCATGGCCGGTGACACCTGTCGACATGGGAGAGCCCCGCGAACTTTTTTTAGATTCCACGGCGAAAAGTGCCGACCTCGCCCAAGTAAAGGAGCGAGGGAATCGCATGGATCAACCAACCAGCATCGCCACGAGAAAGTCCTCGTCGGCGTTTCGCACAATCGACACGCCGAACGTGAGCAAGCATCGTCAGCGCGCCCATATTATGTCGGCGCACGAAACGCTCCGTCCGCGTCGCATTCACAACACAGAAGAATATCTCGTCGAAGATCGCAAGAATCGAGACGGCCAACGTTCGCAAACGCCTTCTCGCCGCCATATCGCTATGGGGGTCGTCGCTCGTAACAGCCAGCAAGGGAGTCGCCATGTTTGAAGCCATCGTGTCCAAGATTTCGAGCGCCGCACGTCACGCAGTCCGTGACGTCTCGAACTCAACGCGGTGCACACCATGGCTCGCAACAGTGGCGATCCTTGCGCTGCTGCTCGTGATCTTCTGATCGAACGCCCGTAACTCGTTACCGCCGTCCTGGGAGAACAGATGACAAGCCGCACCACAACCCGTGAATCCACCAACGCGACGCCCAGAGCGGCGAACAGCAACCTCGACGTACCGACGTTCATCGACGAGAAGTACTTGTGCGCCGAGCTCGGAATCTCGTCCGTGACCGCAACGAAATGGCGCGCAAAAGCGGAGGGCCCGCCGTTCATCAAGGTCGGTCGACTCGTGCGCTACCGCCGGACTGACGTCGAGTTGTGGCTCGACTCGCGGACCGTCGGCCGTAGATCGGCGTGATCGCGGACTACGCGACCAGTAGGATCTTGCCGCGCCGCGCCTTACGGTTTCCATCCGGTGTGCCTTTGATCCGGCGCGCGATGCCTTTGTCGATCTTGTCGGCACACGTGCCGAGATGATCGATGTGCTGGCTGATGTACGTGGCGTTCACGTTGTGCGATCCGAACGAATGGTTCGAGAGCACGTGCTGATCGAGCTCGGAGATCCCTTCGTCGTTAGCGATCGACTCCCACGTGCGCCGCAGCGAGTGAACATCTTCGACCGGGAAGCGTCCACCACGCACCCGACTGCTCTGCCGAAGGTCTGCGATCGGTCCGACCGCATCGGTCTGGTCAATGCCAGGAAAACACCAGCCCTCATCGCTCCGACCTAGATCCTTCAGATTGTCTCGCTCGCGTCGACGCAAGATACTGAGCGGCGTCGACGAAAGCGGGATCGTGAACGCTGCGCCCTCCCCGCCTTTGGGATTCGGAAGGTCGAGCGTCTCCTCGTCCCAATCGACGTGCTCGAACCGCATCGTCCGAACATCCTCGTTTCGCAGTCCCGTGAAGAGCGCGATCATGAGCCCGTCGCGCTTGATCGGCGAGCGCATGCTCGCGACGCGCGCCGCGTAGTCCTTCAAATCTTCGTCCTGAATGCGTTCGCGCTTCGGCTTGATCGTATCGCGGTCGACGGCGCTCGCCGGATTCCAGTTGCCGAGCTTGCCCTCGAGCTTCTTGTTCAACGACCGCCACGATGCAGATACGTGCGCGATCACGCGATTCGCGAGGGGCGCGCCCTTGTCGTTCGCGGGATTCGTTCCTTCGCGCTTCGCCGCCTTGTCCTTGATCTGCTGATGCAGCTCGATCAACTTCGCACCCGTCAGCTCGGAGAATGGGCGATCGAGCCAGTCGGCGAGGTACTTCGTGGTCTCGTGCGTGAATGACTGGATCGAGCGAGCTGCACGCCCGCGCTTCTTCATCTTCGCGAGGTGCGTATCGACGCCATCGCGCAGAGTCGGCCCGAACGGAACACCCGCCGTGTCGACCTTGGCATTGGGGTTCGTCCCCGACGCGAGGGTGCCGATCACCTTCTTCGCCTGTGCGCGCGCGAGCTCGACGGACCAAACGTGCTTGTCGTCGCGTGGCTGACCAAAGATCCCGAGCTTGTGCTTGACCCGCTTGCCCTTCTCGCCGGCGAGTCGAGCATAGACAACAAACGTCCTTGCCCCGGTCTTCCCAACGACGACGCCGAGGCCCTTCACCTCCTCGTCCCAGTAGTACGTCTGTGGAACATCGGTCGGGCTGGGGAACTTCCGCACCGCATTCTCAGTAAGCCTCAGCGTTGTCATCCTCGTCCCTTCTCGCCGTTCCTAGGAACCGTGTAGGAACTACGCTAGCGATAGGGTCTGACAGGTGCAAGCCGTCAACTACGGGTTTCCCGTCGGCGAATGACGGATTAGGACAACTCCGTAAACCTGCGGATGCTCGTCCTCAATTAACTTCAAAACCGATG
>JBDUAS010000347.1:0-6677 GCA_040004535.1 Deltaproteobacteria bacterium
CGCTCGGCAAGACGGTGATCGGCAAGGACCGCTACATCGACGTGTTCGTGATCCGACCGGACGATCGCAAGGCGATCGCGATCGAGTGCAAGTACCAAGACTCGATGGGCACGGTCGACGAGAAGATTCCGTACGCGCTCCTCGATCTCGAAGCGCTATGGGTGCCGGGCTGTCTCGTCTACGCCGGCAAGGGCTGGTCGCGCGGCGTGCTGCATTCGCTCGAGGCGAGCCGGCTCGCGGCGCACTGCCTGCCGGACAGCGACAAGCTCGGCAAGACGAAGCTGACGCGCGAGCTCGATCACATGCTCGCGGCGGTGTTCGGGTTCTGGGACCTCGTGCTCCCCGCGAGCAAGCGGTTCAAGCGCTAGTCGAGTCGCTGGGCGAGTGGCAGCGCGGCACGCGATTCGCGGAACGACTGCATGAGCTTGTAGAGCGCACGCACCTCCTCGAGCCGCCCAGAGATCGCGGCTTCGGACCTATCGATCGTCGCGCGTGGGTACCCGAGAATCCCGAGAGCAAGCCCGCCACAAACCGCGTACGGAGTCTCCGAGGTGTCGAGCGCAGCTATGACTGCCGCTTCAGATCGAACGCCACACACAGAGCATACTAGTCATCTCAGGACGATCACGAGCGAAGTGGCTATCGCCGCTCCAGGAATCCTCGGCCTTCGAAGATCGCGGGCATCGCCTTTTCGATCCGCGCGGCCCGAGTCGCGGACTGCTTCGCACCGGTGAAGTGATACAGGTAGCCGCGCTGGCGGCCCGGCGTGAGCGCTTCGAACGCGCGTTTGAACCGGGCGTTCTTGCGGAACGCTGCTTCGAGCTCCTCGGGCATTTCGAACACGGCCGGCTTGTGCTCGACCTTCTTGCCGGCCTGCGCGGCCGCGATCGCTTCGCGCACGTACACCTTGATCGTCGCCGCCTTCTTGGCGATTTCGTCGACGCTCGTGAACTTCATCACCCGCGCAGCCTGAACGCGACCGAGCTGGACGAGCAGCTTCTTCGGATCCTTCAGCAGCGCGCCCTGGAAGAAGCCGAGCGCGCAGTACTCCTTGAATCCCTGAATGATGAGGACGTTCTCGCCATGCGCCATGTAGCAGGGCTTTCCCCACTTCGTCTCGATGTCGAGATCGAACCCCGACACGATCTTCTGGAGCGCTGCGACCTCCGCACTCCACCGGTCTCGATACGCCATTTCCATCGCGACGGATGCTACTCGATGACGTGGGCGTCGAACGAGGCCGTCTCGATCACCCCGCGGCGCTTGATCTGGATGAACAGCTTGTAGTCGCCTGCGCGCGGGAATCCGAACGGGAACGTCAGGGTCGCGGACATCGCCGGCATCGGCATCGCCATGTCCATGCCCGGCATCGCGAGCTTGTTCGCGGCGAGCTCGAGCGCCGGCATCGCGACCGAGCCGTTGGGATGGAGGTGCGCGAACACCGAAGCATCGGTTCGCACCACCTCGGCGTGGGCCGCCATGCCCATGTACGGCTCGAGCTGCGACGGCGAGCCATCGCGCTCGACCACGCGGAACGTCAGCGCCTGCGCGACGCCGGCGCGAAGGTCGCGCGGCCGGTCCCAGATCATGCGCGCGCCGTTCGCGAGCACAACACCCGCGGCCCACACCGTGTCGTCGCCGGTTACGGCGGCGCAGTGGAGGTCCGGAAGGTCGATCGCAGCGGTGCCGGTGATCGGAAAGCCGGTCGGCAACACGATATCGGCGAAGACCTGGTAATGACCCGCCGGCAGGCTCGGTAGATCCTGACCGAACCCGCCGTCGTCGCGCGTCGGATGGAGATGCGCGAGCTGATCCATCGCCGGCATGCGGACGAGGAACAGATGCATGTCGTGGCCGTGGTCGGGTAGCAGCTGACTGCGGGCGGGGATCTGGATCCGGCAGCCCGTCGCGGTGACCGCCGGTTGCCACGGCTTCATCACCATCTGCTCGTAGTCTTCGGCGACCGCGCCCCACCACAGCTTGCCGAGCACGATCAAGCCGACGACCGCGCCCGAAATGATCACGAGCGCGATCCGGTGCGAGCGGCTCGGTACGAGCCCGGGCTCGAGCGCAGCCTCGCGCAGGGCACCGATCGAGATCGCGACGATCGCGAGCGCGAGCAGCGTCATCAGCCCGAGCAACAACGCTCCGAGGCCGGTCGGCATCGCGAGCGTCTTCTGCGCGTACGCCGGGACCGGTACCGAAAGCGTCGCTGGGCCGCGAGCGCCCGTCACCGCGATCCGGACCTGCATCGAGCCGTGCTCCATCAACCACAACGTGGTCGTGAAGAACTTCGGATCGGTCGTCGAGCGCTTCGCACGATCGGCCGCCGGCGGTAGATCGCTGCCGGGTCCGGTGAGCCGCATCGGGACGACGGTGATGCCGGTGACGTCGGCCGCTTCGCTGCGGATCTCGATCGTCGCGATGCCTGGAATCACCTGCGGCGTCCGGATCGTCACGAACAGCCGATATGGACCGGCATCGCCTTCGAAGAACACGTCCGGGCTGCCGACGTGCGCATTCGCGGTGCCGCACAACACCAAGCACAAGATCACGAACGCGCGCTTCATCGCCGCACCGCCCGCATCGCATCGCCGAGTCGCAACCCGATCCACGACGTCAGGATCGCGACGAGGACCGCCTCGACGAGACCTCGCGCGAGCGCGTGCTCGGTGAAGAACTCGTGGCGAGGAATCGCCCAGTCCGGTTGCATGAAGTATGCGAAGTAGTCGCCCCCGAAGATGGCATTGCGAGCGCCTTCGGATTGCATGAACGTCGCGAACGGCCACTCCGCGGCGAGGAACGTCGCGAGGAACACCGAGCCGAGCACGGGAGCGAGCTTCCAGCGCGGCCAGGCCGCGAACCGATCGCGCACGATGTCGATCGCGATCGCCGGGACGATCAACAGCAGCGGAAACTCGAGCGGGATGAAGTGCGTGATCTGTTGATAGACCGGCCCGAGCTTGGGCTCGGCGTGGAACAGGGGGAAGAACCACACCATCGTCGCCATGAACGCGGTGTAGAACGTCGCGATGATCGTCGCGGCCCAGCGTTGATCCGAGACTCGCGCGAACGTGACCATCATCAGCGGTGCGACGATGGCGACCGCGCGGTACGCCTCGGCGCGATGAAGGTTCGAGCGGAACGTCTGCTCGAGGATGGCGATCATCGAGAGCACGAGGATCTCGCCGCCGATCACGAGCATCACCCACGCGAGCCGATCGCGCGCCGGGCCGGTCGCGCGGTTCATCGTCGCGAGCACGAGCAGCACGCCGGCGACCGCGACCCCGAGGATTCCGATCGTCAGCACCGCGTGCGGTGGGCTGAGGATCTTGACGTCGAGCCCGTACGCGTTGTGCCACCAGTTATCGAACGGTGCGGAGACGACCATCGTCGCTGCGCCCCACGCACCGAGGAACGCACCGAACGGACCACGAAATCCCCAGACCCCGATCGAGACCGGCCGGAGTGGAGCCGAGCGGCGGAACGTCGTGGTGAACACGAGCACCGCACCCGAGCCGCCGGCGAGGATGCCACCGGCCTGGATCAGGAGGTGCGCGGGCGTCCAGAACGAATCGCGGCCGATCGTCATGTGCCACGAGATGTCCCAGTACGTGCCCGCGACGATGCACGATACCGATGCGAGCGAGACCCAGACGAACCAGGGAATGCGCATGGTCGACCCATTCATGGCATCGCATAACGCGCAGCGCAATCACCTCATTCGGTAGCCATCACGCGCCGCGTGACGAGTCGAGTAGCCACCCTCGATCGCAACGGTTTCGCAGGCGTGCGCATGGCACGAACGCTGCTCTGATCGCGCGCATGCGGTGGATCGCGTGCGCCCTCCTACTCGCAGGCTGCGTGGCCGACGAGCCGGCCGGCTCGGACCTGCCCCAGCCGATCGATGTGGTGTGGGGCCAGACGATCCGGCCCGGCGACATGTTCGTGCTCGTGCCGGGCACCGGCGGCTACGACTACATCGCCACGCAGGTCGATCCGCTGCCGGACCCTGCGACGGTCGACGTCCACACGAACCCGTCGGTCGCGAACGACGCGGTCGTGTTCGAGCAAGCGATCGCCTCGGCGCACCGCGCCGGCATCGCCGACTCGATGCTCGAGGACGGCACGATCACGTTCGCGATCTGGGGCATCGGCCTCACGGTGCCCCGCACGTCGTTCACGTACGTCAGCTGGGAAGGTCTCCACGTCCCGATCCAGGTCCTCGGCGGCACGAGCAAGTGCTCGACCGGCGGCATCACGACGAACCTCCTCAACTACAACATGGACAACGCGGCTGCCGACGCGACGAATCTCTACACCAAGCTCCAGACCTGGCTCGTCGCGCATCCCGGCCCGCAGCGCAACGTGAACATCGCGTCGCACAGCTGGGGCGGCGCGGTCGGCGAATACCTCGCCGAGCAACGCGAGACGATCGAGAGCGCGAACGGCCCGCTCGCGAACGCGACGCTCGCATTCACGGTCGCGATGGGCGTGCCCGGGTTCGTGCTGAACTACTCGTTCAAAGGCCCCGGCCTGCGCTCGCTCGGCGATCGCTACGAGCTCGAAATCGATCGGCCGGACGACCCGGTTCACGCGCTTCACGCGGGCGGCAACGGCGGCGGGCACCAGTACGACATCCTCGTCGCCGGCACGTTCCTCGGCTCTTACGGCATCACGACCGAGGAGCTCGCGTGCGACGGCGTCCCCGGCGCCTGTAACTAGTGCGGGGCGCCCGGCGGCGGCTCGCCGATTGGTGTGCTCGCGATCGCGACGGGCGGCCCCTTCTTCTCGGGGAAGATCCGATCGGAGAGCACGTAGAACGCGGGCACGACGAACAAGCTGAGCACGGTCGACAGGATCAAGCCGCCGATGATCGCATCCGCCATCGGGCCGCGGGTCTCGGCTCCCGGTCCAAGGCCGAGCGCCGACGGCACGGCCGCCATCAACGTCGCGATCGCGGTCATGAGGATCGGCCGCAACCGGACCGGGCCGGCGCGGCGCATCGCTTCGGCCGCATCGAGGTTCTCCTTGTGACGGACCTCGTTCGCGTAGTCGACCAGGATGATCGAGTTCTTCTTGACGATGCCCATCAGCAACAACAGGCCGATCATCGAGAACACGTTGAGCGTCTTGCCCGTGATCAGGAGCGCGAGCATCGCGCCGGCCAGCGATAGCGGCAGGATCGTGAGCACCGTCAACGGATGCATCAACGAGTTGAACTGCGACGCGAGCACCATGTACGCGAAGATGATCCCGACGATCAGCGCGAACCCGAGGCTCTTCATCGAGTCACCGAACTGCGACGACTGGCCCGACAGCACCAGCGAGTAGCCGACAGGTGCCTGCGACGCGAGCGTGCGGGCGTAGTCGAGCACCTCGCTCTGCGAGTGCCCCGGTCCGACGTTGCCGGTGATCCGGATCGCGCGCTGGCGATTCGCATGGTTGATCGTCTGGAGCTCGGCGACCTCCTTCGCGATCGTGACCGACGACAGCGGCACGAGTAGCCCACCCGCCGGATTCGTCGCGACACCGGTCGTGGTCGAGACCGTGCCGGTTCCGGTCGCCCGGACGCGCAGGCGCTCGAGATCCTCGGGCCGCGCGCGCTGGCTCGCGAGCAAGCGCATGTCCATGTTCATGCGCCGTCCAGCCGTGGAGTACTGGCCGACGACCGTGCCGCCGACGAGCGTCGACACCGTCGTCGCGATATCGCTGACGTTGACACCGACATCGGCCGCGGCCGGGCGATCCGGCGAGATCGAGAGCTGCGGTGGACCGAGGTCGTAGTCGCTATCGAGATCGACGGCGAGCCCCGAGTCTTGCAACTCCTTCTGGGTCTTCTGGGCGAGCGCGATCAACGCGTTCCAGTCGGGCCCGCGGACGCTGACCTCGACCGGCTTGCCACGGCCACCGGCGAAGCCTTGCTGCGACAGGTCCTGCACGCTCGCGCGGACGCCCGGAATCTGCTGGAGCTCGCGCCGGATCGTGTTCGAGAACTCGGCCTGGGTCATCGAGCGCTGTTTGGGATCGACGAGGGTCAGCGACAGCGAGGCTGAGCCGAGCGAGATCGTGCTCTGCACCCGGATCAGCTCCGGGTGCTTCAACAGGACGTCCTCGGCCTTCTTCACGAGGTTGTCGGTCTCGACCAGGTTCGAGCCGACCGTCGTGGTCAGGCGTACTTGAAGTCGGCTCTGATCCTGCGACGGCACCATCTCTTGCTTCAGCTGCTTGAAGCTGAACCACGCGACCGCCATCACCGCGATGCCAAACAGGACGACCATCGTCGGCCACTTCAATGCGAGGCGGAGCGTGCGGGCGTAGACGCTCGAAAGCTTCTCGAACAGCTTGTCGCCGGCCCGCGCGACCAGGCCCTTGTCATGCGTGACGTTCAACATCTGCGCGCAGCGCGCCGGTGCGAGCGTGATCGCCTCGAAGTACGAGATCAGCACGGCGACCGATAACGTCACGCCGAACTGCATGAAGTACTTGCCGATCACGCCGCTCATGAACGCGACCGGCAAGAAGATCGCGATCACGGCGATCGTCGCGGCGAGCGCGGCGAACGTGATCTCCTTGGTTCCTTCCGACGCGGCCGTGACCTTGTCCTTCCCCATCTCGGCGTGGCGATAGATGTTCTCCATCACCATCACGGCGTCGTCGACGACGAGGCCGACCGC
>JBDUAS010000108.1:0-22296 GCA_040004535.1 Deltaproteobacteria bacterium
GAAGCGCGTCGTGATCATCAGCGAAGACGGCATGCGCCCCGACGTGCTCACCGAGCAGGTCGCGCCCCGGCACGTCGCGCTCATGAAGGAAGGTGCGGTCGCGCACCACGCCGAGACGATTCCGGAGAGCGACACGCTGCCGTCGCACGCGTCGATGCTGTCGGGCGTCGGCGCGCAGGCACATGGCCTGTGGTGGAACAGCTACCAGGAGCAGCGCGGGTACATCCACGTGCCGACGATCTTCAGCGCGGCACACGACGCGCACCTGTCGACCGCGATGATCGTGGGCAAGCCGAAGCTCCGCCACATCGCCGCGCCCGGCACGGTCGATCACTACGAGCGCCCGAGCTACTTGTGCGGCGGCGTCGCGAAGCGCGCCGCCGAGTACTTCGCGACGGCCAAGCCCGATCTCATGTTCGTCCACTTCTCGGATCCGGACGAGTACGGCCACAGCCACGGCTGGATGTCGAAGGAGTACATGCGCGCGGTCCACAACAGCGACGGCTGCCTCGCGACCGTCCTCGCCGCGATCGACGCGAGCCCCGACGCCGCGACGACGCTGGTGATCGTGACCGCGGATCACGGCGGCCACGGCACGCGCCACTCCGACGGTCACGCGACCGTGGATCGCGACATCCCATGGATCGTGAGAGGTCCGGGGATTCCGCGCGGCGTCACGCTCGAGGAACCGATCGAAACCGAGGACACCGCGGCGACCACGCTGGCCGCGCTCGGGCTGCCGGCGCTCCCGAACATGATCGGCAAGAACCGCGCGTTCACCCGCTGAGCAGACAGCCCTGTCTGCCCCCCTGCGTCATAAGCGCGCAGTTCTAATCGGTTTCTGGCCATTTCATGACACGGAACTGACGACATCCCGGCCGGTTCTTTCCTATGTTCATAAAAATGAACGGATTACCCGAGCTGGGTGGTTTGCGGGCCGAACTTCGCGACAGCGGATGCTTCGAGCACCACGAGCTACGTAGTTGGCTGAAGTTAGCCGTGCTCGGCGCGTGCCTCGCGGCATGCCTGATCGCGATGTCTCGTGTGCCCACCGTGATCGCGTTGTTACTGATGCCGATCGCCGGCGTCGTCGCGACCTCGATCTCGATGGTCGGTCACGAGGGCAGTCACAAGAGCTTCTCCAAGTCGCCGTGGCGCAACCAGCTCATCACGTACCTCGCATTCCCGGCGTTCTCGGGACTGTCGTCGTTGTACTGGCGCAACAAGCACGACCGGCTGCACCACGGCCATCCGAACGTCGAGGGCGTCGACCCGGATATCAAGCCGTTCCCGTTCGTGTCGTCGAAGGGTGACCACGACAAGTCGCCCGCGCAGCTGCGCTGGTTCCAGCGCAACTTGCAGAAGACCGCGTTCTGGCCGATGTCGACGCTGATGGCGCTAGGCATGCGCCGGTCGTCGCTGATCTATCTCGCGAAGTATCCGAAGGAGCATGGCTTCACCAAGGCATGGTTCGCCGAGGTCGGTTGCCTCGCGATCCACTACACGTGCTGGATGGTGCTGCCGATCCTCGCGTTCGGGCCGCTCGTTGGCATCGCCGTGTACTCGCTGATCTGGGGCGTCGTCGGCATCTGCCTCGCGCTCGTGTTCGCGCCCGCGCACATGAGCCTGCCGATCACCGACGGCCAGAACCGCGACTGGGTTCACCAGCTCGAGACCACCCGCAACCTCGCGCTGCCGAAGTTCATCTCGTTCTTCTTCATCGGCCTCGACTATCAGGTCGAGCACCACCTCTTCCCGAAGATCCCGCATAAGAATCTCCCGCGCGCTGCGGAGATCACGCGCGCGTGGTGCCAGCGCAACGGCATCAAGCACTTGACCTCGCCCTACCTGTTTGCCCTGCGCGATTCCGCTCGGTTCATGGCGACTGCGTGGTCGCAGCATGCGAGCTCGCCGCTCGACGTGCGCGCCGCGCACATGGTCATCTAGCCGGATCGGCCAGTTACGAGCGTGGCCCTCGCGATGCATCGTGAGGGATCATGTTGCGCTCACTCTTCATCGCTACCGCTCTCGCAACCGCCGCGACAGGTTGCTACAGCGAACAACCGAATGTCGCGTATGCGGCGAGTGCGACGACGCCTGATCTCGTCGAGGTTAGCCCCGGCGTCCAGGTGATCGCCGACTACGACTATCCGGTGTTCTACTCGGATGGTCTGTATTGGCGTTACGACGGTGGCGCCTGGTACCAGTCGCCCTACTACTACGGTGGTTGGGGCGTCGCGTACAACGTGCCGATCGGCGTGCGCGGCATCCACAACCCGTGGGGCTATCGCCACTGGCACGGGGGGGCGTATGTCGATCACCGTGGCTACTACGGTCACGGGTATCGCGCGACCGACGGCGACATCCGCGACCACCGCAGCTACGGCTACCGCCCGGCGCCCGCGTATCGCGCCGCACCGATGAGGTCAGCCCCGATGGCGCGGAGCTTCCGCGGCGGCGGCGGCTTCCATGGCGGCGGTCACGCTGGCGGCCACGCCGGCGGTCATCGTCGCTAAGCCGACGTTACTTTCGTTCGATCGTCGCGATGCCCGCGGCCACCTCAGGCGGTGAAGCGAGCCAAGGCTGCATCGCCGTGTCTCCGAGCAGCTGCGCACGCAGCCAAGCGACGTTCAGCCGCCGCGTCGCCGTGTGAGCGCGTTCGGGAACCGCGGTGCCCGCAGTGCACACGGTGCACAGCGCGCACGTGCCGTCGTCGACCCAGTCCATGTGATCGGCGCCGTCGATCGTCATCGCGAACGCCGGTGACGGAGCCGCCGCGTAGAACTGTTCGTAGTTGTCGGCGCTCGGCGCGCACGGCATGAACCCGCCGGTGGCATCGGTGGTCTCGCCGATCACGGCGAGCGCCGCCGTGAAGCCGGTCATGTGCTCGGGGACGACGGACGGGCTCGACGCGTCCACGGGATCCCAGCCGACGACGGCCTTGACGCGTGCATCGCTGGCCGCGGCGAGCACGCTGATGTCGCCGCCGAGCGAGTGGCCGGCGACGGCGATCTTCGCCGGATCGATGCCGGGCTGCGCACTCAACGCGTACGTGATCACCTCGGTGACGTCGTTCGCCATCAGCTGGTGATCGGCGAAGAAGCCCTGATCCGCGTAATCGGTCAGCACGACGACAAAGCCCCACGTCGCGAGGTGGTGCGCGTACGTCGCGTACTGCGTGCGCGCCATTTGAAAGCCCGGCGAGATCACGACGAGCGCGTTCGCACCGGGTGACGTGTAGATCGTCGCCGGCACGGTGTGACCCGTGGTCGCGGGAATCTGCACGGTCGTCGACGTCACCGTCGCGGGACCGTCGTCTGCCGGATCCGTCGTGCTCGCAGTGGGTGCATCGCGGGTGACGGCCGCGTCGCTAGTCGCGCCGCGGGGTGCGTCGAGGTTTGTGCCCGGGTGACTGCCTGGGTTTGGCGACCCGCACGCCGCGAGTGTTGCGACGCCCAGCGTGGCGATGATCCGGTTCATGACGCTCCTCCTCGACAAGACGGTGCAGGGTCGGCAACAGCAACTTGCGGCGCAGCAAGACGACGAGCCGCTCCGAGAGCTCGGTCGATGCCGTGGTCAGCGCGGGGAGCTCGCCGGGCTCGGCGCGCGCGAGCACGCCGGCGCGAAACATCTGGAGCTCGATCTCGACGAGCCTGCGGAGCGCCATGAGGTACTCGCGCAGGATCTCGAACGGCAACATCGCGGGCGAGATACCCGCCTTGCGTGCCGCGCCGAGCGTCTGCAGTACCGCCAGGTCATCACCGCGATACACACCGTCGGTCGGCACCGCGAGGTCGGCGGCGGCCAACCAATCGAGCTCTCGCTCGTCGGCGCCGCGAGAGATCAATTCAGCGCGGGTCAGTGCCTGGGTTCCACGATGCTTCGCGAGCACCCCCGCGATCGCGTTCGCCGCCGCGAGCTCGTCGGGTGCAGTGTCCGCGGCGAGCGTCCGCTTGATCAAGTCGAGCGGCAGAAACTGGCGCTGCTGGAGCTCCTTGATCGCGCGGACCCGGGCGACCGTGTCCTCGTCGTAATACGACATCGTGCGACCGGTCTTCTTCGCCGGCGCGATCAAGCCTTCGCGCAGGTAGTGCTTGAGCGTCGCGATCGACACGCCCGAACGCTCGGCCAGCTCCGCGATCCTCAGCACGGACTGGAGAGTAGAACTTTCTAGTTTCCAGTCAAGGCGTAACCGGCACCGTCACGTGGATCTGCGTGTTCGCCCGCGGGAACTGGATGGTTCGCATCGCTGCGAACGCGCAGGTCGCGAACGCGGAACCGGCGAGGTGGCCCTGCGCGTCGGTCGCGGTGACGAAGCCAGTCGGTGCGATCGTGATCGACAGGATGACCTTCTCCTCGACGTGGTTCGAGGACATGCACGCGTCGAGCGCCTTCTCGGCGGCGAGCAGGCCGGTCTTGATCTGATCGTCGGAGAGGCGCTCGGGAAGCTCGGGCGCGGGGATCCGGACCGCGTCGGGTTGGGGATCGAACGTCATCGGTAGCGCGAGCTCGACGCTGCCGCCGGCCGGGCGCGGAAACACGATCTCGCGCACGACGTTCATCGCGCAGCCTTCGACCGCGTCGGTGCCGCCTGTGGCTGACAGCTTCGTCGCGTGGCCATCCAGCGTGATCGTGAAGGCGAGCCGCACTTGCTCGGCCTTGTCGTGGTGAGCGTTGCACTGCTGAAACGCCGCGCGGTGCGTCGCGAGCGCAGCGCGGACCGCGGCTTGATCGATCGTCGCCGGTACCGGGTGATGCACCGTCGCACTCTGCGTGCGGGCGATGCCTGCATCGACACCTGCATCGGCGTGCGCGGCAGTGACGATCGCCTGAAGTGTCTCGTCGTGTGCAGCATCGGGTGTCGCGGCATCGATGACGATCGCCGTGACGACGGGATGTTGTTCGGGTCGTGGCGGCGCCGGCTTGTCGTCGCCGCCGCGGAACGCGAGCGCGCCGGCGACCGCGCCTCCCGCGACGACGAGCGCACCGACACCGATCAACGCGCCACGCCGGCGCATCGGCTCGGTCGCCGCCGCCTGCCCTGCCGTCACGGTCGCGAGCACGTCTGCATTCGGCGGCAGCGCGTTGCGCCGGATCGTGTCGCTCGTCGCGATGCTTGGCTCGTCGGGGGGCAGGGTCCGGCCGATCTGCTCGAACCGGCGTGCGACCTCGCGCATCGAAGCGGGGCGCTCGGGCGGTTGCTTCAGCAGCAGCTGCGCGATCAGGCGATCGAGCTCCGCCGGGAGTCCCGGCGACTGCGAGCTTGCGAGCGGTGGCGTGTCGTTCAAGTGCCTCGCGCACGCCTCCGCGACCGTCTTGCACACGAACGGCGGCTTGCCGCACGCCATCTCGAACGCGACGCAGCCGAGCGAGTACAGATCCGCACGCCAGTCGACCTGCGAGGCATCGCCCCATTGCTCGGGTGCCATGTACATCGGCGTGCCGAGTGTGCCGAACGTGCGTGGCGAGTTCGCGGCGAGCGTGCCGGTCAGCTTCGCGACGCCGAAGTCGAGCACCTTGACCCGCTCGCCGCGCGGTTGCTCGCGATCCGGAATCAAGAACACGTTCTCGGGCTTGAGATCGCGATGCGTGATGCCCGCGCTATGCGTCGCGTCGAGCACGCTCGCGATCTGGCGGCCGATATCGGCGAGCGCCGCGCGCGACATGCCGCCGCGCTGGATCCGGTGCGCGAGCGATTCGCCGTCGAGGTGCTCCATCACCAGGTACGCGCGGCCGTTCGGCAGCATGCCGCTGTCGAAGATCTTCGTGATACCGGCGTGCTGGATCTTGCCCACCGCGCGGGCCTCGTTGAAGAACCGGACGACGTCTTCGGAGTCGGGAGGGAACGGTTCGAGCAAGATCTTGATCGCGACGCGCGTTCCGAGATTTTGCTGCTCGCCGAGCCAGACCTCACCCATCCCGCCGCGCCCGAGCTTCTTCACGATCTTGAAGTTGCCGATCGTCTCCCCGAGCACGGTTTCTCGCGATGCTAGCACCGGATCGATGCCATGATTGCGGCGGGATGAAGCCGCTGTCGCCGACGGACGCGATGTTCTTGTGGCTCGAGGGTCGCCGCCAACCGATGCACGTCGGTGGGCTTCACCTCTACACGCCGCCGATCGGCGCGGGCACCGACTTCGTCCAGAAGCTCGTCGAGAAATGGCGCGAGTACACGACCGCGCGTCCGCCGTTCGACCAGTTCGCGCACTTCCGGCTCGGTCACTACTTCTGGGACGACGACAAGGGCTTCGATCTCGATTACCACCTTCGCCACTCCGCGCTGCCTCGCCCGGGCCGCGTTCGCGAGCTGCTATCGCTCGTGTCGCGTCTGCACGGCACGTTGATGGATCGCACGCGCCCGCTGTGGGAAGTCAACTTGATCGAAGGGCTCGCCGATGGCCGCGTCGCGCTCTACGTGAAGGTCCACCACGCGATGTTCGACGGCGTCGCGGCGATGAAGATGATGTCGCACTTGCTGACGCCCGATCCGACGGAGTTCAAGCCGCCGATCTGGGCGCAGGTCCGCGAGAAGCGCGAGCGCAAGGAGACCGACAAGCCGCCCGACGAGCATCCGCCCGGCTTGCTCGAGCGCGCGCTCAAGATGGGCGCCGAGATTTTCCCCGGCGTGCAGAGCGGCCTCCGCGAGCTCGTGCGCGACGGGACGGATGCTCACGCGCAGCCGTATCAAGCACCGCCGACGATGTTCAACGTGCGGATCTCGGGCTCGCGCCGGTTCGCCGCGCAATCGTTCTCGCTCGAGCGGTTCCAGACGATCTGCAAAGCCGCGTCGGCGACGGTCAACGATGTCACGCTCGCGATCTGCTCCGGAACGCTGCGCCGCTACCTGCTCGCGCACGACGCCTTGCCCGACCGGCCGCTCACTGCGATGGTGCCGGTCTCGGTCCGCGATCCCGGTCAAGACGGCGGCAACGCGCTCGCGATCTTGATCGCGAACCTCAACACCCATCTCGAGGATCCGCTCGAACGCCTGAAGCTGATCGTCGAGTCGACGACGCTCGCGAAGGATCGCCTCGCGACGATGTCGAAGCTCGAGCGCGTCGCGCACGCCGCGGCGATGAGCTCGCCCATGGGCGCGAGCATGGTGACCGGTCACGCGAAGCGCCGGCCCATCTACAACGTCGTGATCTCGAACGTGCCCGGCCCCAAGCAGCGCCTGTATCTCGACGGCATGCGGCTCGACGAGAGCTACCCGGTCTCGATCCCCGTCGACTACCTCGCGCTCAACATCACGATCACTGGCTACAACAACGAGCTCGGCTTCGGTTACACCGCGTGCCGCCGCTCGGTGCCGCAGCTCCAGCGCATGCTCGATTACACCGACGAGTCGCTCGCCGAGCTCGAGCTCGCCCTCTGAGGGGGACGGTAACCAGTTACTCAACTTGTGATGCGCAACCGTACGAATTTATTCGCGAGCAGAGGGACGGTTACAACTTTAACGGTCCCGAGCCGGCGGGCTCCGCAGCGCACGGCGTTTCGCACGCGTTCCGCAGTCTAAAGTTGTAACCGTCCCTTTTCGCCCTAAGGAACTCGCATAGTTCCTGAGGACAAGTTGAGTAAATGGTTACCGTCCCCTATGGGGACCAGGCGGCGCCGGTCTCGCAGTTGACGTGCGCGAGCTTGACGCCGGTCGGCGCGAGATCGATGTGGCCGATCACGATCGGCAGCTGGAACCGGCGGGGACCGCACGAGCCGGGGTTGAACACGTAGATGCCGCGATCGATGCCGATGAACGGCACGTGCGAGTGGCCGCACACGACCAGGTTCGCACGCTCGGCGCGCGCGCGTTGCGCGACCTCGGCGCGGAGTTTCGGGCCGTAGACACCGATGTGCACGATCATGACGCGCAGGTTGTTCGGCGCGTCGATGACGAGGATGTCGGGGAGCGCGTCGGCGCGCGTGTCGATGTTGCCGCGGATCGCATAGAGCGGCGCGACCTGGCGCAGGTCCTCGAGCACCTCGAGGTCGCCGATGTCACCGGCGTGAAAGATCGCGTCGGGGGCAAGCGCCGAGAGTGCCTTCGCCGTGCCCTCGTGCGGCGCGGAATGCGTGTCCGCGACAACCGCGATCCGGCGCACATCGTTGGAAAGCTCGACGTGCTGGACGACTGGCTCGATCACATTTCGGTTCCTACCACATGGCGGCGGCAGTAGAGTCCGCGACGATGCCTATCGGGAACGTCGTCGCGCTCGCCGTGCTTTGCGCGGCCTGCGGCAGCTCGCCGAAGGGCGACGACGGTGTCACGGGCGATGCGAACGGTGGTGACAGCGACGCGCCCACCGACGGCTCGCACGTGCCCGCGAACTGCGGCATGCGCACCGGCATGCGCGGCACGACGAGCCGCACGATCATGGCGGGCAGCCTGAACCGCACGTATATCGTGTATCTGCCCGAGGGCGTGTCGCCGACCGAACCGGTGCCGCTGGTGTTCGTGCACCACGGCTACA
Source organism: Deltaproteobacteria bacterium (assembly GCA_040004535.1). Taxonomy (GTDB): domain Bacteria; phylum Myxococcota_A; class Polyangia; order Haliangiales; family Haliangiaceae; genus JABFXX01. Next base: position 8,466 of record JBDUAS010000108.1, read on the forward strand.
CGATGTCGGGCCAGAACATGTACGACATCACGGGCTATCCCGCGCTCGCGGACAGCGAGCACGTCGCGGTTGCATTCCCCGACGGCCAGGGTGGCCCGAACGCGCTCATCGCGCCGTGGAACGTCGGCCAGAACGTGTGCGCGTCGACGAGCGGTGCGCCGCCGCTCGCGACCGGCGACGACTTCGCATTCCTCGACGCGATGAAGGCCGACATCGCGCAGGATCAATGCCTCGATCTCGATCACGTGTTCGTGACCGGGTTCTCGATGGGCGGCTACTTCTCGCACGAGGCCGGTTGTAACGGCGCCGGGATCCGCGGCGTCGCGCCGGCCTCCGGTGGCACGCATGATCTCGCGGGCTGCACGAACGCGAGGATGCCGATCATCATGTTCCACGGCGCGTCGGATCCGTTGATCCCCGCCGCGTGTGATGACCCGAACGCTGGAAACGTCACCGAAGGTGCGGCCGCCGCGCGCTGGGCCGCGCACAACGGCTGCGCCGCGACGTATCAGACGCACGCCGTGCAGAACGGCAGCTGCACCGTCTGGGATCAATGCCCTGCCGGCGGCCAGGTCGAGCTATGCACGTTCACGAACATGGGCCACTGCTGGGCCGGTGGCCAGGGCAGCAGCATCTACACCTGCACTCCGTTCGAGAGCGCGACGCAACTCGAATGGAGCTTCTGGAAGACGAACGCCTGGTAAGTTTGCCCCGCTGAATAGGCGGTGATGTGTGGCGTCTATTCGCGATGCGGCCGCTAGCGACCGGCGACCGGGCCGTCGGGCACGGATTGCCCCGCCGGAACCGGCGGCAGTGCCGGCGCAGGAGCCGCGGGCGTTGCAGGTGCCGGCGCTCGGTACTCGCACGGCACGAGCTGCATGTTCAGCACGCAGATTTGCAGCTGGTCTGCGAGGTCCTTCGTGTAGCTCTCGAACGCGAGGCCGGATTCCTTGGCCGCGTGGTTGTAGGAGTCGGCGGCGGCGAAGTTACTGAACAAACCGATCGCGGCGGCGCTGCCCCAGATCGCGGCGTCCCACTTGTCCTCGAAGGGATTGCTGCCGCTGCGCGCGGCAGCGACGATCAACGCCACTGCGAGCACGCCGATCGAGAGCTCGCGCCAGCGATCACCGTGCTCGCGATCGCTCTGCGCGGCGCGCGCATGATGTGCCGTCGCGCTGTCGGGGGCGACGACCGGCAGCACATCCTCGGCGGCCGTGATCTCGGTGCCGTTCCCGATCGTCATCGTCTTCTCGATGTTCGAGACGTAACCTGTTCGGGTCTGAACGGTCCAGGTCGTGCGCTCCGAACGGCCAGCGAGCGAATTGAACCAGGCGACCCGTTGTTCCGCGGTCAAGGTTGGCGGCGGCGCCGGCAACGTGATGTGACCGATACAACCGATCGAGAAGACAGCAACCCACACACGCCACATCAGCTCATCCTAGATCAAGCGGCGCACGCGTGCGACGCTCTCGCCATGGCGAAGATCCTGTTTCCGCTTCCGGATCGGGACTTCGACGTCACCGAGGTCGCGGTGCCGTGGAAGCTGTTGCGCGAGGCCGGCCACGAGGTCGTGTTCGCGACCGAAGCCGGCGCGACACCGGCGTGTGATCCGCTGCTGCTGACCGGCGTCGTGTTCGGCAAGCTCGGCGCGCGCGAGGACGCGATCGCTTGCTACCGCGAGCTCGAGCAGGCGCCTGAATTCGTCAAGCCGGTCGCGTGGAAGGACGTTCGCGTCGACGAGCTGGACGGGCTGTTCCTCGCCGGCGGTCACGCACCGGGAATGAAGCAATATCTGGGTAGCGAACAAGTCTTCGCGCTGATCCGCGCGTTCTTCGCGACCGACAAACCGATCGCCGCGATCTGTCACGGCGTGCTCGCGGCCGCGCGCACGAAGCGTGACGACGGCCAATCCGTGCTGCACGGCGTGCGGACGACGTGCCTGCCGAAATACATGGAGCGCGCGGCGTTCTTGTCGACGTTCTGGCGCCGCGGCCGCTACTACCGCACGTATCCGAAGTACGTCGAAGACGAGGTCTGCGAAGGGCTCGCGCGCGCCGAGGACTTCGAGCGCGGTCCTCGCGAGTTATCCGAGCGTGGCACGCGCGATGATGACACGCACGCGTTTGTCGTCGAGGACGGTCGTTACGTGTCCGCGCGCTGGCCCGGCGACGCGTGGGCGATCGGGCGAAAGTTGATCGCGCGGTTATCGGCATAGCGTCTTCCCTTAACCAGTCCGTAACGAAGGAGTCAGCTTCTAGTGCGTCCGCTTCGCGTGGTGCTGCTCGCCGGGTTCGCCGGGTTCCTGCTGACGGCTCGCGACACGCACGCGAACCTGGCAGTCGCGGACTATCGATATTTTCGCGCGCTCTCGATCGACCTCGATGGCCGGCCGCCGACGCGCGACGAGCTCGCCGCGTTCGAGAAGCCCGACTTCGACCTCGATGCGTGGATCGAATCGCACCTGGCGGGCGATGCGTATGCGGAACGGTTGCGGCGGATCTACCTCGATGCGCTCCGCCTCGAGATCGGGCCGAGCTTCCAGTACGTGCCGAACCCGGTGATGCTGCGCCGCCAGCAGATCACCGGTCCCGACGGCGCGCCGATGTTCGTGTACTTCCGGCGCGGCCAGCGTCGGGTCGACGCGAGTCGCGACGGCGATTTCTGTTTGACGCTCGAAGAGACCGGCACGCAGTTCCCGACGAACGCGCCGCCGACCGGCACGCCGAAACCGGTCGCGCAAGCGGTGCTCGACGAGCGCACCGTCGTCGTCAAGCCATGGTGGCTGTACGCGGATTATCGCGAGACCACGCCGAGCGATGGCGTTTCAGCCGACTGGGTGAAGCGATTCCCCGGCTTCGTCCCCGCGCCGGCGCTGTTGCTCGATGCCGATGGCAAGACGAAGGTGACCGGCGTGCGGGTGTGCCGTGAAGAAGCGCAGACCGCCGAGACCGGTGCGGTCTACGTCTCGGGACGCGCCGGTGCAAAGAAAGGCGATCCGTTGCCCGGCGGGCGGCTGACGCAGCCGCCCGGTGATTCGGGGTTCGCGAAGATCGCGAAGGGCCGCGCGGTGTCGTGCTTGTCGGGAACTGGGTTCGCGTCGTCGGTCGAGTGCGGTTGCGGCATCGGTCTCGAGCGCTGCTTGCCGAGCGCGGGACCGCAAAACGAAGCGGCCGCGTTCGTGATGCCGGCGCGCACGCCGCTCGGCAGCGAGCTGCCGTTCGAAGCGAATCCACAGGCGCCGGCGTCGTGGATCCGGATGTGGTGGGGCCAGGAGGCGTCGCGGTTTCTCGACGCTCTGTTCGTCGAGGATCGCGACTTCCGCGAGGTGCTGACCTCGCGCGCGACCCGGATCAACGGCCCGCTCGCGCAGTTCTACCGCTACCTCGCGGGCGCGAGCTGCTGCGGTCCCGGCGCCGACGTCGGTTATTCGCAGCCCGAGCCGCTGTTCGATCCGGCGGCGGTGCCCGAGGCTTTGACCCCCGAGGACACCGCGACGTGGCTGCCGGTCGCGGATCGCGGTCCGCACGCATCGGGAATCCTGACGATGCCGGTGTTCCTGACGAAGTACGGGTCGCGGCGCGCGCGCGCCCACGTGCTTTACAACGCGTTCTTGTGCAAAGACTTCGTCGCCGACTCGGTCAAGCTGGCCCCGTCGACGGATCCAGATCTGACGAAGCGGCCCGGCTGTTCGTCCTGCCATCAAACGCTCGAGCCGATGGCGGCGTACTTCACGCGCGTCCAGGAGTCGGATTGGACCTGGTTGCCGGCGACGGTGTTTCCGATGACGAATCCGAAGTGCAGCGGCGGCAAGGGCGGTGGCGTATGCAAGCAGATCTACGACCCGGCGTTCGACAAGCTGCGTGGGGCGTACGCGTCGCCGGCGCACGCCGAAACTGGGCCCGCCGGCCTCGCCCACGACCTCGTCACCGCGCCCGAGTTCGCACCGTGTGTCGTCGAGAACGTCGCGCAGTCGCTGCTCGGCCGAACGCTCGCGCCCGAGGACGATGCGTGGAAGCTCCAGCTCGTGAAGGTCTTCGTCGACGGCGGCTATCGGATGAAGGCGCTCGTCCGCGCGGTCGTGAAGTCGCCGCGCTATCGCGCCGGAAACGATCGCCGATGATCAGGATCTTCGATTCCGTCCGCAGCCCCGTGCGCGTACTCGTGCACGTGCTCGTGCTCGTCTGCGGTTCGGTGGGATGCGGTGCCTCGGCGATCACGCCGAGCGCTGCCACCGCCTTGCCGGCGCACCAGACCCGCATGCTCGATACGACGCCGAAGGAACGCCGCCGCATGGTCTCTCCCGAGGTCTACCTGCGCGCCTACCTCGCCTGGTTCGGCGGCCTCGTTCCCCTCGACGTCCAGGCACGCGCGCGCCCGAAAGGGTTGTTCGACGCGTGGGACGACTATCTCTCGGCGCTCGGCCTCCCCGACTACAAGACCGACTTGCCGCGCCAGACCCAGAGCAACACGCTCATGCTCGCGACGCTCGGCCGGCTCGGCGAAGCGCTGTGCGCGCGCGCCGCGGAGCACGACCTTCACGGCGGCAAGATGCCGCTCGATCAGCGCGTCGTCTACGCGTTCGACGCGACCGGCGGTGGCGATGACTCCGAGGCCGCATTCCAGGACCGCTTCGATGTCCTCCACCGCACGTTCCTCGGCTATCCCGCGAAGCTCGCGCCCGGCGAGCGCGTCGCGAAGTTCCACGCACTGTGGACCGACGTCGCCGCGCGCCATGCGAACGCGAAGAACCCGCTCACCGCCGACGAGACGGCCTGGGTCGCCGTCTGCACCGCGCTCGTCCAACACCCCGAAGCGGAGCTCTACTGATGCAACGCAGAACGTTCTTGCGCCTCGTCGGTGCTGGTTCCGCTGCCCTTCTTCATGACGCGCTGCACCCGCGGCCTCTGTTCGCGGCGACCCAGGCCGCGCCGGCCGACCAGTTCTTCATCTTCATCCACGCGAGTGGTGGCTGGGACGTCACGCTGTGGGCCGATCCACGCAACGAGAAGAGGGGCCTCGTCGAGCCGGCTTCGACGGAGAACACCGATCTCGCCGCGCTCACCCACTGGAAGAGCGCGAAGCTGGACGGCGACGTCGAGACGTTCCAGATCCTCGAGGCCGGCGCGCTGCGGTTCGGGCCCGGCATCGGCGACTTGATCGATCTCCACGATCGCTTGACCGTCATCAACGGCCTCGCGATGAACACGGTGAGCCACCCCGATGGCACCGCGTTCTCGTGCACCGGGCGCCACCTCGCTGGCGGCCGCTCGCCGGCGGCGTCGATCGATGTCGCGATCACGAACGAGCTCGGCACCGCGCAGCTGTTACCCGATGTCGCGATCGGATTTCCGGCGGCGTACGTCGGTGATCACCTGGATCGGCGCGCGATTCCGCTGCGGATCGCGAACGCGGGCGTGATGGCGAAGTCGCTCGCGCGCAGCGACGCTTATCTAAAGGACGGCGACCGCGCCGCGATCACCGCGCTCCTCGCCGACGAGGCGCACGACCTCGCGGGCCATTCGGTGTTCCCCGAGACGTTCGAGCGGCTCGCGAGCCAGGAAGAAGCGCTGCCGCACTTGCTCGGCAACGAATTGAAGACCGCGTTCACGCCGCAGGCCCTGCAGGCGGCGTATCCGCAGCTCGACTACAAGGCGAAGAACATCGGCGGCGGGGCGCTCGGGGCGGCGTTCGCAGTCGAGGCGATGAAGCGCAACTTGATCCGCACGATCGGCTTCGCGCTCGGCGGGCTCGACACCCACAACCAGAACTACAAGCAGCACGCGCACACCCAGCAGGAGCTGTTCGGCACGATCGCGAAGCTGGTCAAGCTGCTCGATGTGACGCCGCACCCGACGCGGCGCGGTCACAAGCTCGCCGACAGTACCCACATCCTGGTGTTCTCCGATTTCTGCCGGACGCCGCAGATCAATCTGGCAGGTGGACGCGATCACTACCCGAACAACTCTGCACTCGTGATCTCGCCGCGGTTCGTCGCGGGCAAGACGTTCGGCAAGACCGACCCCGAGCAGGTCCTGCCGGCCGACGCCGGCTTGAATTTCTCCGACGGTGCACGACCGATCGCACCACCGGATCTGCTGGCGACCTTCCTGGCGGCGTTCGCGATCGACCCCCGGAAGTATCTGCGCGACGGCGAGGTCGTGAAGGCGATGCTGCGCGGATGAGGCTGGCGATGCTCGGTCTGCTCGCGGCTTGCGCGGGCCATGCGCCACCTCCCATCAGCGCCGGCCCCGTCGCCACGATCGCCGACACCCGCGCGGATCAAGTCATCTCCCAGGGCGACATCACCTACGCGCTCGGCCACGACCTCACGATCATCCGCGGCGAGATCATCACCACTCGCGTCCCCGTCGCCTGCCCGACGCCGTGTCCCGCTCAGCTCTGGACGAGCGCCGCCTCGATCCCCGCGCTCGACGGTGACGGCCGCTGGATCGTCGCGACCCGGTTCGACGGCACGCTGTGGCGCATCCGCCTCGACGGCGAGCTCGAACCGATCGGCTCGCGGTTCGGCCTCACCAAGGACGCCGTGCGCGCGGTCGCAGGTGCGGGCACGACCGTCGCGGTGCTCCTCGATCGTGCGGTGCTCGTCACCGGCGACGGCATCCACGTCACGCGCTATGACCTCGATACGCCGCGCGATCGCCTCGCGGTGGCCCGCGGTCGCCTCGCGCTCGCCAGTGCTCATGGGGTCGAGCTGTGGGAGCTCGCGACCGATCAGCGCAAGACGTTCGCGATCGAACAACCGCGCCCCGGGTTTCTCGACGCCGACGCGGCCTCGTCGCAACTCGTCGTAGCGTCGCCGCAGGGCGTATGGCTCGAGCGGGGAGGCGAGCTCCAGTCCTTGGAGGTCGCGAACGTCGCGGCGATCGCGATCGCCGGTGCGAAGCTATGGCTCGAGGTCGGCAAGCGTCTGTATCTCGCGAGCGACTCGAGAGCGCTCGACACCACCGTCGCGAGCGCTGGCGGCGAGCCGATGTTCGGCACGCCGAACGGCGACGTGTGGGTCGGTGCGGCCGGATTGCGCCGCTATTCGCTCGGCGCGGCGGCGGGTGATCCGGTGTGGGGCGCACGGATCCAGCCGATCTTCACGCGCGTCTGCGCACACTGCCACCTCCCGGGTGGAGATGCGGGCGTCGATCTTTCGACGCCCGCGTCGTGGACCGCGGAGCACGACGAGCTCGTCCGCCGCGTGCTGGTCACGCGCACGATGCCGCCGGCGGGCACGATTTTCGACGAGGAGGACCGTACGACCCTTGCACGGTGGCTGCACGCTCCGCCTAGCTCGCGCACGCCGTGATCGTGGCCACGCGGATCTCACGCCGCTCTGACGCTCGTGGCGCGCGACGTGCTTCATGGTGGAGGGATGCGCCTCGCCCTTTTGTTGCTGTTCGCCGGCTGCGGCATCGCCGACTTCGACATCACCCAGCCCATTCCCGAGCAAGAGGTCCAGGGCTCGCCGCTTCCCGGACCGCTCGCGACGTTGTTCCCGGTGCCGCTGAACCTCGACCTCAGCTCGCAGATCAAAGCGATGGATACCGGCCCGATCGACAGCGTCACGCTGAAGTCGCTCGATCTCGCGATCACACCGACCGACGAGCCCGCCGGTGACAGCGATGACTGGAGCTTCGTCATGTCGATCGACGTGTTCGTCGAGAGCTCGAAGTCCGGCACGACGCTGCCGAAGGTGAAGATCGCGCACGCGACTTCGCCCGGTGCGGTCCAGACGTTGTCGTTCGAGCTCGAGTCCGTCAACCTCAAGCCCTACATCGACGAGGGCAGCGTCGTCGATGCGGAGAGCAGCGGCACTGCGCCGATGGACGCGGTGAGCTACGCCGGTCAAGGCGTGTTCACCGTCCACCCGCTGTGAGGCTCGTGCTATCCCCGGGCATGGTGAAGAGCCGAGCGAGCGACAAGATCCTCGAGGAGCTGCGCGACTACGGGATCGCGCTTCCCGGTGCCCATCTGAAGAGTCCGTGGCCCGGGCACAAGGACCTCGCGGTCAACGACAAGACGTTCGCGTACCTCACCGTCGAGGGCGAGCCGTTTCAGATCTCGTGCAAGCTGCCGAGCTCGAGCGCGATGGCGTTGATGCTGCCGTTCACGAAGCCGACCGAGTACGGGCTCGGCAAGAGCGGCTGGGTCAGCGCGAGCTTCGAGAAGCACGAGCCGTCGCTCGAGATGCTGAAGGCATGGATCGACGAGAGTTACCGGGCGCAGGCGCCGAAGAAGCTGTTGAAGCAGCTCGACGGTGGCGGCATGCCCGCTCCGCCGGCGAAGCCCGAGCGCAAGGCCGCGCCGAAACGCGCGACCGCGGCGAAGACCAAGCGGCGCGCATGAGCGGCGCGGTGCGACGCGCGGCTTCGCGAGCTTTCACGTTCGTGTTCGTGTTCATGTCTACGTCGATGTTGGCGTCCTGCACGAAGGCAGAGCCACTGGCGATGGGCGAGCTCGTCGACGCACCCGCCATCATCGAGTTCCGCGCCGGCGAGCACGCCACGCTCCAGCGCTTCAACGATGCACTGCAGCGCCAGCACGCGAATCAGATCGACGAGCTCGGCCTTGCCGAGGCGATCGACAACCAGGTCCTGCCGCCGTGGCGCGAGCTTCGCGCACACGTCACCGCCGCGGCGGTGCCCGCGCCCGATCGCGAGCTGTTCGCAACGCTCACCCGCTACCTCGGCGAGCGCGAAAACGCGTGGGAGGCCTACTCCGCCGCGCTCCGCGCCGGCAACGACACCGAGGCCGCACCACACTACGCGAAGTATCACGAGCAAGACGCCGCGGCCGACACCGACGCGCGCGCGCTCGGCGCGATGTTCCGTCGCCTGAGCCCGAAGCCCGGCACTTGAGACCGTCGCGCTCAGTCCGCGACGAGGTTCTTGAAGTGCCGCAGGTACACCGCGAACGCGGGTGACACCGCGAGCTCGCCGAGCTCGGCGCGCGTCAGCGGCGGCCGCCGTGGCTCCCAGCCGGGCTTGACCTGCTTCGGCCAGTCCGGGTTCACGATCGCCGGCCGCGCCAGGGAGATCATGTCGGCGCCGCGTTCGCGCGCCGCGGCCGCATCGGCGTACGTCCAGATGTTCCCCGAGGCGATGATCGCGACGTCCGCAGGTACCGCCGCACGCAACAGTGGAATCGGGTGCTCGGCCGGCCGCTTCTTCGTGAAGTTCTCGGCGCGCCACAGCGACGCGTGAATGAAGTCGGCGCCGTCGTCGGCGAGCCAGCGCGCGACCTGGAGGCTCTCGTCGAGATCGAGCCCGCGCGCGCTGCCGCCGTGCTCGAGCGATAACCTCACACCGACGCTGTAATTCGCGCCGCACTGCTCGCGCACCGCGCGCAACACGTCGCGGACGAGCCGCGCGCGATGCTCGAGCGAGCCACCCCACGCATCGCTGCGGGTGTTCGTCACCGCCGAGATGAACTGGGTCAGCAGATAGCCGTGTGCGCCGTGGAGCTCGACGCCGTCGAAGCCCGCCTGCTGGCACCGTGCCGCGGCGGCCGCGAACGCATCGATCGTGCGCACGATGTCGGCCTCGGTCGCTGCGCGCGGCGGCTCGAAGTCGGGCGCGTCCTCCTTGAATTCGCTCGCGCTCCACACTTGCTCGCCGGTCAGGCGCTGGGTCGCGCGCACGCCGCCGTGGAACAGCTGCACGTACGCCGTGGCACCGTGCCGCTTGATCGCCGTGGCCAAGCGGGTCAGCCCGGGAAGATCGGCATCGCTATCGACGCCGAGCTCGCCGTCCCACGCCTTGCCGTCCTTCGCGACGTACGCCGCGCACGTGCACACCAACCCGAAGCCGCCTTCGGCGCGACGCTCGAGCCACCGCAATTCCTCGTCGGCGAGTGTGCCGTCCGGATGCGATTGGCCATTCGTCATCGCAGCGAGCGCGACGCGATTCGGGATCACTAGACCGGAGCGTAGCGCCAGGGGCTCGTTCAACATCGCCGCCCTCTTAGCACGATTAATGTGAACAACTGTATAGTGCCGCCGGGGCGCCAGGACTCACCACACCGGCTGTTATGCTCGTCGGTTCATGGCACGCGTGCTTTTGGGGTTCGCGGCGATCCTCCTCGGCGCGACCAGCGCGCATGCCGACGAGTCGCTGACACTCGATCACGCCATCCAGCTGGCGTTGACGCGCAACGAGCGCGCCCAGATCTCGGATCTTCAAACGGTCCAGGCAGACGCGGCCGTCGAACGCGCCCACGTGGCGTTTCTACCCGTTCTGAACGCGAGCGGAAACGACACGATCCGCCCGAGAGATGCTCCCAAGAATGCAGCGCAAGGCTCGCTCACGCTGCAGCAGCCGCTGATCGTGCCGTCCGCGTTTCCGTTGCTCGCGGAAGCGAAGCACAACCTCGAGGCGCAGCGCGCGGAGACGATCGAGGACAAGCGCCAGCTCTCGTTCGATGTCGCGAAGGCCTACTTCGCCGTGTTGCTCGACCAGGAGGTCGTCGTCGCGGCGCAGAAGAAGCTCGATACGGCGACCGCCGACGTCGCCGATACGGATGCTCAGTTCAAGGCGCAGCTCGTGAGCTCGAACGATGTCACGCGCGCGCAGATCAGCTTGTCGACCTCGGTGCGCGAGCTGTTGCAGGATCGCAGTCAGCTCGCGACCGCGTATCTCGAGCTCGCCTTCATCATCAACGCACCGGCGCCGACGACGCTGGTCCCACCGAGCGCTGTCCTCGACGCCGGCAAGCAGGCACCGCCCCCAGCCGACACGCTCGTCAACCAGAGCCTCGCCGCACGCCCCGATCTGATCGCGCGCAAGGACAGCGCCCTCGCGGCGCACGACTTCGCGCGCGAGCCTCGGTATCGCTACTTGCCGACGCTGTCGCTGATCGGTCAGCTCACGGCGACCTCGAACGCCGGCACGAGCGGTCACGATGTCGACGGCTCGATCCAGTTCGCGGCGTCGTGGAGCATCTACGACGCCGGCGCGCGGTCGTCCGACATTCGCTCGCGCGATGCGGCGGCGAAGATCGCTGATCTCCAGAGCCAGGAGCTCGTGCGCTCGATCGACACCGACGTCCGTACGGCTGCGAGCCAGCTCGCCGCGGCGCAGGCCGCACTCGCGGCGGCGAAGGATGCCGCGACGGCCAGCGGCAAGGGTGCGTTCGAGACCGGGATTCTCTACAAGCAGGGCCTCGCGAAGGCGATCGAGCTCGTCGACGCGAACGAGCAGCGATTCACCGCCGAGGTGAGCTATGCGGAAGCAGAATACTCGGTGGCAAACGCGTACCTCGCGCTGCGCCAAGCGATGGGCCAAGGCCCGCTCGAGGAGACCAAGAAATGACCAAGACCTGGATCCTCGTCGCGATCGCGCTCGCGAGCTGCGGCAAGAAAGCGGATACCCCGGCGGCTGGCGGCAAGCGCGGCAGCGGTGGCGGCAAGCTGCAATATCCCGTCGAGGTCGCGCCCCTCGAGGTGCGCCAGATGCAGTACTCGGTCAACGCGCCCGGCAGCATCGACGCGTTCCAGCAAGTCCAGATCACGGCGCGCGTCGCCGGTGCCGTCGACAAGGTCGCGTTCACCGAGGGCCAGAACGTCAACAAGAACGATCCGCTCGTCTCGATCGAGAGCGAGCGCTACTCGATCGCGGTCAACCAGGCGAACAGCACGCTCGCGAAGGCGCAAGCGACCCAGAAATCGGCCGAGGCCGCGCTCAATCGCCGGCTCGAGGCCCAGAAGGAATCGCCCGGCCTCGTCCCCGGTGAAGAGATCGAGCAGAAGTCGACGGCCGTCGATACGGCGAAGGCCGATGTCGATGCGGCGCGGCAGGCGCTGTCGGTCGCGAACCTCAACCTCCGCGACTCGACGGTGCGTGCGCCGATCGCGGGCGTGGTCCAGACCCGCACCGTGCAGCAGGGTCAGTTCCTCCAACCCGGCGCCGTGCTCGCGACGATCCTCCAGCGCGATCCGCTGCTGCTCCGGTTTCAGGTCAGCGAGCAAGACGCGCCGCGACTCAAGCCCGGCATGACCGCGACGATCAAGCTGCGCGAGAGCGCGCACGAGTTCGGCTCGAAGATCACGCTCGTCAACGGCGCGGCAGATCCGGCGACGCGGCTCGTCGGCGTGACCGCGCAGGTCGACGAGACGACCCACGTGTACTGGCTGCGCCCCGGTGCGTTCTGCCAGGTCACCGTGCCGGTCGGCGATGCGCGTCAGGGCATCGTCGTGCCGGGCCTCGCGATCCAGCCGACGGAGAAAGGCAACGTCGTCTACATCGTCGACGACAAGAACATCGCGCACGCGGTGGTCGTCGAGACCGGTATGCACACGCCCGAAGGCGGCGTCGAGGTCACGCGCGGCGTGAAGGCGGGTGACATGTTGGTGGTGCGCGGCATCGAGCCGCTCAGCGACGGTGCACCGGTCAAGATCTCGAAGAAGGAGACGATGGCCGAGGCGGAAGCCGGCGCCGGCTCGGGCTCGGGCTCGGGCTCGAATTCGACCTCGGGAGACATGCCGCCGCCGGCGTCGACGGGCGGTAGCACCGCGCCTGCAGCGACGGATTCCGGCTCCGGCTCTGGCTCTGGACATCGGCATAAGAGAGAGGCGCAGTGAACATCACTGACCTCTGCCTGCGCAGGCCCGTGTTCGCGTGGATGTTGATGTTCGCGACGATCATGTTCGGCCTGATCGCGCTCGGCATCGTCCCGGGTGCGACGAGCATCGGGGTCAGTCAGTTCCCCGACGTCAACAACCCGAGCGTGTCGGTCAGCGTGTCGTGGCCCGGCGCATCGCCCGAGGATGTCGAGGTCGGGTTGATCAACCCGATCGAGGACGTGCTCGCGCAGGTCACCGGCATCACCGAGATGACGTCGTCGGCGCGCCAGAACTCGGCGCGCGTGACCGCCACGTTCGATATCGATCGCGACATCGATCTCGCGGTCCAGGACGTCCAGGCGAAGATCGCGCAGATCCAGCGCACGCTGCCGACCGGCGTCCAGCCGCCGACGGTGTCGAAGTCGAACCCCGACGATACGCCGATCATCACGGTCGGCGTGTCGGGCCCGTTCGCGCGCCAGTTGCTCGCGGACGTCGCGCGCTATCAGTTGCAGGACGCACTGACCACGATCGAAGGCGTCGGTCAGGTGTCGATGATGGGCTACCTCGATCGCGCCGTGCGGATCTGGGTCGATGCCGACAAGTTGATCGCGACCTCGACGACGGTCACCGACATCACGACCGCGATCAAGAACCAGCACGTCACGTCGTCGGGCGGCCAGATGACGAACGGTCAGAAGGCGATCGACGTCCGCGTCCTCGGCGAAGCCGCCGACCTCGACACGATCCGCAACATCGTGATCAAGAAGGTCGGCACGTCGATCATTCACCTGAGCGACGTCGCGCTCGTCCAGGACGGCTTCGAGGACGAGAACTCGAAGGCGCGTTCGAACGGCGTGCCGGTCCAGGCGATGGGCATCTTGAAGGTGCCCGGCTCGAACGCGGTCGCCGTCGCGACGGCGGTCACCAAGAAGCTCGCCGAGCTCCAGAAGCAACTGCCGCCGAACATGACGGTAGAGGTGCTGTTCGACACGACCCAGTTCATCAAGGAGTCGGTCAACGAGATCGGCCTCGAGCTCGTGCTCGCCGTGATCCTGACCGCGATCGTGTGCTGGTTGTTCCTCGGCTCGCTGTCGTCGACGCTGAACGTGTTGTTCGCGATCCCGATGTCGCTGCTCGGCACGATCGCGGTCCTGTACTTCCTGCACTGGACGCTCAACACGTTCACCCTGCTCGGCTTGTCGCTCGCGGTCGGCCTCGTCGTCGACGACGCCGTGATGGTGATGGAGAACATCTATCGCC